>NZ_VFWQ01000001.1:0-508297 GCF_006442705.1 Mesorhizobium sp. B1-1-7 | reverse complement strand
GGTCTTCGGGTGGCGAGCGACGTTTCGTCGAGACGCTCTCCCGTGCGGCTGTCGCCGTCGGCGTTGCCGGCGTCTTCATCGAGACCCACCAGGATCCGGACAATTCGACCTCTTCCGATGGTCCGAACATGGTGCCGCTGAAAGACATGCCGGCACTCCTGGAGCGTTTGATGGCGTTCGACCGCATCGCCAAGGGGCGCTGAGGCGGCGCTTCTCGCGGTGGCAAGATTGCTGCCTATCGCGTCAACATGAAGGTGACCTTCATTCTCGCGGAGTGATCGGCCGACACCGTAAAAAGCCGGGAACTTTCGCCCCTCTCCCACATTGTCGAAGCAGAGTTTGACGACAATGAGGAGCACATCATGACAACTCAAACAGGCCACACCCAAGCCATTGCCGCTTCGCGAGTCATCGGCACAACAGTTTACAATACCGCGGGCGACAGCATCGGCAGTATCGAGGACGTCATGCTCGACAAAACCTCGAACGGCATCATGTTCGCGGTCATCGGTTTTGGCGGTTTTCTCGGCATGGGCGAGAAGTATCATGCCATTCCTTGGGCAAGTCTCGATTATGATCGGGACAAGGGCGGCTATGTCGTGCCCTTCTCCAAGGAACAGCTGAAAGCAGCGCCCGCCTATTCGATCAATGAATTGACCGGCGAGGATGGCGAGCGCGCGCGCGACGCATCCTACGAGTATTACAACGTCAAGCCATACTGGCACTGATGTGACAAAAAAGGGCCTCGCTTCGGCGGGGCCCTTTCTTGATTCAACGCAATGCCCGATGGGTTTGCGGGCCTTCGGGGCTATTGGTTGATGCTTAAGGCCGGCAAAGGCGCGATTGCCTTTGGCGGTGATTGCTGATTGTCGCACGACGTCAGGAACGCCGCCGCGATCAGGAACAAACTCACGATACCGCTGAACTCGGACATGGCGAAACTCCTCCTGTTTCGCCCCGCGCTTCGAAACCATATCTCGAAACGCGCGTCTGGCAGCATGACTTATGATGACAGAAATTTGCGCTTCGTGAATCAGCCGGGCCGCACTATTTGGCCATGGCCCGATTGCCTTTTGCGGCGCTTTGGCTAAGACGGGCGCGACATTTCTTCAGATCAATCGGGGACATCGCAATGACCGCCATCATCGACATTGTCGGGCGTGAAATCCTGGACAGCCGTGGAAATCCGACCGTCGAGGTCGATGTCATGCTCGAAGACGGTTCGATGGGCCGCGCCGCGGTGCCGTCGGGCGCATCGACCGGCGCCCA
This sequence comes from Mesorhizobium sp. B1-1-7, assembly GCF_006442705.1. NCBI lineage: Bacteria > Pseudomonadati > Pseudomonadota > Alphaproteobacteria > Hyphomicrobiales > Phyllobacteriaceae > Mesorhizobium > Mesorhizobium sp. B1-1-7. The sequence continues at coordinate 507,028 of NZ_VFWQ01000001.1, read as the reverse complement.
TGAGGCCGTCGAACTGCGCGACGGCGGCGCCCGTTATCTCGGCAAGGGCGTGCTCAAGGCCGTGGAAGCGGTCAATGGCGAGCTGTTCGAGGCGATCGGCGGCATGGAAGCCGAGAACCAGATCCATATCGACCAGACGATGATCGAACTCGACGGAACGCCCAACAAGAGCCGGCTCGGCGCCAATGCCATCCTCGGTGTCTCGCTGGCGGTGGCTAAGGCCGCGGCCGACGCCGCCGGCCTGCCGCTCTACCGTTATGTCGGCGGCACCAAGGCCCATATCCTGCCGGTGCCGATGATGAATATCATCAACGGCGGCGCGCATGCCGACAACCCGATCGACTTCCAGGAGTTCATGATCCTGCCGATCGGCGCGCCGACGCTGCGCGAAGGCGTGCGCTGGGGCTCGGAAATCTTCCACACGCTCAGGAAGAAGCTGAAGGACGCCGGCCACAATACCAATGTCGGCGACGAGGGCGGCTTTGCCCCGAACCTGAAGAGCGCGCCGGTGGCACTCGATTTCATCATGGAATCGATCGAGAAAGCCGGCTTCAAGCCGGGCGAGGAGATCGCGCTCGGCCTCGACTGCGCCGCGACCGAGTTCTTCAAGGACGGCAATTACGTCTATGAGGGCGAGAAGAAGACGCGCGATCCCAAGGCACAGGCCAAGTATCTCGCCAAGCTCGCCGCCGACTATCCGATCATCTCGATCGAGGACGGCCTTGCCGAGGACGACTGGGAAGGCTGGAAGTACCTGACGGACCTGATCGGCAAGAAGACGCAGCTGGTTGGCGACGACCTGTTCGTTACCAACACCGCGCGCCTGCGCGACGGCATCCGCATGGGCGTCGCCAATTCGATCCTGGTCAAGGTCAACCAGATCGGCTCGCTGACGGAAACGCTCGACGCCGTCGAGACCGCGCACAAAGCTGGATATACGGCCGTCATGTCGCACCGTTCGGGCGAGACCGAGGATTCGACCATTGCCGATCTCGCCGTCGCCACCAACTGCGGACAGATCAAGACCGGTTCGCTATCGCGCTCCGACCGCATGGCCAAGTACAACCAACTGATCCGCATTGAGGAAGAACTCGGCAAGCAGGCGCGCTACGCCGGCAAGTCGGTGATCAAGAGCTGATCCGACAAATCGTTTCCGAACAGTGGAAAAGGGCGGGGTCATTCCCGTCCTTTTTCATTTCACGGTCGCTCAAGCCAGCCGTCCGTAACCGTCCGTTAAGCACAATCGGGCGAAAAAGGTCGTGAGCCGCCTGAGTTCGCGGCCGCGAGGGAATGGGCGATGTGGACGCGTCAGCACAAGCAGAGAAACACCGGCCGGCTGATCATCCCTTCGCTTTGCGTGGTATTCTTGGCCTATTTCGGCTTCCACGCCTATCACGGTGAATTCGGCATCAATTCGAAATATCAGCTCGAGGCCCAGACGGTCGCGCTGCAAGCGCAGCTCGATGCCGTCAAGGCGCGCCGGATGGAGCTTGAACGGCGCGTTCGGCTCATGCATGACGGCACGCTGGAGAAGGACATGCTCGACGAGCAGGCGCGCAAAGCGCTCAACCTGTCCCAGCCTAATGAAATCACCATCATGTTGCCGGCCTCGTCAAAGTAACCGAATTTCAGTTAATCACCAATATTTTCAATGATTTTAATCGCTTAGGCGCATGCCAGCTATGCAAATTCGTCATGGCGCAACGCTGTAACGCGTGTTAGCCTCCCATAAATCGGTGGGGAGGCTGATCTCCCCGGGAGCAGATTTCCTCTAGCTCCAATGTCCGCAAAGAGACGCCAACAGGGAGTGATGCATGGCCACCGCAGCCAGAAAAGCGCCTGCCAAATCGAAATCCGACGGCAAATCGGTGCTTTCAGCACCCAAGCCTGCTGAATTCACCAAGGACGAAGAGCTTGCCGCCTACCGGCACATGCTGCTCATCCGCCGCTTCGAGGAAAAGGCCGGCCAGCTCTATGGCATGGGCTTCATCGGCGGCTTCTGCCATCTCTACATCGGCCAGGAAGCCGTCGTCACCGGCATGAAGATGGCGCTGATCGACGGCGACCAGATGATCACCGCCTATCGCGATCACGGCCACATGCTGGCGATGGAGCTTTCGCCGCGTGGTGTCATGGCCGAACTGACCGGACGCCGCGGCGGCCTGTCCAGGGGCAAGGGTGGCTCCATGCACATGTTCTCCAAGGAGAAGCATTTTTACGGCGGCCACGGCATTGTCGGCGCGCAGGTGTCTCTGGGCACGGGCCTCGCCTTCGCCAACCGCTATCGCGAAAACAACAATGTCTCGCTGACTTATTTCGGTGATGGCGCCGCCAACCAGGGCCAGGTCTATGAAAGCTTCAACATGGCCTCGCTGTGGAAGTTGCCGGTGATCTACATCATCGAGAACAACCGTTACGCCATGGGCACCTCAGTCTCGCGCTCGTCGGCGGAAACCAATTTTTCGCATCGCGGCGCTTCGTTCAAGATTCCGGGCATCCAGGTCGACGGCATGGATGTGCGTGCGGTCAAATCCGCCGGCGATCAGGCAACCGAATGGTGCCGTGCCGGCAACGGGCCGATCATTCTCGAAATGCAGACCTATCGCTATCGCGGTCACTCGATGTCCGACCCGGCGAAATACCGCTCCAAGGAAGAGGTCCAGAAGATGCGTTCGGACCATGACCCGATCGAGCAGGTCAAGGCGCGGTTGACGCAGAAGAAGTGGGCAACCGAGGACGAGCTCAAGACCATCGACAAGGAGGTCCGCGACGTCGTCGCCGACGCCGCCGAATTTGCCCAGAACGATGCAGAGCCGGATCCGTCCGAGCTCTGGACCGATATCGTATTGTAAGGGAGGGCGAGGAACATGCCGATCGAAATTCTCATGCCCGCTCTCTCGCCGACCATGGAAGAGGGCAATCTTTCCAAATGGTTGAAGAACGAGGGTGACAAGGTCGTCGCCGGCGACGTCATCGCCGAGATCGAAACCGACAAGGCGACGATGGAAGTCGAAGCCGTCGATGAAGGCACGATTGGAAAGCTCCTGATCGCCGCGGGCACCGAAGGAGTCAAGGTCAACACACCGATCGCGGTTTTGCTGCAGGACGGCGAAAGCGCCGCCGATGTCGGCAAGTCCGCGGCTCCCACCAAGGGGGAAGCACCGGCGAAGCCGGAGGCTCCGGCCGAGGACAAGGCGGAGGCCGCAAAGCCGGCCGCGACACCAGTCGCAGCCGCACCGAAAGCGGAAATCGCCGCCGATCCCGACATTCCGGCCGGCACGGAGATGGTGTCGACCACGGTGCGCGAAGCCTTGCGCGACGCGATGGCCGAGGAAATGCGCCGCGACGGCGATGTCTTCGTCATGGGCGAGGAGGTCGCCGAATACCAGGGCGCCTACAAGATCACCCAAGGCCTGCTGCAGGAATTCGGGCCACGCCGCGTCGTCGACACGCCGATCACCGAGCATGGCTTTGCCGGCGTCGGCGTCGGTGCGGCGATGGCCGGGCTGAAGCCGATCGTCGAGTTCATGACCTTCAATTTCGCCATGCAGGCGATCGACCAGATCATCAACTCGGCCGCCAAGACGCTCTATATGTCCGGCGGCCAGATGGGAGCGCCGATCGTGTTCCGTGGTCCGAATGGTGCCGCGGCCCGCGTCGCCGCACAGCATTCGCAGTGCTACGCCGCCTGGTACAGCCACATTCCCGGCCTGAAAGTGGTGATGCCCTATACGGCCGCCGACGCCAAGGGCTTGCTGAAGGCCGCGATCCGCGACCCGAACCCGATCATCTTCCTCGAGAACGAAATCCTCTACGGCCAGTCCTTCGACGTGCCGAAGCTGGATGATTTCGTGCTGCCGATCGGCAAGGCGCGTATCCACAAGACGGGCAGGGACGTCACCATCGTCTCGTTCGGCATCGGCATGACCTACGCGGTTAAGGCGGAAGCGGAACTGCGCGGCATGGGCATCGACGCCGAGATCATCGACCTGCGCACGATCCGCCCGCTCGACCTCGACACGATCATCGCGTCGGTCAAGAAGACCAACCGGCTGGTGGTCGTGGAGGAAGGCTATCCGCAGAACTCGGTCGGCGACCATATCGCCAACCAGGTCTCGCAGCGCGCCTTCGATTTCCTCGACGCCCCAGTCATCACCATTGCCGGCAAGGATGTGCCGATGCCCTATGCGGCCAACCTCGAGAAACTGGCCTTGCCGAATGTCGGCGAGGTCATCGAGGCGGTCAAAGCCGTCGCGTATCGCTGAACCGGGCGGGAGGACAAAATGCCAATCAACATCACCATGCCGGCGCTCTCGCCCACGATGGAAGAGGGCAATCTGTCAAAGTGGCTCGTGAAGGAAGGCGACAAGGTTTCGCCCGGCGACGTCATCGCCGAGATCGAGACCGACAAGGCGACGATGGAAGTCGAAGCCGTCGATGAGGGTACGGTTGCAAAGCTCGTCGTTCCAGCCGGCACCGAAGGCGTCAAGGTCAACGCGCTGATCGCCGTGCTCGCAGCCGAGGGCGAGGATGCGGGGGCGGCGGCGAAAAGCGGTGGTGCTGCGGCGCCCAAGGCGGAAGCCAAGCAAGACGAGGCGCCAATCTCCCCACCCGTGGGGGAGATGTCTGCGAAGCCGACAGAGGGGGGCGCTGTCCCGCCGTCCTCTCAGCGCGAGGCGCCCCCCTCTGGCCTGCCGGCCATCTCCCCCACGGGGGGGGAGATCAGCCAGTCGCCGGAAGGCCGTACCTTCGCCTCGCCGCTCGCACGTCGCATTGCCAAGGAGGCCGGCGTCGATGTCTCGGCGGTGACCGGCACGGGCCCGCATGGCCGGGTGGTGAAAGCCGATGTCGATGCCGCGATTGCCGGCGGCGGTGCCAAGACGGCACCGGCGGCCAAGGCCCCGGCTGGCGCGCCGGCCGCTGCTCCGGCGGTGAAGGCGATGTCGGACGAACAGGTGCTAAAACTGTTCGAGGAAGGCTCCTACGAACTCGTCCCGCACGACAATATGCGCAAGACCATTGCGCGCCGCCTCGTCGAGGCCAAGACCACCATCCCGCATTTCTACCTGACGCTCGACTGCGAGCTCGATGCACTCTTGGCATTGCGTACGCAGATCAATGCCGCGGCTCCGGTGAAGAAGACCGAAAAAGGCGAGGCGCCGGCCTACAAGCTGTCGGTCAACGACATGGTCATCAAGGCGATGGCGCTGGCGCTGAAGGCGGTGCCGGATGCCAACGCCTCATGGACCGAAAGCGCCATGGTCAAGCACAAGCATGCCGATGTCGGCGTTGCCGTGTCGATCCCCGGTGGCCTGATCACGCCGATCATTCGGCATGCGGACGAAAAGACGCTGTCCGTGATCTCGAACGAGATGAAGGACCTGGCGAGCCGCGCCCGCAGCCGCAAGCTGAAGCCGGAAGAGTACCAGGGCGGCACGACCGCCGTCTCCAACCTCGGCATGTTCGGCATCAAGGACTTTGCCGCCGTCATCAACCCGCCGCATGCGACGATCCTGGCGGTCGGTGCCGGCGAGGAGCGGGCGGTGGTCAAGAACGGCGAGATCAAAATCGCCACCGTGATGTCGGTGACGCTGTCGACCGATCATCGCGCCGTTGACGGAGCGCTGGGCGCCGAACTGCTGGTCGCCTTCAAGCGGCTGATCGAAAATCCGATGGGCATGCTGGTCTAAGAAGGAAAAGGGCGGTGCGGAAATTCTTCACCAGCCTTTTCGCCTTCATTCTATCCGGCCTGGCTGGCGGCCTGGTCGCGCAGGAACTGGCCGTCGTCACCGACGCGCAGGAAGAATACATCCTCGTCTTCATGGCGTCGGTTCTGGTGACGATCATCGTAACCTTCGTCTTCTTCGTGGCGCAGTTGATGAGCGATCCGCCGGCAACCGTCGGCAAGACGGGAATGTGGTTGCTGATTGTCTTTGTGGCGCTGCTTGTCCTGCTGATTGCCGCGATCCTTTATACCGACGGCAGCATGACGGCAGTGAAGGGCGACATTCCCATCGTGCTCGGACTTGGCCTGCCGGGCCTTGTGATCATACTGGTGCAATGGCTGTTCGTGCGCTGGCGGTTGAAGCGTGGCATGGCCAACATGAAGGCGGGTTGATCGATGAAGACGGTGCTTTGCTACGGCGACTCGCTGACCTGGGGCTACAATGCCGAAGGCGGCCGCCACGCCTTTGAGGATCGCTGGCCCAGCGTGCTGCAGGCTGGGCTCGGCGGCGGCGTTCAGGTCATCGCCGATGGTCTCAATGGCCGCACCACCGCCTTCGACGATCATCTGGCCGGCGCCGATCGCAATGGCGCACGGCTGCTGCCGACGGTGCTGACGACGCATGCGCCGATCGACCTGATCGTCATCATGCTCGGCGCCAACGACATGAAGCCGTGGATCCACGGCAATCCGGTTGCCGCCAAGCAAGGCATCCAGCGGCTGATCGACATCGTACGCGGCCACGACTACCCATTCGACTGGCCGGTGCCGCAGATCCTGATTGTTTCGCCGCCTCTCGTCAGCCGCACCGAAAATGCCGACTTCAAGGAAATGTTTGCCGGCGGCGACGACGCCTCGAAGCTGTTGGCGCCGCAATATGCCGGGCTCGCCGACGAAGCCGGCTGCGGCTTCTTCGATGCCGGCACGGTCGCGCAAACCACCCCTCTCGACGGCGTCCACCTCGACGCCGAAAACACGCGGAACATCGGCAAGGCCCTGACGCCCGTCGTGCGCGTCATGCTGGAACTGTGAATAAGGAGAAAAATCGTGGCTGAGAACTACGACGTCATCATCATCGGCTCCGGCCCCGGCGGCTATGTCACGGCGGTGCGTTCCGCCCAGCTTGGCTTCAAGACGGCGATCGTCGAGCGCGAGCATCTCGGCGGCATTTGCCTCAACTGGGGCTGCATCCCGACCAAGGCGCTGCTGCGCTCGGCCGAGATCATGCACTATTCCGATCATCTGAAGGACTACGGGCTGAAGCTCGACGGCAAGGTCAGCGTCGACACATCGGCTGTCGTCGATCGCTCCCGCAAGGTTTCGCTGCGGCTCAATGGCGGCGTCGGCTTCCTGATGAAGAAGAACAAGGTCGACGTCATCTGGGGCGAGGCCAAGCTGTCGAAACCGGGCGAGATCGTCGTCTCCAAGACGGGCAAGAAGCCGATGGAACCGCAGCCGCCGGTGCCGAAAGGCATCAAGGGCGAGGGCACCTACGCCGCCAAGCACATCATCCTGGCGACCGGCGCCCGGCCGCGCGCGCTGCCCGGCATCGAGCCGGACGGCAAGCTGATCTGGACCTATTTCGAGGCCATGGTGCCGAAGGAGATGCCGAAGTCGCTGCTGGTGATGGGCTCGGGCGCCATCGGCATCGAATTCGCCTCCTTCTATCGCACCATGGGCGCCGAGGTGACCGTGGTCGAGCTTCTGCCCGCGGTGATGCCGGTCGAGGATGCTGAAGTCTCGAAATTCGCGCAGAAGCAGTTCGAGAAGCAAGGCATGAAGATCATTCTCGAAGCCAAGGTGACCAAGGTCGAGAAGGGTGCCAACTCGGTCACCGCGCATGTCGAGATGAAGGACGGCAAGGTCGAGAAGATCACCGCCGACCGCATGATCTCGGCCGTCGGCGTGCAAGGCAACATCGAGAACCTCGGCCTGGAGGCGCTTGGCGTAAAGACCGAACGCGGCTGCGTCGTCATCGATGGCTACGGCAAGACCAATGTGCCGGGCATCTATGCCATCGGCGATGTCGCCGGCCCGCCGATGCTTGCCCACAAGGCCGAGCATGAAGGCGTGGTTTGCATCGAGAAGATCGCCAATTTCCCTGGCGTGCATGCCACCGACAAGCTCAAGATTCCGGGCTGCACCTACTGCAATCCGCAGGTTGCCTCCGTCGGCCTGACGGAAGCGAAAGCCAAGGCCGAAGGCAAGGATATCCGCGTCGGCCGCTTCCAGTTCGCAGCCAACGGCAAGGCCATCGCGCTCGGCGAGGACCAGGGCTTCGTCAAGACCATCTTCGACAAGAAGACCGGCCAGTTGCTCGGCGCCCACATGGTCGGCGCCGAAGTGACCGAACTGATCCAGGGTTTCGTTGTGGCGATGAACCTCGAAACCACCGAGGAAGAGCTGATGCACACCATCTTCCCTCATCCGACCCTGTCGGAGATGATGAAGGAAAGCGTGCTCGACGCCTATGGCCGCGCGCTGAACGCATGATAGATTCGCCGCAAGAGACTCAGCCCCGAAGGCTGCGGGATCTCGGCGGCAAGTCAGTTCGTTTCCGGATGCATTTTTACGCACGCAAGGAGAAGGCATATGCACTTGAACGGCGTGGGCTGGATCGCAGCCATCATCATCGGCGGCCTGGCAGGCTGGTTGGCCGAAATGTTCATGAAGAGCAACACCGGCATTTTCATGAACATTATCATGGGCATCGTTGGCGCGGTGGTGCTGAACGCGATCTTGCAGGCGCTCAATTTCGGCCCATTCGGCGTCGGCTGGATCGCCTATCTGATCACCGGCTTCATCGGCGCCTGCCTGCTGATCTGGGTCGGTCGCCTGGTGCGCCGCTAGTCGATATGGTTCCGGCTATGCGAAAACGGTCGTAGCGGCATGCGCCGCTGCAGCCTTTTTCTTTGTGCCGAAAAGTCCTAGATGACGTAAAGGTGACGATCGCCGACTGGCGGTCGCAAGAAAAGCCAGGGTTCAGATGGTCACTGTCCTCGACACGATCGCCAACGCGCCGCGGCTGCGGCATCCCGAGAAGGCGCATAAGCCGGACCAGGAAGTGCTGCGCAAACCCGACTGGATCCGCGTCAAGGCGCCGGTCTCGAAGGGTTATGCCGAGACACGTGAGATCGTGAAATCGAACAAGTTGGTGACGGTCTGCGAAGAGGCCGGCTGCCCGAACATCGGCGAGTGCTGGGAAAAGAAGCACGCCACCTTCATGATCATGGGCGAGATCTGCACCCGCGCCTGCGCGTTCTGCAACGTCGCCACCGGCATTCCGACGGCGCTCGACCCCGACGAGCCGGCTCGCGTCGCCCACGCCGTCAAGCAGATGGGCCTCAGCCATGTCGTCATCACCTCGGTCGATCGCGATGATCTTGCCGATGGCGGCGCACAGCATTTCGCCGAAGTCATTCGCGCCATCCGCGCGGCAACGCCTTCGACAACGATCGAAATCCTGACGCCCGATTTCCTGCGCAAGGACGGCGCCCTGGAGGTCGTTGTGGCGGCCAAGCCCGACGTCTTCAACCACAATCTGGAAACCGTGCCGTCGAACTATCTGAAGGTTCGGCCGGGCGCCCGCTATTTCCATTCGATCAGGCTTCTGCAGCGGGTCAAGGAACTCGACCCGTCGATCTTCACCAAGTCAGGCATCATGGTGGGTCTGGGTGAGGAGCGGAATGAAATCCTGCAGCTGATGGACGATCTGCGTTCGGCCAATGTCGACTTCATGACCATCGGCCAGTACCTGCAGCCGTCGAAGAAGCACCACCCGGTAATCCGCTTCGTCACCCCGGAAGAGTTCAAGTCCTTCGAGACGATCGGCCGGACCAAGGGGTTCCTGCTGGTGGCATCGAGCCCGCTGACGCGCTCGTCGCACCATGCCGGCGACGATTTCGCCCGGCTGCGAGCAGCGCGGGAAGCGCAACTCCAGAAGTCACTCTAGCGATTTCATGCCGAAATTCGAAGCCACCCGCCGCGTCGCCCACACGCCGCAGCAGATGTTCGCGCTGGTCGCCGATGTCGAGGCCTATCCGCAGTTCCTGCCGCTATGCGAAGCGCTGACGGTGCGCTCGCGCAAGGAGCGTGACGGACGCACCGTTCTCCTTGCCGACATGAGCATCGGCTACAAGGCGATCCGCGAAACCTTCACGACGCAGGTGCTTTTGAAGCCCGACGAGAACGCCATCGACGTGAAATACATCGATGGCCCGTTCAAATATCTGAGCAATGTCTGGCGTTTCGAACCCGATGGCGCCGGCTGCGCCGTGCGCTTCTTCATCGACTATGAATTCAAGAGCCGCATCCTGGGCGCGCTGATGGGCACCATGTTCGACCGCGCCTTTCGCATGTTCGCCGAGGCTTTCGAAAAGCGCGCCGACGTCATCTACGGTGTCGCGCGGCAGGCCTAATTCTGACTAAGCGCTTGCAGGCCCAGCTTCAGGGCGTGTCTCACCGTCTCGTGGCGGATGAATTCGCGGCCCTTGTGGCCAAACAGCTGGCGCTCGGCGACAACCGGGTGGCCGGCCAGGGCTAGCCCGAACCAGACGAGACCGACCGGCTTGTCGGCCGAACCTCCGCCAGGACCGGCAATGCCGGTAACGGCAAGAGAAAGGCTTGCGCGTGAATGCGCCAGCGCGCCGGCCGCCATCTCCAGCACCGTTTCGCGCGACACAGCTCCATGCGCGTCGAGCGTTTCGGCGGAAACGCCGAGCATCTCCATCTTGGCTTCGTTGGAATAGGTGATGAAGCCGCGGTCGACCACAGCGGAGGAGCCGGCAATGTCGGTGAGCGCCGCGATGATCAGGCCGCCGGTGCAGCTTTCCGCCGTCGCCAGCATGATGCCACGTTGCTGGCAGGCCAGCAGCAGAGAATTTGCAAGCTCGGCGTTGCTCATTCCGGCACCTCGCCGGGAAACACCACGCTGGCGGTGGCGATCGCCGCAATGCCTTCCTCACGGCCGACGAAGCCGAGCTTCTCGTTGGTTGTCGCCTTGATCGAGATGCGGTCGGCGGAAATGCCCAGCATCAGCGAAAGGGCCGATGTCATCGCCTCGCGGTGCGGGCCGACGCGCGGCGCCTCGCAGATCAAAGTGATGTCGGCATTGGCGATGCGGCCGCCGCGCTCGCGCACCAGCCTTGCCGCATGTTCGATGAATATCCGGGATGCGGCACCCTTCCACTGCGGATCGGACGGTGGAAAATGCGTGCCGATGTCGCCGGCGCCGCAGGTCGCCAGCAGCGCGTCGGTCAGCGCGTGCAGGCCGACATCGGCGTCCGAATGGCCGGACAGTTTCTTCTCATGCGGAATGGCGACGCCGCACAGGGTGACATGGTCGCCCGGCTCGAAGGCGTGGACGTCGTAGCCGTTGCCGGTGCGGATGTCCGGAAAGTGTATCCGTTCGCTGGAAAGCCGCTGGTGCGCCATGGCGATGTCCCGTGCCCAGGTAAGTTTGACATTGTCCGGCGAGCCCGGAACGATCTTGACCGGAATATGCGCCCATTCGGCGATGGCCGCGTCGTCGGTGAAATCCAGCCTGCCCAGCTGATGGGCCCTGTCATGCGCGGCAAGGATCGGCCCATAGGGAAAACCTTGCGGCGTTTGCGCCGCGTGCAGCCCGCTGCGGGAAACCGTCTCTGCGACCACGCCGGAGGCCGACTCGCGCTTCAGCGTGTCGGCGACGGGCAGGGCGGGCAACGCCCCCTCATGTTCGCCGATGGCGGCGATTGTGCGGTCGATCAATTCCGCGTCGACGAATGGACGCACGGCGTCGTGAATCAGAACCTGGGCTGGTTCGTGGCCTTTCAACGCAAGCAAGCCGAGCCGGACGGACTCCTGCCTGGTCGCGCCGCCGATGACGGCGGTGACGCGCTGGACGTGGGTGCCCGCCGCTTGCCGGAACAGCTCATGATCGTCGGCATGGATGGCGACGACGATCTGGCCGGTTCGCGGATGGGCCAGGAACATCTCCAGCGTATGGGCAATGACGGCGCGGCCGCCGATGCACTGGTACTGCTTAGGCCCGTTGGCCTGCCCGGCACGAGCGCCGCGGCCGGCGGCGACGATCACCACGGCAACCCCGCCTTGCGCGCTCGAGTTTTCACTTCCCTCGGTCATGCCGATTGGCTTAGCGCACGATCCCGAAAAGTGTAATCGGTTTTCGGAAAAGATCGTGCGCCAAATATGTACATCCAAAGCGTCCTTTGCGGGTCCCGGTGGAATGCGCGGCGCTCTCGTCGCGGCAAAAATCCGGCGGCAGGCATTTTCCCAATTGCGCCTTAATGTGGCGTCATTCCGCGTTGCACATTGCGGCGGTTCTGGCTAGAGAATGTGCAACGAATGGACATGCTTGGTTTTTGTGCATGGTTAATGTGACCAAATTGGCCGCGCCGCTCGACGTCGGCGGTGTGAGTATCCGCAATCGCGTATTCCTCGCGCCGATGTCCGGCATTACGGACCAGCCGTTCCGGCAACGCGCCCATGCGCATGGCGCGGGCCTTGTCGTGTCCGAAATGGTGGCCAGCGGCGAACTCGCCAAGGGCCGGGCCGGCTTCGACCTGCGCATACGTCATTCCGGCCTGCCGGTCCATATGGTGCAGCTTGCCGGCCGCGAGGCGATCCATATGGCCGAAGGCGCGCGTATAGCCGCGGGCGAGGGCGCCGATATCATCGACATCAACATGGGCTGCCCGGCCAAGAAGGTCACCGGCGGTTATGCCGGCTCGGCATTGATGCTGGACCTCGACCATGCGCTCGCGCTGATCGAAGCCGTGGTCGGCGCGGTCAAGGTGCCGGTCACGGTCAAGATGCGGTTGGGCTGGGACGAGGGCGCGCTCAACGCGCCGACGCTCGCACGCCGTGCCGAGCAGGCCGGCGTCAGCATGGTCACCGTGCATGGCCGCACGCGCTGCCAGTTCTATCAGGGCAAGGCCGACTGGCGCGCGATCGCCCGCGTCAAGGAAGCCGTCTCAATCCCGGTGGTCGCCAATGGCGATGTCTGTTCCCCGGCCGAGGCCGCCGCGATCCTCGATCAGTCCGGCGCCGACGCGGTGATGGTCGGCCGCGCGCATTACGGCGCGCCCTGGATCGCCGGCGGCATCGCAGCCGCGGCCGCGGGCGAAATGGCGGTTGGCGTGCCGCAAGATCCCACGGCGCTGGCCGACTATGTCGTCGCCCACTATGAGGACATGCTGGCGCTTTACGGCGTGGAGAGCGGCTTGCGGCAGGCGCGCAAGCATCTGGGCTGGTATCTCGATCGCCATGCCGTCGCCGACGACAGCCGGAAGGCAATATTGACCGCGTTCGAACCGGTCCGCGTCATTGCCTTGCTGCGGGATGTGTTTTCGCGCGATCCGCAACCCTTGAACCTGCGGAGCGCCGCATGAACGCCACCGCTGGCCAGGGCACTGAAATGACCGATGCCGCCCAGATCGTGCTCAACACCATCCGCCGACCGGTGATCATGATCAGCGAGGAAGGGTTCATCACCTTCGCCAACGCCGATGCCGAGGACTTCTTCCGCTCCAGCGCCACCATGCTGGCGCGCAACACCCTGTCCAAGCTCATCCCGTTCGGCAGCCCGCTGCTGACACTGGTCGACCAGGTGCGCGAGCGCCGGGCTCCGGTCAACGAGTACCGGGTCGACGTTTCGTCGCCACGCCTCGGCATCGAGAAGGTCGTCGATCTCTATGTCGCGCCAGTGCCCGAGTTTCCTGGCTCGGTGGTGGTGATGTTCCAGGAACGGTCGATGGCCGACAAGATCGACCGGCAGATGACGCATCGCGGCGCCGCGCGCTCGGTGACCGGCCTGGCGGCGATGCTCGCCCATGAGATCAAGAACCCGCTCTCGGGCATAAGGGGCGCGGCCCAGCTGCTCGAACTGTCCGCGTCCGACGAGGATCGCGCGCTGACGCGGCTGATCACCGACGAGACGGACCGCATCGTCTCGCTGGTCGACCGCATGGAGGTGTTTTCCGACGAGCGGCCGATCGACCGCTATCCCGTCAACATCCATGTCGTGCTCGATCATGTGAAGGCTATCGCCAAGAACGGTTTTGCGAAAAGAATCAAGATATTGGAGGACTATGATCCATCATTGCCTCCGGTCTTCGCGAACCGCGACCAGCTGATCCAGGTGTTCCTCAACCTGGTCAAGAATGCCGCCGAGGCGATCGGCAGCGACCCGCAGGGCGAGATCGTGCTTTCGACGGCGTTCCGGCCCGGTATTCGCGTTTCGGTTCCGGGCACGCAGGACCGCGTGTCGCTGCCGCTGGAGTTTTGCGTGCGCGACAATGGCTCCGGCGTCTCGGAAGATATCCTGCCGATCCTGTTCGACCCCTTCATCACCACCAAGCCGAACGGCTCGGGGCTGGGGCTTGCACTGGTCGCCAAGATCGTCGGCGAGCATGGCGGCATCATCGAATGCGAATCGACGCCGCGTGCCACCACGTTTCGCATTTTGATGCCCGCCTGGAAGGAAACCCAGTTCGGTGCCGATGAAGACGGCGAAGGAGACCGCAAATGACCGTTCGCGGCAATATTCTCGTCGCCGACGACGATGCGGCGATCCGCACCGTGCTCAACCAGGCACTCTCCCGCGTCGGCCACGAGGTGCGCGTCACCTCCAACGCCTCGACTTTGTGGCGCTGGGTGGCGGCGGGCGAGGGCGATCTGGTGATCACCGACGTGGTCATGCCGGACGAGAACGCCTTCGACATGCTGCCGCGAATCAAGAAGGCGCGGCCGGAACTTCCCGTCATCGTCATGAGCGCCCAGAACACCTTCATGACGGCGATCCGCGCGTCCGAAACCGGCGCTTACGAATATCTGCCAAAACCCTTCGACCTGACCGAACTCCTCAACATCGTCAACCGCGCGCTGTCGGAGCCGCGGCGGCCGAAGATCGATGCGCGGCCCGAAGAACAGCCCGACGCGATGCCGCTGGTCGGCCGTTCGGCGGCCATGCAGGACATCTACCGCATGCTGGCGCGCATGATGCAGACAGACCTGACGGTAATGATCTCCGGCGAATCGGGCACCGGCAAGGAACTGGTGGCGCGCGCGCTGCATGAATATGGCCGTCGTCGCGGCGGCCCGTTCGTTGCCATCAACATGGCGGCGATCCCGCGCGACCTGATCGAATCGGAACTGTTCGGGCACGAGAAGGGTGCTTTCACCGGCGCCCAGAACCGCTCCACCGGCCGCTTCGAGCAGGCCGAGGGCGGCACGCTGTTCCTCGACGAGATCGGCGACATGCCGATGGAGGCGCAGACGCGCCTGCTGCGTGTCCTTCAGCAGGGCGAGTACACGACGGTTGGCGGCCGCACGCCGATCAAGACCGATGTGCGCATCGTCGCCGCCACCAACAAGGATCTGCGCACGCTGATCAACCAGGGACTGTTCCGCGAGGATCTGTTCTACCGCCTCAACGTCGTGCCGCTCAGGCTGCCGGCCTTGCGCGAGCGCTCGGAGGATGTGCCCGATCTCGTGCGCCATTTCTTCAAGCTCGGCGAGATGGAAGGGCTGCAGACCAAGCGAATCTCGTCCGGCGGCATCGAGCTGATGAAGCGCTACCCGTGGCCGGGCAATGTGCGCGAACTGGAGAACCTCGTTCGCAGGCTCGCCGCGCTCTATTCGCAGGACGAGATTTCGGCCGAGATCATCGAGGCGGAGCTCAAGACCGGTGAGCGTCCCGTGGTGCCTGATGGCGGTAACCTCATTCCCGACGACCTGTCGATCGGCCAGGCCGTGGAGCACTTCCTGCAGCGCTATTTCGCCTCGTTTGCCGGTGAATTGCCGCCCGCTGGCCTTTACCAGCGCATTCTGTCCGAAGTCGAATATCCGCTGGTCCTGGCCTCGATGACGGCAACGCGCGGCAACCAGATCAAGGCGGCGGAACTGCTGGGGCTCAACCGCAACACGCTGCGCAAGAAGATTCGCGAACTGGGCGTCAATGTCTACAAATCATCGCGGCCGGGCTGAGCGCTGATCTGACGCGGCCTTTTCAGGGGACGGAACGGCGAAAGATTCCCGTCGTTGTCACACTTGTTGCATAATCGCCACAATGCGTTGCATAGATCGGACGCAATCATTGGCTCCATACGGCGACATGACTCCGCAGGCACCGAACCTCAACAAGCCGCTTTTCAGCGAACGTGGCACGCGCGACGGACGTCGCTTGCTGGCGCTGCCCGGCGTGGTGGCGGTCATCGGCGCGCTGATCATGGCGGCCATCTCCTTCACCATCCTGGTCGGCGCGACGCCGATCGCGCCCGACGCCAGGACGACCTGGGCGCTGATCGCGCTCAACGCGGTCTTCGTGCTCTTCCTCATCACGTTGGTTGCGCGCGAGGTGCATCGCATCGTCATGGCGCGCCGGCATGGCAAGGCGGCCTCGCGGCTGCATGTGCGCATCGTCGCCATGTTCGCGCTTGTCGCCGCCATTCCGGCCATCATGGTGGCGATCATCGCCTCGATCACGCTCGATATCGGCCTTGATCGCTGGTTCGAGATCCGCACCAAGACGATCGTCAATTCCTCGTTGTCGATCGCCGATGCCTATGTTCAGGAGAATGCCCGTAATCTGCAGGGCACGACACTGTCGATGGCCTATGACCTCGATGCGTCGCGTACGCTCTACGGCCTTGATCGCACAGGCTTTCTCGACCTCATGAGCAAGGAGGCCGTGGGCCGCTCGCTGGCTCACGCGGCGCTGATCAGGTCCGACGGCTCGTTCGTCATGAGCGCCAAGACCGATGCCGATTTCGCCATGCCGGAACCGCCGGAAGGCTCCGTCAGCGGCGCCACCGACGGCAGGCCGGTGCTGATCGAGCCGCGCACCCGCAACATCATGGGCGCCATCGTCAAGCTGCGTGAGATCGAGGGCATGTACCTCTACACCATCCGATTGGTGGACCCCGAGGTGATCAAGGCGAGGCAGATCGTCAGGTCCAATACGGACGAGTATCGCAATCTCGAAGACAACAGGCGCACCTCGCAGGTGGCTTTCGCGCTGCCCTACCTGTCGCTGACGCTGATCATCATCCTGTCCGCGATCTGGACCGGTATTGCCGTCGCCGACCGTCTGGTGCGCCCCATCCGCCAGCTCATCGGCGCCGCCGACGAGGTGGCGACCGGCAATCTCGACGTCGCGGTTGCCGTCAGGCCTTCGGACGGCGATGTCGCCTCGCTTGGCGACACCTTCAACAAGATGCTGCTGGAATTGAAATCGCAGCGCAACGAGATCCTGTCGGCAAAGGATCTGATCGACGAGCGGCGGCGCTTTTCGGAAGCGGTGCTGGCCGGCGTCACCGCCGGGGTCATCGGCGTCGATCCCTTCGGCATCGTCACCATCGTCAACCGTTCGGCCGAATCGATGCTGGCGATCTCCGCCAGCGCCGCACTGGGACAAAACCTCTCCGCCATTCTGCCGCATGTCGGCCGCGTCTTCGAGATCGGCCGCCAGTCGGGCAAGCCGGTCTATCGCGAACAGGTGACATTCTTCCGCGCCGGCACCGAGCGCACCTTCAACGTGCAGATCACCGTCGAGGCTGGCGATGACGGCTCGGAGGAGAAGTCCTACGTCGTGACGGTCGACGACATCACCGACCTGGTGCAGGCGCAGCGTTCTTCCGCCTGGGCCGACGTGGCGCGGCGCATCGCCCACGAGATCAAGAACCCGCTGACACCCATCCAGCTTTCCGCCGAGCGCATCAAGCGCCGCTATGGCAAGGTCATCACCGAGGACCGCGAGGTTTTCGACCAGTGCACCGACACCATCATCCGGCAGGTCGAGGACATCGGCCGCATGGTCGACGAATTCTCGGCTTTCGCGCGCATGCCCAAACCCGAGATGAAGGCCATCGATTTGCGCGAATCACTGCGCGAGGCTTCGTTCCTGGTCGAAGTCAGCCGCGCCGACATCACCTTCGAGCGGATCTTCGGCAATGAGCCGCTCAAGGGCACTTTCGACAGCCGGCTGATGGCGCAGGCTTTCGGCAATGTGATCAAGAATGCCGCCGAGGCGATCGACGGATCGGAACAAACGGACGGTTCGCACGGCATAATCCGGATTCAAGCCGGGCGTCAGAATGGCGCGATCAGAATCGACGTCATCGACAATGGCAAAGGCCTGCCGCGCGAGAATCGCCAACGACTGCTCGAGCCCTATATGACCACACGCGAGAAGGGCACCGGGCTTGGTCTCGCTATCGTCAAGAAGATCGTGGAGGACCATGGCGGCAAGCTGGAACTCCATGATGCGCCTGCGGACTTCCATGGCGGGCGCGGCGCGATGATCAGCATCATCCTGCCGCCCGCCGCGGCCGCGCCATCGCGTGGTGAAGCCAGGACGGAACACGAAAGAGAAACTGAAAAGGTCGGTAATGGCGTCTGATATTCTCATCGTCGATGACGAGGAAGACATCCGCGAGCTCGTCGCAGGCATCCTGAGCGACGAAGGTCACGAAACCCGTACGGCATTCGATGCCGACAGTGCGCTGGCTGCCATAGCTGATCGCGCGCCGAGGCTGATTTTCCTCGACATCTGGCTGCAGGGCTCGCGTCTGGACGGGCTGGCGCTGCTCGACGAGATCAAGACCATGCATCCCACCCTGCCGGTGGTGATGATCTCCGGCCACGGCAACATCGAAACGGCGGTCTCCGCCATCCGCCGCGGCGCGTATGACTTCATCGAGAAGCCGTTCAAGGCCGACAGGCTGATCCTCATTGCCGAGCGTGCGCTCGAGACCTCGAAATTGCGGCGCGAGGT
Organism: Mesorhizobium sp. B1-1-7; assembly: GCF_006442705.1. Taxonomy (NCBI): domain Bacteria; kingdom Pseudomonadati; phylum Pseudomonadota; class Alphaproteobacteria; order Hyphomicrobiales; family Phyllobacteriaceae; genus Mesorhizobium; species Mesorhizobium sp. B1-1-7. The sequence continues at coordinate 488,528 of NZ_VFWQ01000001.1, read as the reverse complement.
TTCGGACCTCAAGCTGCGCAGCGGCGAAACCTTCGACCTGATCGGCATGTCATCGGCGATGAGCCAGCTGCGCCAGACCATAGAGCGCGTCGCGCCGACCAACAGCCGCGTCATGATCATCGGCCCCTCGGGCTCGGGCAAGGAACTGGCCGCGCGCGCCATCCACACCCTGTCGGCGCGCAAGGGCGCACCGTTCGTGACGCTGAGCGCCGCCAACATCACGCCCGAACGCATGGAGATCGAGCTGTTCGGCACCGAATCGAACGGTGTCGAACGCAAGGTCGGCGCGCTCGAGGAGGCCCATCGCGGCATCCTCTACATCGACGAAGTGGCCGACATGCCGCGCGAGACGCAGAACAAGATCCTGCGCGTGCTGGTCGAGCAGCAGTTCGAGCGGGTAGGGGGCACCAAGCGGGTCAAGGTCGATGTGCGCATCATTTCCTCGACCTCGCAGAACCTCGAGGCGATGATCGCCGACGGCCGCTTCCGCGAGGATCTGTATCATCGCCTGGCGGTGGTTCCGGTCATGGTGCCGGGGCTCGCCGAGCGGCGCGAGGATATTCCCTATCTGGTCGACAATTTCATGAAGCAGATCGCGCGCCAGGCCGGCATCAAGCCGCGCCGCATCGGCGACGACGCGCTTGCCGTGCTGCAGGCGCACAACTGGCCGGGCAACGTCCGGCAGCTGCGCAACAATGTGGAGCGTTTGATGATCCTGGCGCGCGGCGACAATATCGATGCGCCGATCACCGCTGACCTTTTGCCCGCCGAGATTGGCGATGTCATGCCGCGCACGCCGAATCAGTCCGACCAGCACATCATGGCGCTGCCGCTGCGCGAGGCGCGCGAACAGTTCGAGAAGGACTATCTGATCGCGCAGATCAACCGCTTTGGCGGCAACATCTCGAAGACCGCAGAATTCATCGGCATGGAGCGCTCCGCCTTGCACCGCAAGCTGAAATCGCTGGGCGTCTGACGAACGACGTCCATTCAGCTGCGCCTGGGCCAAGCATTTGCCGGTTACGGCGACGCCGGAATCGCATAAGAAACCGTTTCGAAATTCGCTCTGGCGCCGTCAGATGGCCGCCGGAGTAGAATTTCCAAACGGTTTCGAGAAGCCCGAGAGTTATCCCAGGGGTCCCCAATGCCGCGCATTGCCTATGTCAACGGGCGCTACGTCGCCCACGCGGACGCTTCCGTGCATATCGAGGACCGTGGCTATCAATTCGCCGACGGTGTCTACGAGGTCTGCGAGGTGGCGCGCGGCTTCATCGTCGACATGCCGCGCCACCTTGCCCGGCTCAACCGCTCGCTGACCGAGCTGTCGATCGCCTGGCCGGTCACGCGCAACGTGCTGCCGCTGATCCTGCGCGAGGTGGTCAACCGCAATCATGTCGTCAACGGCTTGGTCTATGTCCAGGTGACGCGCGGCGTGGCCAGCCGCGATTTTGTCTTTCCTTCGGCGGACACCAAGCCGGCTTTGGTGGTGACCGCCAGGAAGGCGGACCCGGCCGCCGGCGCAAAACGGGCCGACAGCGGTATCGCCGTCATCACCGTGCCGGAGAATCGCTGGGACCGCGTCGACATCAAGAGCGTCGGGCTGTTGCCCAACGTGCTGGCCAAGCAGAAGGCCAAGGAGGCCGGTGCGCAGGAAGCCTGGTTCGTGGATGCCGACGGCAACGTCAAGGAAGGCGGCTCGTCGAACGCCTGGATCGTCACCAGGGACGGCGTCCTGGTCACCAGGCCGGCCGACCACGGCATCCTGCGCGGCATCACCCGCACCACCATGTTCGAAGTGGCGGCAAAGCTCGGTTTGAAGATTGAGGAGCGCGGCTTTTCCATCGCCGAGGCCAAGGCGGCACGCGAGGCGTTCATCAGCTCCGCGACGACGATTGCCATGCCTGTCGTGGCCATTGACGGCGATCCGATCGCCAACGGCCACCCCGGCTCAATAACACTTTCGTTGCGGCAGGCCTTTTTTGACGTTGCGGAAAAAAGTCCAGCCTGATAACCGCTCAGGTGGAATGAACATCAATATATCTCGTTCTGCTTGTCGTTACTGACGGCAAGACGGTGTTTGCGTGCTTGACATGTGCCGGCTAATTTGGCGCATTGGCTGCAAACCGAAGGGGATCGGCGAAAGACAAGAACAATGGCGGAACGATCGCAAAACCTTCAGGACCTGTTCCTGAATTCAGTTCGCAAGAGCAAGAACCCGCTCACCATCTTCCTCATCAACGGCGTGAAGCTGACCGGCGTGGTCACCTCGTTCGACAATTTTTGTGTGTTGCTGCGCCGTGACGGTCACTCCCAGCTCGTCTACAAACACGCCATTTCCACGATCATGCCGAGCCAGCCGGTTCAAATGTTCGATGGCGAGGAAAGCCAGGGCGCCTGATTGGCACGTGAGAAGGACGCGGACGCCACCGTTCGCGGAAAACCAACCCATCATCCCGGGACGGAAGCCGACGGTCCGACCCGGGCCGTCGTCATTGTGCCGGTGCTTGCCCGCCAGCCTCGCGGCGACGACGAAACCAATCGTCCGCGGCTGACGCGTTCGGCCGATGCGCGCCATGACGAGGCGGTCGGTCTCGCCCGCGCCATCAACCTCGATCCGGTCCATACGGCGGTCGTGACCGTCAACGACCCGCGGCCGGCGACCTTGCTCGGCAGCGGCAAGGTCGAGGAGTTCGCCGAAATCGTCAAGGAGCGCCACGCGGAGCTGGTCATCGTCGACCACCCGCTGACGCCGGTGCAGCAGCGCAACCTCGAGAAAGAGCTGAACGCCAAGGTGCTGGATCGCACCGGGCTGATCCTCGAAATCTTCGGCGAGCGTGCACGCACCAAGGAAGGCACGCTGCAGGTCGAACTTGCCCATCTGAACTACCAGAAGGGTCGCCTCGTTCGCAGCTGGACCCACCTTGAGCGCCAGCGCGGCGGCGCCGGCTTTCTCGGCGGTCCCGGCGAAACCCAGATCGAATCCGACCGGCGGCAGTTGCAGGAAAAGATCATCAAGCTCAAGCACGAGCTGGAGACCGTGCGCCGCACGCGCGACCTGCACCGCGCCAAGCGCAAGAAGGTGCCGTTCCCGGTGGTGGCGATCGTCGGCTACACCAATGCCGGCAAGTCGACGCTGTTCAACAGGCTGACCGGCGCGGACGTGCTGGCGCAGGACATGCTGTTCGCCACGCTCGACCCGACGCTTCGCCGCGTGCGCCTGCCGCATGGCACTCCGATCATCCTCTCGGACACGGTCGGCTTTATTTCGGACCTGCCGACGCATCTGATCGCGGCTTTCCGCGCCACGCTGGAAGAGGTGGTCGAGGCCGATCTCGTCATCCATCTGCGCGATATTTCGGACCCCGACACGGCGGCGCAGGCCGAGGACGTCGAGCGCATCCTGGCCGACCTCGGTGTCGATGCCGGTGACGCCAAGCGCGTCATCGAGGTCTGGAACAAGATCGACCAGCTCGACGAAGGCAACAGGAGCCGGCTGCTGGCCCCCGATATGGCAAAGGGCGCCGCCGCCGGCAGCAAGGGCCCGCCGATCGCCGTATCGGCGGTGACCGGCGAGGGTATCGATGCGCTGAAAGCGATCATCGAGACACGGATGGCAGGCGAGCTGGAGGACCTGACGGTGACGATCGAGCCGGCGCAGTTCGGTCTTGTCGACTGGCTCTACCGCAATGGCGATATCGTCTCGCGAACCGACAATGAAGACGGCAGCGCCACCATCTCGCTCAAGGCCACGCACAGCGCCCGCGAAGAGATCGAAAGCCGATTGCGCCGCAAAAACAACGGCTAGCCCCCAGTAATTCCAGGAAAAGTGTAGCACGGTTTTCCGTCTGGAATTACCGCTATAGGCTCATTTCACGCTTTTTGCTTCCTGCCAGAGCGCTTCCATCTCGGGCAGGGTCGCCTTCTCCAGCGTGCTGCCGGATTTCTCCAGGGCCTGCTCGACATAGTGGAAGCGCGACCGGAATTTTTCGTTGGTGCCGCTGAGCGCGGCTTCCGAATCCAGTTTGAGGTGGCGGCCGAGATTGACGACCGCGAACAGCATGTCGCCGAACTCGTCCTTGATCGAAGCCGTGTCGCCCTTGGCCAGCGCTTCGCGCAGCTCGCCGATCTCTTCCTCGATCTTGTCGAGGATGGGCGCCGCCTCGCTCCAGTCGAAGCCGACACGGGCCGCTTTTTCCTGAAGTTTCAGCGCCCGCGTCAGCGCGGGTAGGGCGACCGGAACGCTGTCCAGGAACCCCCTGCCATTGTCTTCCGGGTCGAGGCCGCGCGCCAGGCGGGCGTCTCGTTTCTTGGCCTTCTCCTGCGCCTTGATCTTCTCCCACATGCCCTTGGCCATGCCGGCGCTGCGGGCCTTCTCGTCGCCGAAGACATGCGGATGGCGGCGGATCATCTTGGTTGTGATCGCCTGGACCACATCCGGAAAGGCGAACGCGCCGGCCTCCTCGGCCATCTGTGCGTGGTAGACGACCTGCAGCAGGAGATCGCCGAGCTCGTCGCGCAAATCGTCGAGGTCGCCTCGCGCGATGGCATCCGCCACCTCATAGGCTTCCTCGATCGTATAGGGGGCGATGGTCGCGAAATCCTGCTCGATGTCCCACGGACAGCCGGTCTTCGGCGCGCGCAGCGCCGCCATGATCTCGATCAGGCGTGAAATGTCTTTCGATGGCGTCATCAAGAGCTATTCCAGGAAGAGTGTGAAACGGTTTTCCGTCCGGAATTGCGTCAAAACGGAGAGCTGGAACGGTTCTGTGTTTCCGTGAAACGCGGGACCATTCTATTGGATGCTAACCTGCCGCCGGTCGCCCGGCCAACGCTGTCAGCCGGCGAGGGCGCCTTGTCCACAGCTGAGCCGCATCAGTCGAGGACGGAGACGATCGCCTTGGCGAGGTCGTCCATGCCGTCCTCCGGAAGGCCGGCGACATTGATACGGCTGTCGCCGACCATGTAAATGCCATGCTCGGCACGCAGCCGCTCGACCTGCGCTTCCGTGAGGCCAAGCCGCGAGAACATGCCGCGATGGCTGGCGACGAAGTCGAAGCGGTCGGAGTTGGACTGCCGGCGCAGCGCCTCGGCGAACTGAACACGCAGCCTCAGCATGCGCAGGCGCATCTCTTCAAGCTCGGCTTCCCAGTCGGCGCGCAAATCGGCATCCTCCAGCACGATGCGCACCGCCGCGGCTCCGTGGTCCGGCGGCATCGAATACATGGCGCGCGCTGCCGACAGCATCTGGCTCATCGCCACATCGGCCTGGGCGCCATCCTTGGCCAGCACCATCGCCGCGCCGACGCGGTCGCGGTAAACGGCAAAGTTCTTCGAGCAACTCGACGCGACGACCATTTCCGGAACCTTCGCGGCCAGCAGCCGCAAGCCCAGCGCGTCGGCCTCGAGCCCATCGCCAAAGCCCTGATAGGCAATGTCGACGAACGGCAGCAGGCCGCGCTCGACGACTAGGCCGGTGACGACCTCCCATTGGGCCGCGTCCAGATTGGCGCCGGTCGGGTTGTGGCAGCAGCCATGCAGCAGCACCACGTCGCCGCCTTTGGCCGTCCGCAGCGCCGCCAGCATGTCGTCGAAGCGCACAGTGCCTGTCCCGGCATCGAAATAGGGGTATTCACGGATCTGCAGGCCGGCGGCGCGCATCACCGGCATATGGTTTGGCCAAGTCGGATCCGACAGCCAGACCGTTGCATCCGAACGCGTCCGCTTGAGCAATTCCGCCACCAGCCGCAGCGCACCTGAGCCGCCCGGCGCCTGCGCCGCGCGAATGCGCGTCATGTCCGCGCCGGGGCCGAAGGCGAGCTTGGCCATCACCGTGTTGAAGCCTGTATCGCCGGCAAGGCCGAGATAGGTCTTGGTGTCCTGGCTGTTCAGGAGGCGCTTTTCCGCCTCACGAACGGCGCGCATCACCGGCGTCTTGCCGTCGCGATCCTTGTAGACGCCAACGCCGAGGTCGACCTTGTTGGGGCGCGGATCGGCGCGATAGAGGCCGATCAGGGCAAGGATCTTGTCGGCGGGAGCGGGCTGCAGGTCTTCGAACATCATTATGGTTCCGTTGGCGCGGCGGAGTGATACTGAAATCGAGCCCGCTTCACCAGCGGTTTCGGTGAAAACAAAGGCAAAAGCGACATTTGGCGATGCCACTTGTTGCGCGGCGAGATCGGCATCGGACAAACAGGACGGTTGCCCGGTTTTGCCGGTGAGGCGAGTGCCGCCGAGAACGACACCCCCAGGCGGACCCAGCGAAAAAATTGGCAGGGACCGGATTAAAATCCCCACATGCTCCGTAAACAGGGCATGAAACGGTCGATGCCACGCTTTGACATCATAGGACAGCTCGGCTCGCTGCGGCGCTACGCCCGTTCGCTGACGCGCGACGGCGCGGACGCCGAGGATCTGGTGCATGACGCGCTGGTGCGCGCCTATGAGCGGCGCGGCACGTTCCGCTCCGGCGGCAATTTGCGCGCCTGGCTGCTGTCGATCGTCCACAACACGTTCATCGACCGCATGCGCTCGCGCCGCTCCGAAGCCGCGCGCATCGAACAGGCAGGATATCTGGCCGACGGCAGCACGCCGGCGCCGCAGGAGCATTCGGTGCGCCTGGCGCAAGTGCGCGACGCTTTTTTCAGTCTGCCGGAAGAGCAGCGTTCGGCGCTGCATCTGGTCGCCATCGAGGGCCTTTCCTACCAGCAGGCGGCCGATGCCATCGGCGTGCCGCTGGGAACGCTGATGTCACGTATTGGCAGGGCCCGGGCAGCACTTCGTCAGATGGAAGACGCAGCCCCGGCGCGCGGCAAAAATCATCTCAGGATCGTGGGAGGCGAGTCATGACGACCGCTGCAGTCGACCCCGTCACCGACATCGATCTCGACGCCTATGTCGACGACCAGATCGACGTCACCCGCCGGATCGAGGTCGAGGCTTTTCTGTCGGCCCGTCCGGAAGCGGCGGCGCGCGTGATGTCTGATCTGCGGACCCGCGACGAGCTGCGCGTGGCGCTTGCCGGCTCCAAAGGCATGGCGCGGCCGGCGACGGCCGACGCCGCGCGGCGGCTGGAGAGGGGGCTTGCCCGAGGGCGCATCTTCGGCGTGCTGCAGCGTGCGGCGGCGGTGGCTGCCTTCGTCGCCGCCGGCTGGCTGGCAAACGGCATTGTCGGCCCGATGTCGGTGACCAAGGTCGTCGCTTCGCCGCAGCCGCCGGCCTATGTCGAAGAGGCGGTGCGGGCGCACAGGACGACGCTGGTGCGCGAAACTATGCCCTCGCAGCCCGAGGCGCCCAATTACGACGCCGGCGAGATCCGCGCCGCGACCGCCATTGTCATGCCGTCGCTGCCCAAGGACTGGAAAGTGCGCGACGTGCAGATCTATCCGTCGCGCTTCGGCCCAAGTGTCGAGATGGCTGTCGATACCGGCGGTATGGGACTGGTGTCGCTGTTCGCCATCCGGCCGGGAACCTTCGATGTCGTCAAGCCGACCGTCGCGCCCGCGGGCGATATTGCCTCGGCCTATTTCCAGATCGGCGAGGTCGCCTACGCGGTGGTCGCGAAAAGCGACGTCCACGACCTCGACCGTGCCGCCGAGATGCTCGCCAGAACGCTTTACTGACCGATCCACAAAGGAGAACTCAAATGAATACGCCCAATCTGGGATATCGCGTCGGTACCGGCGCCCAAACCGGAGCCGCCTTCGACGAGGGCCTGCGCCAGCATATGCTGCGCGTCTACAACTATATGGGCCTTGGCCTCGTGGTCACTGGCCTCGTCGCCTTCATGGTGTCCTCGACGCCGGCGCTCTACGTGCCGATCTTCTCCAGCCCGCTGAAATGGGTGGTGATGCTGGCGCCGCTGGCCTTCGTGATGCTGTTTTCGTTCAAGATGCAGACCATGTCGGCGGCAAGCGCGCAGATGATGTTCTGGGCCTTCTGCGCGGTGATGGGCCTGTCGCTGGCCTCCGTGTTCCTGGTCTTCACCGGCACCAGCATCGCGCGCACCTTCTTCATCGCCGCCACCATGTTCGGCGCCACCAGCCTCTACGGCTACACGACCAGGCGTGACCTGACGCAGTTCTCGTCCTTCCTGATCATGGGCCTGATCGGCGTGGTGATCGCCAGCATCGTCAACATCTTCCTCGGCTCGACCGCGCTGCAGTTCGCCATCTCGGTCATCGGCATCGCCGTCTTCATCGGCCTGACCGCCTGGGACACGCAGACGATCAAGGAGCAGTATTCCGAGAATTTCGACGGAGAATCGCGCCAGAAGCTCGCCGTCTTCGGCGCCTTCTCGCTCTACCTGAACTTCATCAACATCTTCCAGCTGTTGCTGAATTTCACCGGCGAGCGCGAATAACCACCGTCCGCTAAGGGCAAGGGCGAGGATCATCGCCCTTAATGCAGGGTGGCCGGAGGGAAACCTCCGGCCACAATTCGTTTTGCGCCCCAGGAGCTTGAGTCCCCAGGAGCTTTTGCTAGTCTGGCTGACGGCCTTCAACACCGTGCGAGGACATGTGGCAGACAGCCAAACGCTTCATGGCGACGGCATCTCGGCTGTTATAGTCGGGCAGGGCGCCGAACTGGTTTCACTGCGGGACGAGCGGGGATTTGAGTTCCTGTGGCAGGCCGGACCGGAGTGGCGGCGCCATTCACCGGTGCTGTTTCCGATCGTCGGCCGGCTGAAGGGCGACCAATTGCGTCATCGTGGCCGGACGTATCCGATGACCCAGCATGGCTTCGCGCGCGACAAGCCGTTCGCATGGGCGCAGCGGAGCTCCCGGTCCTGCACGCTGGTGCTCACCGACGATGCCGACACCCGTGCCCGCTATCCCTTCGCCTTTCGCCTTGATGTGGCCTACACGCTGGATAGCCGCCAGCTTGGCGTGACCTTCGAGATCAGCAACACCGGTGACGAGCCGTTGCCGGCATCGATCGGGGCGCATCCGGCCTTCAATTGGCCGCTGCTGCCGGACCTGGCCAAGACGGACTACCGGCTGACCTTTGCCGAAGACGAGCCGGCGCCGGTACGCCGCCTGAAGGATGGCCTTCTGATCGCAGCGCCGCAGCCGACGCCCATCGAGGGCAGGACGCTTGCACTGTCCGAACGGCTGTTCGATGACGACGCCGTCATCCTGGATCGGCCCGCGAGCGCCAGCGTACGCTACGCTGCCGACCACGGTCCGGCGATCGAAATGTCATGGCAAGGAATGGAAGAGCTCGGCATCTGGTCCAAGCCAGGCGGCGCGCCGTTCCTGTGCATCGAACCCTGGCACGGTATGGCAAGCCCGGCCGATTTCGACGGCGAATTCGCAGACAAGCCCGGCCTGATGCTGATCGAACCGGGCGCGAAGCGTGCGCTGGGCTACCGGATCAGACTGGAGCAGGGGCGGCCGTGACCAGCGGACGGCCAGCTGGAGAACCAACGCCGTGGGGCATCAAATGAAACTTGGCTTCCTTGGCACAGGTGCGCTCACGGCAGCTATTGTCACCGGGCTCAAATCCGGCGCCGACAATCCGGTTTCGGTCGTGTTGTCGCCGCGCAACGAAGAGATTGCCGCGAACCTCGCTTCCCGCTTTCCGAATGTCCGTGTCGCGGCCGACAATCAGGCGGTCCTCGATGCGTGCGACACCGTAATGCTGGCGGTCCGCCCGCAGACTGCCCATCAACTGTTGCCCGAATTGCGGTTTCGGCGCGACCATCATCTCATCAGCCTGATAGCCACGCTGTCGCGTGAGGAAATAATCGGCCTGACTGCACCCGTGAGCCGCGTGACGAAAGCGTTGCCCATGCCGATGATCGCTCATCGGTTGGGGGCGACGATCATTTACCCGCCTGATCCGGGCGTGAGGGCATTGCTGGGCGGACTGGGGAATGTGATCGAGGTCGACAGCTCGAGCGAGTTCGACGCGTTGAGCGTGGTCACCGCGACCTATGTCACATACTTTAAATACCTCGACACGATCCATCGTTGGCTGGAGGTGCATGGTGTTCCAGACACAAAGGGCCGCGACTATATCGCGGCGCTCTTCAAGGCGCTGGGACACGCTCCGGAGACGGCGCCCGACGCCGACTTCACGCATCTGGCGCAGGACTATGCGACCCGTGGCGGCATCAATGAGCAGGTTCTGGGCGACCTCACGGCCCGCAATGTCTTCGACGCGCTCACGGAAAGCCTGGATAGTGTGCATCGGCGCATTTCGGCGGCTGGGGCCACCTGACGGGACCGGACGAGAAGCGTCTTGTTGAAGTGCCGGCCCAGGCTGGAGCAGGGGCCTCGGGCGGGGTTTCTCCGGAGCCAAAGACCATGTCCGGCGCGAAGCCCGGGCGCTGTCAAAAAACAATCCACCTATTGGCGACGTATTGGATGCGTCGAGCAGGAGAGAGATGGGTATGGCCGAGACTCTGAATTCTGTCGTTGACGCGATCGGAGGAACCCCGTTGGTTCGACTTGACAGGTTGACAGAACAGGCAGGCGTAAAGGGCACAATCCTTGCCAAGCTGGAGTACCTGAATCCAGGCTTCTCAAAAAAGGATCGTGCGGCACTGGGAGTAATCGAGGAGGCCGAAGCCTCAGGCGTTCTCAAGCCAGGACAAACAGTCGTCGAGCTCACATCCGGAAACATGGGCACGGGCCTTGCCATCGTCTGCGCGATCAAGGGCTACCCATTCGTCGCGGTGATGTCGAAAGGCAACTCGCCAGAGCGTGCCCGAATGATGCGCGCGCTCGGTGCGGACGTGATCCTGGTCGATCAGTTGCCGGGGTCAGTGCCGGGGCAGGTCTCGGGCGGCGACCTGGCACTCGTTGAACAGACAGCCAAGAATGTGTCGGCAGAGCGTGGCGCGTTCCGTGCGGACCAATTCAATCGAGACGGAAACTGGCTCGCGCATTACCACAAGACCGGCCCGGAAATTTGGGATGCCAGCCACGGAGTTGTCGATGCGTTCGTGGACTTCATCGGCTCGGGCGGAACTTATGTGGGAGTGACGAAAGCGCTTAAAGAGCGCAACCCTTCGATCAAGTGCTTTGTCGTGGAGCCCGAAGGTGCCGCCGCCGCCGCGGGTGAGAAGATCACACAGGCCGAGCATCCGATCCAGGGCGGTGGCTATTCAATGCCTGACCTGGCTTTCCTGAAGAACGCACCGGTCGATGGCTACATTCAAATATCCGGTGGCGAGGCGCGCCAGACCGCTCGTTTGCTGGCGCGCAGCGAGGGCATTTTCGGCGGGTTCTCATCCGGTGCCAATGTTGCCGCTGCACTTCGCCTCCTTTCCGGGAAAGAATCAGGGAAGCACATAGCCGTCGTGATTTGTGATTCAGGGCTGAAATATCTGTCGACCGATCTCTGGGGTTGAAAAGCGCTGGTTGGGTTGGCGCTGCAGAGGCGAGGACTGTCCACATCTCCAATTGCTCAAGCGCCGCGTCGCTACGGATAAAAGTCGCATAAGATAGATTATGGAACTAGCGCATTGGCGAGCAGCTGGAAATTGCTGCTGATTTTCATGGGCTTGAGACCATCGATGCGTGTTGCCTCGCGTGAATGGTCAACGCTACGCTGTGCGTATGACGACAGCAAAGCGTGAGATGGATTCGGCGATCGAGGTGTTCGTACACGGGTTCAGCACCGACAAAAGCCGCACCTTTCCTTATGAGGCCAGCCGTGTCGGGCCATTGTGGCTGATGCGCGATGCCGAGCGCAAGAATCCTCGCGAGTACCGCAGCGAGGAATGGGTCGTCCATGACGTTGCCGCCCAGCAGGCCGATACGATCGTGCGGCAGCATGCGCGGCCGGGTTTCACCATGTCCGTCGTGATCGCGAACGACGAAGCGGACGGGCCGACGCGAACCGCTTACAAGGCTCTCGGCTACCGGCTGCTACGGACGGAAGGCTTCTTCGTCCAGCCATTGCGCCAGATTCCAAGCCCGCCGGCAGTCGTCTCGATCGAACGCGTGCGGACAGCCGAACGGGCAGCGCAGTTGGCAAAGATCGTGCGCAGGCGGCCGATCCCGGACGAATTGCTCGGCGACGGCGCGCCGTTCCGCCAATATGTGGCGGTCGATGGCGACGACATCGTTGGACGCGTGCGCAGCATAGACGCCGTGGGCGCCACGTGGTGCGCGGCCATGTATGTCGAGCCTTCGCACCGGCGTCGCGGCATTGGCCAGGCGCTGTTGTCGAAAATGCTGTTCGACGACCGGGCCCATGGGTCGACATGCTCGGTGCTGGCTGCGACCCACGCCGGAGCGCTGCTATACAATCGCATGGGCTTTGAGCGGATCGGCACGCTGCTGATATTCCAACCGAAGAAGCAAGTGGCCAAATGAGAAAGCGTACTTATCACGCTGTTTCATAAGGGATTTCGATCACCATGCCGTCATAGGCGGGCTCGATGCCCTCGGGTGTTTCAGCCATCACCGTGGCGTAGTCGAGCGGCACATGCATATGCGTCAAGACAGAGTGTCTGGGCGCCAGCCGTTCGATCCACTCCAGCGCCTGGCCAAGCGACAGGTGGCTCGGGTGTGTCCTGTACTGCAGCGCGTCGATGATCAGCACGTCGAGGTCGCGCAGCCGCTCGACGGTGGCGTCCGGAAAATCGCTGATATCAGGGCAATAGGCGAGCGCGCCGATGCGGAAGCCGAGCGAGATGATGTCGCCATGGATCTGTGGCAATGGCTCGAGGGTGAGGGTGCCCCCCTCGCCTTCGATCACGACAGGCTTTGCGTGATCGATGATATGGGCGTTGACGATCGGCGGATAGGAACTGCCTGGCGGCGTCTCGAAGCAATAGCCGAACGCCTGGCGCAGCCGCAGCATTGTCGGCTGGTCGGCATGGACATCGATCCGGTGACGCTGGTCGAGGACGAAGCCGCGCAGATCGTCGATGCCGTGGATATGGTCGGCATGCGGGTGCGTGTAGACGGCGGCATCGATGCGCTTGACCGACGCCAGCAGCATCTGCTGGCGGAAATCCGGTCCGGTGTCGATGACGACGGTGGTGCGGTTGCCATTGGCCTTGATCCGTTCGACCAGGACAGCGGTGCGCATGCGCCGGTTTCTCGGATTGTCCGGGTCGCAATTGCCCCAGTCGCCGGTGATGCGCGGTGTACCCGGCGACGAGCCGCAGCCGAGAATGGTGAGGCGCAGCAGGTCAGTCATCGTTCAGGCGCTTTGCTCGACAGGTCGCGGCATCTTGCCGAACAGACGGAAGAAATTGTTGGTCGTCGACGTGGCGATTTCAGCCTCGCTGACGCCGATCGTTTCAGCCAGCACCTTGGCGGTCTGCGCGACATAGGCCGGCTCGTTGCGTTTGCCGCGAAACGGCACCGGCGCCAGGTATGGCGCGTCGGTTTCGACGAGCAGGCGGTCATGCGGGACATTGGCGGCGATGGCGCGCAATTCGACCGAATTCTTGAAGGTCAGGATGCCCGAGAACGACACATAGCCGCCGAGCGCGACGCCGACCTCCGCCAGCCGGCGCCCCGAGGAAAAGCAATGCAAGATGAAGGGGAAGGCGCCCTTCCCTGTTTCGTCTTCGAGTATGGCCGCCATGTCGTCGTCCGCATCACGCGAATGGATGACCAGGGGCAGCCCGGTCTCGCGCGCGGCTGCGATGTGAGCACGAAATCCCAGCACCTGCGCATCGCGTGGCGCCTTGTCGTAAAAGTAATCGAGCCCGGCCTCGCCGATCGCCACCACCTTGGGATGAGCCGACAGGCGGACAAGATCGGCGGTGGTGACGTCGAGTTCTTCGGCGGCGTTGTGCGGATGGGTGCCGACCGAACAGTAGACCTCGTCGAAAGATTCCGCGATTTCAAGGATTTGCTGAAACCGTTTCACGCGAGTCGAGATTGTCACCATGCGGCCGATTCCGGCCGCTTTGGCGCGGGCGACAATGGCCGCCCGCTCCTCGGCGAAATCTGGAAAATCCAGATGGCAGTGGCTGTCGACGAGCATCAGGCGTTCACGCCCGGCTGTTCGACATAGCGTGGAAAGACGCCCTCCGGCATGGGCAATGCCGTGCCGGGCACAAGCGCATGGTCGGCATGGACATGCTCGAAATCACGCTTGTCCGCCGGCACCGCCAGCAGATCGAGCAGCTTCGCGGCCGATCCCGGGACAAAGGGCTGGCACAGCACCGTCACGCGCCGGACCACCTCGGCGGTCGTCCACAGCACCGTTTCCATGCGCTCCGGATCGGTTTTCTTCAGCGCCCATGGTGCCTGTCCGGCGAAGTAGCGATCGGCTTCCGCCACCACATCGAAGATCGCGGCCAGTGCCAGATGAATGGCCTGCCCGGCCATGGCCTTGCGGGCAGTGGCAAGGGCCGCCACCGCCTGATCCAGGATCGCGCTGTCGGCCCCCGTCAGGTCGCCGCGCTTCGGCACCACGCCGCCGCAGTTCTTGGCGATCATCGACAGCGAACGCTGCGCCAGGTTGCCGAGCCCGTTGGCGAGATCGGCGTTGGTGCGGTTGACGATCGCTTCATGGCTGTAGCTGCCGTCCTGACCGAACGGCACTTCACGCAGGAAGAAGTAGCGCACCTGGTCGAGACCGTAGTGTTCGACCATGGTGAACGGGTCGATGACGTTGCCGACCGATTTCGACATCTTCTCGCCGCGGTTGAACAGGAAGCCGTGGCCGAAGACGCGCTTCGGCAGCGGGATGCCCGCCGACATCAGGAAGGCCGGCCAATAGACCGCGTGGAAGCGCACGATGTCCTTGCCGATGATATGGGCATCGGCTGGCCAGAAGCGCCATTTCTCATCTTTTTCATCGGGATAGCCGACGCCGGTGATGTAGTTTGTCAGCGCGTCGACCCAGACATACATCACGTGCTTTTCGTCGCCAGGCACAGGCACGCCCCAATCGAAAGTGGTGCGCGAGATCGACAGGTCCTTCAACCCCGATTTGACGAAGCTCATCACCTCGTTGCGGCGCTCGGCCGGGCCGATGAAGTCGGGCTGGCTTTCGTAAAGCGCGATCAGCTTGTCCTGATAGGCCGACAGCCGGAAGAAATAGCTCTCTTCCTCTACCCATTCGACCGGCGTGCCCTGCGGTCCGTAGCGGACATTGTCGGCGCGGACCTCCGTCTCCTCCTCGCCGTAATAGGCTTCGTCGCGCACCGAATACCAGCCGGCATAGCCGCCCTTGTAGATGTCGCCATTGGCGTCCATCGCCTTCCAGATCGCCTGCGATGAGGCGTAGTGCCGTTCTTCCGTGGTGCGGATGAAATCGTCGTTGGAGGCGTTGAGGGCGGCCGCCATGCGCTTGAAATCGGCCGAATTGCGGTCGGCCAGTTCGCGCGCCGAAATGCCTTCGCGCTTGGCCGTCTGCAGCATCTTGATGCCGTGCTCGTCAGTGCCCGTCAGGAAGAAGACCTGCTTGCCGTCGAGGCGCTGGAAGCGCGCCAGCGCGTCGGTGGCGATCACCTCGTAGGCATGGCCGATATGCGGCTTGCCGTTCGGATAGGAAATCGCGGTCGTGATGTAGAATGTGTCGCGTGACATGAATGAACCGTCATGAATGTCTGAATGGAAGCTGTGGCGGTGGATATCGCATCGGAATGGCGATTGCCATCCCGGTGGGGCCGTCACATTCGCATCGCAGAGTTCAGGCGGTCGATCATGGTCAAGGCGTGCTGCTTCTTGTCGAGATTGTAGGTGTCGGTCTCAGATATAGCGTCCAGCGCCTCATGCCAAGTGTCCGACAGGTTTTTGGCCCGCGTGAGATCGCCAGACAGCGCTGCCTGGCTCGCCGCGTCTGACAACAAATCAAGCGCACGGCGATTGAAGATGTCGAACTGGATCGCCTGGTCGCGTCCGGCGACGGCCTCGGCAAGGCGATAGGCGCCGCCGACATCGCTCTTTCCTGCCGCCACCAGCCCATCGAGGGTCCGGGCGATCTCCAGCCCGCCATATTGCGTGAGAAGGATGGCATTGCGGGCGCTGCCCCCTGCCCGTTCGACGAGCGCCGCCCGCGCGGCCGGATCGTCCGGCGGCGGCGGCTCGGCGGTTTCCAGCACGGCCAGCAACTCGTCGGCATCGAGCGGCGTCAGGCGCACCACCTGGCAGCGCGAGCGGATCGTCGGCAGCAGGCTGCCTGGCGCGTGGACGATGAGAACGAACAGCGTTCGTGCCGGCGGCTCCTCAAGATTCTTCAGCAACGCATTGGCGGCATTGGCGTTCATGTCGTCGGCCGGGTCGACGATGACGACTCGGTAGCTGCCGTCATGCGAGGTCAGCGACAGGAAGCGGCTGACCTTGCGGATCTCGTCGACGGTGACGACGGTCTTGAAGCTTTTGGTCTTGTCGTTCAGCGGACGGGTCAGATGCAGCACGCCCGGGTGCGCCCCGGTGGCGATCTGGCGAAACAGCGGCGAGGCCGGATCGGGAACGGCAAGGCTTTCCGGCGCCTGCCCGAATGCCGGGTGCTTCAGCAAATGATGTGCGAGATGGAAGGCCAGCGTCGCCTTGCCGATGCCGACCGGCCCGGCGAAGATCAGCGCATGCGGCAGCTTTCCCGATCGATAGGCGGCGGCGAGCATGTCCGCGGCCTGCCGATGCCCGACCAGACGAGGCGTTTCGGACGGTTCGGGCACGCCGTCCAGCGTGTCGTGCTGTTCCGGCGCGATGCGTTCGAAGATCATACCGGTGCGGCCTGCCTGTTGCGCGTGGGCGCCCTCGCCTCCAGCGCCGCGAACACGGCGGCGGTGACGACGTCCTCCACAGTGTCAGGCTTGGCGGACGCATCGACGACGATACAGCGCTCCGGCTCGGCCGCGGCGATCGCCAGAAAGGCCGCGCGGCGGGCCTGGTGGATGGCCAGCGTTTCTTTTTCGAAGCGGTCGGCGCCGGCATCGCTGCCGCGCCGCAGCGTCGCGCGCCTGAGACCCTCTGCCGGGTCGATATCGAAGATCAGCGTCATGTCGGGCATCATGCCGTTGATGGCGACCTGCTCCAGCGTCGCCATGAACGCCGGGTCGATGCCGCCGGTAACCCCCTGGTAGACGCGCGAGGAATCCAGGAAACGATCGCAAAGCACGATGGAACCTCGCTCGACAGCCGGCCGGATGACCTGCTCGACATGGTCCGAACGCGCCGCGGCGAAGAGCAGCGCTTCCATCTTCGGTCCGAAGGGTTCCGCGGCACCTGAAAGCAGGACATGCCTGACCGCTTCGGCGCCCGGCGAACCGCCAGGTTCGCGCGTCAGCAGCACATCATACTTCTTGGCGCGCATCTTTCTCGCCAGCCGCTCGATCTGCGTCGACTTGCCTGCGCCCTCGCCGCCTTCGAAGGTAATGAAAAATCCGCGCGCCAATCGAAAGGGCCTTTGTCCATGTTGGAGTGGATTGTTGCGCTCTAGATAGTCCGCGTTCGGGGAAACGTCCATGCTGTCGGCGTTATCGCAGCCAGCCGATCGCCAGTTCCTTGACCGCATCGAGCGCGCGCTGCGGCAACGTGCCGACGCCGATCGACTCGGCGGCGAAAAGCGGTGTCTCCTGGCTCAGCGTGTCGCCGATCCAGACGCGCAGCGCGCCGACCGGCTGGCCCTCCTCCACAGGTGCGGCGACCGGGCCGTTATAGACGATCTTGGCCGTCAGCTTGTCGCGGTTGGTGATCGGCAGGAAGATGGCGATCGGTCCTTTCGCCTTCAGCGTCACGCCGGATTTCGCCCCGCCGAAAACCTGGGCCTCGCCGACCACCTCGTCCTTGGCGAAGATTTCGGTTTTCTCGAAAGAGCGAACGCCCCAGTCGAGCAGCTTGCGCGCCTCTTCGGCGCGTTCCTTGTCATTGGCCAGCCCGCTCAGGGCCGCGATCACCCGCGTGCCGTTGTGGCTGACCGAGCCCACGATGCCGAAGCCCGACGCCTCGCTCGCCCCGACGGCCAGGCCATCGGCGCCGATATCCATCGCCAGCAGCGGGTTGCGGTTCCTCTGCGAGATCTTGTTCCAGGTGAAATCCTTCAGGCTGTAGTAGCGATAGAAATCCGGGTAATCGCGCCACAGATGCAGGGCGAGCTGCGTCAGCTCGCGCACGCTTGTCTGCTGGCCATCGGCCGGCAGGCCGGTCGAATTGACGAAAGTCGATGTCTTGAGGCCGATCTGGCGGGCGCGTTCTGTCATCTGCGCGGCAAAATTGTCCTCGGACCCGGCCATGCCTTCGGCGATGATGATGCAGCCGTCATTCGCGGCCTGCACGGTCACCCCCTGGATCAAATCCTCCAGGCGGATGGACGATTTCAGTTTGGCAAACATCGTCGATGTTCCAGACGGGGCGCCGCCCTTGCGCCAGGCGTTCTCGCTCACCACGAAGGTGTCGTCGAGCTTGAGGCGTCCGGATTTGATGGCGTTGAAAACCACTTCCATCGTCATCAGCTTGGCCATCGAGGCCGGCTGGATCGGCTTGTCGGCATCCTTCGAGAACAAAACTGTGCCGGTGTCGGCATCGATCATGAAGGCCTGTGCGGCCTTGGTCTCGAAAAGCTGTGCGTGGGCCGGAGCGAGTGAAAGCAGGAGGCCGAGAAGAAAAAACCCGGCAAAAGGCTGAAGCAAGCGAAACTGCATGAAATTCGACCCGTTGGCCGGTCTCTCCCGGCAAGCCCGTGAAACTATGGGGCTTTTTCCAATGCGGATCAACTGTGACGGATCAACTGTTCAGCGGAAAACCGTCTCTCGAAATCAGTCGCGCACGGCCAGCGCATCGGGCGCGCCATGCGACCATGCCGCCTGCAGCATCTCGTCCAGGCCGCCATGGCCATTCGGATAGAGATTGACCGCATACCAGTCATTGCCGTCGAGATCGGTACGCTGGATCTCCGTTCGGCCAAAGGGCTGAAGCGCCGCCGCCACGCGTTTGGCTTCAGCGGCATCGTCGAAGGTGCCGGCGGCGACATAGTCGGAACTGGACGGCGACGCCTGCGGATTGGATTTCTTCCACGACCGCAGGATGTCGGCCGGCGACATGCCGCTGTCGTCCAGCGCGGCGAAGACATCGGCACGCTGCACGCGTTCATTCGCATAGGACAGCGAAGCCACGGCAAACGGCGATTGCGGCGGCAGGCTGATCTCCGGGCGCTCGGGCACGATCGGTCCGAAGTCGGGCAGCACCACGTCGCCGAAAGCGGTCGTCTGCGCCGCCAAGCCCGGCTGCGCCGCGAACGCCTCTCCGGAATTCGTCAGCTGGCCCGGGAACGGTGCGGCGGCGGCACCCACCGGCAGGCTTGGCGACGGTCCGTTCATGGCCACCATGACACCAGTCGGCAAGCCGTCCGACGGATCCGGTATCCTGTTGCCTGGATGGTAGGATGCCATCAGATACTGGTCGTCGTTGCCGTCGAGCGGCGCACGACCGACATATTCGACCTTCACCTTCGCGGTACCGACCTTGGCGTAGTCGAGCATCTGTGCCGCGCGCTCCGAGACATCGATGATGCGCCCCTCATGATACGGCCCCCGGTCATTGACGCGCACGATGACGGAGCTGCCGGTTTCGATGTTGGTGACGCGGGCGTAGCTCGGCAGCGGCATGGTCGGATGCGCAGCGGTCAGATGCGTCATGTCGTAGACTTCGCCATTGGCGGTCAGCCGACCATGAAAGGCGTCGCCGTACCACGAAGCCAGGCCGACCTTGGCGTAGCGCTTGTCTTCCTTGGGATAGTACCACTTGCCGCGCACCTGGTAGGGCTTGCCGAGCTGGTCGCGACCGCCGCCGCGCCGCATGACGGCAGCACGCGGGCTTGCCTTCACGCCGTATTCGGTTTCGGCGAAATATTCCTTGGAGCGATGCCTGGGATTGACCAGCCCCTTCGGCTCAGGCTGCGACGCGCAAGCCGCCAGCAAGGCGGCCGACGCGGCAAGCAGCGTGAGCGTGGAAGCGCGACGAAGACGCTGATGCGTCGTAGCCTGCATTTTTCCTGAAATCCCCTACAGTCTCACTCAAAACGCCGTCGTTTGAACATCGGAGGAGCCAAAGCACTCACTCGACAACACCAACGACGCCTTGAAACCCCGATCCTTTGTGCGCAGGAATTGTTTATCACGGTATTAACCGATTGTGGCCGGAACCGGGCAAGATTGTGGCCCTCCCATTGCTGTGCCGACGGCCAGCCCTGGACCGATCGTTCGGTAGGTTCGTGGTGGTGCATGCCAAAGCTCGGGAATTGTAATAACCCTGTATATATCTACTCTCGGAAATCATATGTGCCCCGATAGTGCACCTTTCAGGGTTTGCCGGAATGATTGTCTGCCCTTGCGCTGACATAAGCTTTGAGGGAGGATCATTCAGCCTTGGGAGGGGCTGGGGGAATGAAAATAAAATCGTTGATGGCACTTGGTGCCACTGTCGCAATTTGTGGCTGCCAGACTAGCAATCAAGATGACTACATGCAGATAGGATATGGGCCTAGCTTTGAGGTCGCGCATGCTCAATGTGAGATGCGGAAAGGATCGGTAGACCAAGGTTATCTTGCGATCGGATCACCGGCTTTTGTTGCCGGTGCTGGCCTGGGCAACGCTCTCGACAATGCGATCGCCGAGGATCAATACATGAAGAACTGTCTGATCATCAGCGGTTGGAAGCTCGCACCTCGCGGGAAAGGCGCCGCCGCGGCAACAGCCGCCGCGACCGGCGCGCCACCAACACCTTATGGCGTGGCACGCGCGCCTGGCAGTTGGATAAACACTGCCCTGCTGGATTGGTCCGCCGCCAACAACAAATGCGTTGCCGGTGACAAAGCCGCCTGTGCCACTCGGACCAAGCTCGGCGCCCAGTTGAGGGCTGCCGGGGTCAATCCGACGCCGGTGTGAGAGTTGACGGGTCTCCGGAGATCCATCTAGGGATGGAAGCGTTACGTCACCACCTGACGGGAGGCCACCAGGCAACATCTTTGCCGGCGTATTTTAGCATCTGCTTGAATTTCGTCTGAAGCAGGATCATGATGCAATGGGTCCAGAGGGGTAAGGCGTCATGGAATTCGCAAGCTGTTATGAGCAGAGCGCAAGCATTTTTGCGTCGTCTGCCTTCCTGAACATGACGGCTATTTTCGTAATTTTAGCCGCGTTTGCCGCTGCACGGTTGATAACACTGTCAGGCACGGGATCTGTCGACCAGCTTCAGACCGCGTAAAGCCCGGCGCATATGCCCGGGAAAAGGTGACCGCATGGGGCATGATGCTCTGGGCGGCCTGAACAACGATGCGGCGGCGGCACGCCTTGCTGCCTGACGTGGTAAAATCGATATCGTTGATCGAGAAGCCGATGGCAGCCGCCCTACTCCAAAGGCGGCTCTTCGCTCGGGGGCGTCAAAACGGTGATATCCATTCTGGCGATCATCGATGCGGCGCGCCCCTGGGCCCCAGGATCAGTATCGCCTGTTTCGGCGACCATGGCCTTGGCGCGATGTCCTACGCTATCTGTGCTTTTGCCCGGCGCAAATCCTTCGCCTGTTTCTGTCTTTGCGGGTTTCAGTAGGGTTTCCGGTGTTTGCCGATGCTGACTTCCAATCGCCGAGACCATGGATACCTCCGCTGTGAGGCCCCTATTGTGGCTGGGTAAGCTGTCGCGAGCCTGACCAGAGGGATGGCGCCGGCAAGGGCCGGTTCAATAGATCTGCACGCCCAGGCGATCGTTTCGTCTCCATCGGAGCGCTGCACGGTATCGGGCATCATCCGCAGGCACGAGGAGGATGAAGCGTTCGGGAACAATGGCGCTCGGGTCGACCCTCAGCTCCGCGCCGTGAGCATGCTGGTTTCTGATCGAGCATTTTATGGTCGAACTCTCGGTGACTATCGTCCCTTCCTTCAGAACGGTCTGCCGAGCATGAAAGCGGCGCTCTTTCTGGGGTTGATCGGGATCGGTCATCTCGCTGCCACGACGAACTTCACACGCATGTACAGAACTCTCACAAGAACCGCGTTTCAATCAGCATGTGCTAAAATAGTTCCGGAACACTTTATTCGATGTGGAAGCCGCCAGATCTCTCGCCCCCCGCTGTTCAGCCGCGAGGCTGCGCCGGACACGCGAACCGGCGCGTCCCGCTGAACATTTATGCGCACCAACTGCCGGGACGGCAGGAAGGCACCGCAGCGGTGGTTGACGCGGCCCTCAATGCAGCTTTACAGGAATGAACAGCGCCCGGTCGGGAATGCCTTCGGTGCCAATCCGGTGCCACCAGGCGAAAACCTGTCGGAAGCGCACTATCCAAGTGATTGAAAAATCACGACGGAGGGATGGCCGAGCGGTTTAAGGCACCGGTCTTGAAAACCGGCGTGGGCGCAAGTTCACCGTGGGTTCGAATCCCACTCCCTCCGCCAGATTTCTTTCTATGATGTTGAAACTGCGCCGCTTTTCGCGTTTGCCTTATTCAGTTCCTAACTTGGTTCCTAACCTTTCGAAACGATGAAGCCCGCCACCGTGAGGCAGCGGGCCAAATACGATAGTTTTCAAGCTACGCCGCCTTCCGAGGCCCTGACGGCTTCATCCAATGCTTCTTCCGGCAGGAACGACCAGAGCAGCGCGTCAATGTCCTCAGTCTGGAGGTCGCCATATTTGCCGGTGGCGAACTCCATCAAAAACTCTGCCTTGGCGCGGTGTTCTTCCATGGTTGTGCAACGATAGGCGCACACGGAGTTCAGCGCGTAGCGTTCGGCGTCGGAGGCCTCGTTGCGTTCGTTGATTGCCTGTTCAAGACCGACGGCGCTACGCCGCGCGCGCTCTTCCTTGACCAGCCTCTTCAACGTCCGAAGATCAGCCCTCTCCGCCTTGCGAAGTGCGGCGACCGATTGCTTCCCGAGATCGGGCGCCACCTTGGCGAGGGGCGCAAGCTTCTGTTGCTGCTCGGCGTACCGGCGCTTGATGTCATCGCCCAAATCGGCTTCGATGCTCTCCAGTTCGCTATAGCGGAGGCTACGAGACTGCCCCCCTCCAATGGACAAGGGAACGTAGAGTTCGGGCGTCTTCGGCAGATACGCCTCTTCCAGGTCGGTGGCCACATCGATCGCGGCAATGAAGCGGGCGTAGGCAGCGTGCTTCGCCTCAATGAGGCCTTCCAGCTCACGAGACACGCTAGGGGCCGATGCGTCCCCTGCCCTGGCCTCTTGGCCGGCCACAGCTATAGCAGCCGTGGCGATTGCTGATGACGCGAGAAGGGCGCGACGATCGACATGCTGGTTCATGAGACTCTCCGGTACAGAATTCGAAACAACGGGCTCTCGACCCGCACGCGCATGCCAGAACATCAGCACCTTACGTACAAAGGCGAAGAGATGTGGATTGCGGGGATAATCGGGCATGCCTTCGGCGGCTGCCCGAACAGAGTTGTTCGGCATGGGTGCTCTCCATCAGGTGTTAGCGATTTTCGCTATGGATGACTATAATCGCCATTAACTTTAATGCAAGCGTTATTCGATACGGCTAGCGTTTATCGATCATATGCGCTATCGGAGAAGAATGATGACACCCGCTCAGTGCCGCGCCGCCCGTGGCCTTCTTAACTGGTCCCAGCAGGATACCGCTGACGCGGCGAAGATCGGCAACGCCACCATCCGCAACTTTGAGGCCGGACGATCATCGCCGCAGAATGCCACGCTCGACGTGCTCCAGCGCGCGTTTGAGACCGCAGGCGTCGAGTTCATCCCCGAGAATGGCGGCGGCGCCGGGGTCAGGCTGCGGAAGACATCCCCGTGATCGCCACCATGTTTCGCTGGGGCGTGATCCTAGGCATCATCGGCTTTGTCGGCGGGTTCGTCGGGCCGGTCATTTTCACCCCTGGCGACCGCCGAGTACAAACCGCGCTGGCAGGCTCGACAGGGCGGCGATAGGGGACCGATGGCGTTTAGCGCCGAGCGGCAGCTCGCTGTCGGGCCGCTGAGACGGTTTCGCTCTTTGTCGTAGGAAACCCAGCCAGGCCGTAGGCTTTCACAATCGAGCCGAAGCGCTTCTTGAAGGCTTTGCCGTCTGGAAGGTCGGGATCTTTGTTGAGCAAAGCGATAGTTACGTAGCCGAACGTCGCATGCACCCTGCGGATGCCATCCAGCAGCGCCTCATCCGAAAAGTATCTATGTCGTTCGCCTGTCGGCGGACATATGAATCCAACGGCCTTGTATGCAGCCACCAGGCTGCCGAAGTGGATCCAATACGCATGTGCGGATGGCGTGTACGCGCACTCGTTGATTATATCCTGCGATAGTTTCTTTTTCTTGCGAAAGAGGCGCTGCAGTTTTCGGATCATATCGGCTCTGTGCAGGCCATAGACCCGTTTCAACCTCAACTCTCGCTGCACTCGGGCAAATGTTTTGAGACCGACAATAGGCTCCATCACCTTGGTTCGTACCCATTGATTTGGCGGGTTGTGCTTCACGGGCGTCTTCATTTTGTGGCTAGTCCGGTTAAAGACATAGTATCCGATCATCAGTTCGCTTCGGAGGATACCTTTGACCCTTCCCCATCGCCATAAGTCGCCATCCGTTGACGGGATCTTTTCGTCGTTCAACGCCTTGACGATGCTCGCAATGCTTCGTTTCTGCGCGAGAAACATGCGGAAAATTCGCCGTATAATTTTGAGCTCCTCGTCGGGCCCATGCATAAAGACCACTCGGTCTGATTTCAGTCCCTTACGGTCCCCCGGTGCGAGCAAGAATTTCGGCGTTCCATCCTCGCTGACCAGAAAACGCCTTATGCCATAAGGCGCAGGGCCGCCCTGCTTAAACCCCACACGCGCTTGCTGGATTTGCGCTCTGTAAATTTTGGTGGAAAGCTCGCGGCTGTACTCGGCCGCCATCACCCGCTTCAGGTTTTTTACGATGCTGGCGACCATGCTGCCGTCATTGTCGAATGGTTCCCCGCAGTAATGGACATTGACGCCTGCATCGCGGCAGATGAACTCGTAGTGCGCGGCTTGATCCGTGTCCTGAAATCTTCCCCACCTGCTGACATCCAGTACGAGGATCGCGGAAAAGCCGCCCTGGCCAGTCACCACATCTGCTAGCAGCCGCTGAAGTCCATCTCGGCCTTTCAGACTTAAGCCGCTTTTGCCGGCGTCGGCATAAGTGCGGACGACGGCAAAGCCTCTCATCTCGGCATACTCCGAAATGGCCGCTCTTTGGTTTTCCAGTGAGTAGCGCTGATGTTCGGTTGACATGCGAAGGTATTGTGCTGCCGGGACGCGGAGAGCAGTCGAGAGTTCGGGCATCGCCGGCCCTCCTTACTACCATCTGACGGTATTCGAGGGAGAGTAACACGCAGCGAATTTCAGATTAAAGGAAACTTGAGTTATCCATTGTCTCAAATTCATTTAGCGCACTGTAGTGCACAGGATCAGTTATACGCGATAGCGCATATCACCGTTTTATACGCATTCGCGTATCCTCGGAGGACCATCTCATGCTTGACGCGATAGCGCGCAATGAAAAGCAGATCGGCGCCATCCTGCGGCGCGCGCGTCGGAACGCAGGGCTTACGCAAGAGGCGCTTGGAGATCGAGTGCACCTCCGCCAGGGCACAATATCGCACCTTGAGGCTGGTAAGCCTACAGTGCAGCTGCGGACCTTGATGGCGACGCTTTCTTCCCTCGGTCTGGAAATTGTCGTTCGTCAGCGAAGCAGGGGCAGCCCTGCCGACTTCGAGGACCTGTTCTAACGAGAAGCGGCAACGTCACCCAAGCTAGTGTGCCGCCGGCGAGCAGTCCGTGATCGCGCCATATCGCTGCTCCCGCGAATCCGTCATGCCCTCAAATGCGGCGGACCTGATCGTCCGCTTGGCCGGTGCCTATTTACCCAACAGCCCCCCTGTTAGGCGCCGGCCATTTTACCCCGACAAAGGACTACCCGGCGGCAGGCGGTCTAACCGAACCTGTAGTGTTCCATCGGATGAACTCGACTTCCTTCCCGGTGACTTGCCGCACAGTGTTTAATAGCACCTCGTGCAGGACGCGCGTCTGCCTGTAGTGGTCGCAGTGTGGCGATATGAACGGCTTGATGATGCTCAGGTGCAGCGCTTCCGCAGCCGCCAGAAAGCGCTCGATTTCAGCCTGCGATAATTGCTTGGAAGGTTTTGATCTGGCCATAGGTAGCGAACTCCGTTTGAGGGTGATCGCCGCAACGGGAGGATTATATTCCTGATAGGGATTGGGCCGGCAAGTGCTGGCTATTGCTTATCCCGGAAATCCAGCAGCTTGGCGTGGCGGAGCTTTTCCTCGCCCTTCAGGAACCGGACGCGACCGACGAGACCAGGCTTCAGCCATTCGGCTTTTTCCTTCTTGAGACCGATCGGCACCGGCCCGCCGACTTTCCCTTGCACGCGTTCCCATAGTCGCTGACGCTTGTCGGCTTTAAAGGCAACGAAAGCGCCGCCGGCATATTGACCCTTGTCGGCCATGAGCACCATTGCGGGCTTACCTGCCTCGCGCTGCACCCCGATGATGTCCATTTCCTTTTCGGCATAGCACTTGATCTTGCGCCAGTTCATCGTCGGCCCGCTGCGGTAGACGCTGTCCTTACGCTTTGAGACCATGCCCTCCAGCCCTGCCCTGTCCACCCGGCTATAAACTGCGGCCCCGGTGCCGGGCATGGCTTTGCTGACCTGAATGCGACCGACGGCTGGTATCAATTCCTGGAGGATTTCGCGGCGGTCTTCCACCGGCATGTTGCGCAAATCATGCCCATTCAGGTGCAGGAGATCGAACGCCACCAAATACAGGTCGCGCGATGGGTTACGGCGGGTGACAGCTGACTGCAGGGCGTGGAAGTCGGACAAGCCGGCCTCGTTGACCGTGATCGTCTCGCCATCAATGATGAAGCTTTCCGCCTCGATCGCCTCCGCTTCTCCTGCAAGTTCGATATAGCGGCCGGTCCAGTCGTAACCGTTCTTGGTGAACAGACGGATCCCGTTTTCATCCTTGATAATCTGGGTGCGATACCCGTCAAATTTGACTTCGTGGAGCCATTCGTCGCCTTGCGGTGGCGTGTCGACCAGCTCGGGTTCCATGGGTTTGATGAACTTCAGAGGCATGCGCTGACTCGCATAGTGCGATTCAATTAGCGCGCGCTAAAATGGTTCCGGAACATTTTAGGCAAATTGAAAGTTCGACGGGGATGACAAAGCTATCCGACCTCGGCCCGCCGATCCACGGCAAGTTGCACGGCGGAGAAGAAATCCCGGAAGAGCAGCATTTCTATCCTTGTCCATATTGCGGGCAAAAGGTGGACCAGCGCGATTTGCGCCAAGTGTTTTGGCATGAAGGGCCAGGTCACGAACCGCTGGAGATGGAACAGGGCGCCGAGATAATCAACTTCCCTAACCGTGCGAAATGACAGCACCATGTGCGCCGGAGACCGCCAGTTCGGCCGCCAACCAGAAGCCCGCGGCCATGAAAACTAGGACAACTAAAGCAAAGAGCCACAGCCTCATCGCTTCACGCTACCAAAACCAAAAAAGCCCGCGACCGTGGAGCAGAGCGACAGGGGACTAACATTCGTTGGTAGCAGGACGATCTGAGGTGGATCAGGGCAGGGAATTTTCGCATCCGGGAAGACGTGGGTTAGCCAGACACAAGCAGGTTGGCGTGTTTGCCTGGGCTGGATCCGAGCAGTTAGTCTCCGACGACGATGAAGAGTGATGATGTCGGCCGATGTTCGCGATAAGCCCGCCAGTCACCCCGCCGGTCACGCCCGCAACCGTCGCACCAACGACCACAGTGCTCATCCCAGGACCAGAACCTGTTCCATCCGCTACGAGCGTGGCGCCCCCTTTGCCACCAATTCGAAAGGTTTTCACGTGCGTGACGACGGGAGCGGCGCCAGATTTATCTGCACCTATTGTGACCACGTCCTGTAGCTTCGTGCCGTCAGCGAGTTGGTAAGGCGACAATACCTGAGTGCCCGACACTGCACAGCCGGCCACAATCGCGAGAAGCGCCAGAATCGACAATTTGATTTTCATTGAATTTCCCCAAGCCCGAAGCAACAGTTGCAGACTTGGCGGCCGAATGATGTACCCAAATTACCACAGCATGCCGGCTTAGAGTTGGCCGTGGCCGTAGCACAGCGTCTGGAAACGCTGGGACCAACCAGCATAGGTCAACTTGCGGCGAACGGGTTGGTTGCGTGACGCTATGCCTTGCTCTCGCCTTGTTAGTTGCAGTCACTTCCGTTTTCACCATTTCCGCCCTATGTTCCGCCAATGTCCAGGAATACCGTCCTTCAGCTCATTGCCGCTGTCATATTCGTTGTCATTCTTATCGGCATCCACCAGGGCCTTGGCTGGATTCTGGACCAGATGACCACGCAATTCATCTACGGCGCCGCTTCGGCGTCCATCGTCATCCTGAGCGTGTTCGCCGTCGCCTTCTGGATGGAAGGGTCAATTACTTTCGGTCGAGGAAAGCAAAAGCGCTCTCGCGACACGATCGACCTGTGATTGTTGCAGCCGCGATCCTTGGCCGGCCTTCATAAGGGCGGCAAGCACCGGGCTCTGCTGACCGCTTGTCAGCGCAGCAGCCATCTGGGAAATCGCTTTGTCGTTGCCGCCGTTCCGTAGAGCGCTGACCACTTTTTCGGCCGACCGTAAGCCCGCTGCACGAGCGGCACCCCTGACACCCCCAGCAATGAACCCCTCAGGAACGCCAAAACCCCGGCTCGTCTCGCCCGAGATGGCGTCCTGAGCCGCTATGCGCGCCGCACTCTCGGAGTTGCGGGTGACGATGTTCGATGTGTCGGCAAAGAGTTTTTCACGGTCGAGCAGATTGATGATCGACTGCGCCTTGTCCGAGCCGAATAGAGTCGAGAGGCGAGCGCGGTTCCAGTCCCCCTCGCCTTTGATCAGACGCTGAAGCGCCACACGGTCGTTTGCGTTCGTGCCGACGATTCGCTCTATCTCCGCCCGGGCCCCTTCCCGCAACCGCAGCGGCACGGCGGACGGCCCGACTTGCAAGCCCTGCGGTAGCGCACCCCGTTGAACTTCAGTGGCGAGTTCATCGGGACGCGGCGCTTCCCGGCCGCTTGAAAGAACGCTCTGGCCACGCTGAACCGCTTCCTTCTGCCGGGCCAACTCGGCATATTTCGCGTCAACCTCCTTGATGCCCGGAACCGACGCCCGAAGCTCGTCATCAACAGCTTGCCGCGCGGTGGTCAGCGCGTTGACGGCATTCGTCCCCTGCGTCGTCTCCAGCATGTCGTCGATCGCGTGGCGGGTGTTCAGCAGCTCCGCCGCGTCAGACACCAGTGTCGTTCCAGGGGCCGGCTGGCCAAGCGCGCGAGCCCGAGCAACATCGGCCGGCGTCGGCTGATGGTCCAGCATCGAGCGGACACGCTGCACAAGGCGCTGTGGCTCCCCGCGCAAAGTCTGGGCTTCAGTCTCGAGATAGCGAGCAATCGGCAATGTGTCGACCGGACCGGCATCGCGCAACGCCTCTCGATACTCCGGGGCCAGGCGCTGCTGATTTGTATTCGCACGATCGATGATGCGCGACGGCGTAGGAGCCTCGCCAAGCGTTTCATCAAGGGCGGATCGAATGCGCCAGTTGGCATCTGCATCGCGCGCGCCGATGGCGTTGCGAACAATGGCCTTTCCCTCGCCAGGCGTAGCGGCAATGGCGCCGGCCGTGTGCCGCATGTTTGGGCCAAGATCCATCAGCATGCCGTCGTTGCCGAGCTGCGCCAGCTTTGCCGGGTCGACGGCATCCTGCCGGGCGGCGTCCGCCAAGACGGACACGGCGCGCTTGTCGAGCCCCAAGGCGCGAGCCACGGACCCAATGTGGAGATTGTCGGCAACCGCCTTCACGCCCTTACCGATGAGCGGACCAACGACAGGAGCCGCAAGGCCAGCGCCAAGTCCCATCAAACCGCCCTTGAACGTCTCGCGCGGATCTCCGCCAGACCGAACGGCGCTATCAGCCGCATTGATCATTCCGCCAGTGCCGGCACTGATGAGAGCTTGGGCAGGGACAGAGGCCGCGCCGATGCCGAAGGCCTCCGGGGCCGCCATCATCGCCGGCAGCGTACCCGCGACCGCACCCGTCACGTTGCCAAGCGTCTTGGCGACAGGGTGAGCCGCACGGCTTGTCTCTTGCATCTGAGCCATGTCGCCTTGAACCTGGGAATAAGGTTCGCCGCTGATCGCGGAGCCAATGCCGGCTGCTGCTGCTGTCAGACCCTTGTCGATCAAGGGCCCTGCGATTGGAATGCCTTCACCCGTTGAAGTCAGGAAGGTGCCGCCAGCGCCCATATCAAAGCCGGGCGGCTGATAGTCTGGCACCTTGTGGCCGCCTTCGGGCTTCGGACCGCCGCCGTCCATGATCTGCTGGGCCTTAGCAATTCCAGCCTTGGCGCGTTCGTCGGCCGCCGCTGCATCCCCGTCTGGCGCGGCCGGCAGAGACTTCGCAATCTCTTGGACCGCCGCATTCTGCTGCTCGGGCGTCATCGACAGAAAGGCATCGTCGACCTTGACCTTTTGGCCCTGGATGTTGAGCGTTGCCATCAGGGTTCGATGCTCCATTTCAAGCCGTTGCTCGTCGTGCCGGTGCCAGTCGGTTCCGCTGGCGGTGCATCCCCTGCCCCGCGGCTGTTCCTGATGGCGTCGACCATCGCCCGGACTCGCGCCAGCTTGTCGTCGACAGATGCCTTTGCTTCGCCGGGCCTGGGCGTCAGGATGGATGCCTGATTTTCCACTTCGGCCGGCGCCGCTGTGGCACCGGACACGCTGTACAGGTAGGACGCGATGATGGTCTTCAGCGAATTCGAAGCGCGCTGGTAGTCCGGCGATTTCAGGTAATCCGCCCCGTAGTCCGAACCGTGCGGCACAGCGGAAAGCGCCTGATCCGAGAGATTGGACAACGCAGAGAAATTGTCTTCAACAATCTTCAGCTCGGGCGCGACCACTGAATACAGCTTGGCGTCTCGCTGCTGCTGCTCGTTCGGTGCCTTCGTCTTCGGACCCGTCAGGGGCATGATGCCGGCGTTCTGGTCCGGTGCCGGGTTTGCCGCACGCGGGCTCACAGGCGCCGCCGGAGTTGGTGCCGGGGCAGATGGGACCGCAGGAGCAGCCGCAGGAGGGGTTGCCTGGGACGCTGGAGCCGCTTGCGGAGCGGCGGGAGCCTGCGGCGCGGTGCGAGGCCCTACAGGGACAGCAGGAGCATCCTTGCCGGCCTGACCGAATACACCTTGCGGGGTCAGGAACAGCATTTCGCCGTTCGGGCCGGTGATCGTCTTGCCGGCACCGAGCTGCTGGGCCTGTTCCTCTGTGAGGTCTCCGGTGTCCATCAGACCGTTGAGCGACTGTGCCTCAACCGAACTGCCCTTGAACCGGAACTTACTGGCATCCTGTCCGCCGCCGATGGCCTTGGATTCGCCGGTACGCTTGTTGTAGAGCGTATTGTCGTCCAGCTTCTCCCAATCGGTCTGCTGGCCGGTGTAAACGGCCTGGTGCGTCTTAGGATCGACGAGCGAGCCGCCAACTTCCACCAGCTTGTTCTGGTCAGCCTGAAGCTTCCGTTCGTCGAAATCGAGACGGGCCTTTTCGGCCGGCGTCATCTGCGGATTTTGCAGACGTTCCGTCTCGATCCGGGTCTTTTCCATTTCGAGCCGGTTCTTCTCCATCTCCATTTGCGTGGCCGGGTCGGCTTCATCCATCTTCTTTTTCAGAAGCAGGCTGACAACGCCGCGCTGTTCAGCACTCAACCGGGGATCTGTCGCGGCCTGCATGAGCTGCTGAACGGTCGGTCCGCCGCCTGCGACCTGAACGCCACCACTGTGAGAGGACGGCGCCACACCAGCGGCCGGTGCAGGGTTGGCGCCAAGCATCGGCGCGCCGCCACCGTCAGCGGCACGCGGGGACTGTACAAGCCGAGGTGCAGGCGCGGGCACGGGAGCGCCAGACAGAGCTTGCGCGGTGGTCTGCTGCGGTCCGGAAGCGGCAGGAGCGACAAGAGCGTTGGCGACGGCGCTGCGGGCTACTACTGGTGCCATCCCTGCGGCAGGGTCTAAGCATTTGGAATTGTACTCAATTTCAGGGTTCCTTTCGTTGTTTGAGCACTCAACAAATCACTACAAAACCTAGCATTTTTCGGGACTCACGTCGAACCGAGGATGGCTCATATACCCGTCTTTTTGTTCCCCTTTGGTTCCGCCTTATGCGTACGGCAAAGCGCCGCGCCGAAAACCTATGAAAGCCCTCCCAGGCTATGCACTGAAAAATTGGAGGGAAACCGTCACCACGCCTACGCGCGGTTTCGCGGCCGGCTCAGATCAAGCCGCGAACGGTCCACACACAATCCGGTCCCTCAAATCAGACTTGAATATCGGCCTGTAGGATTCGCCCGTCAACCCTCCGGCCACGCCAGGAAACAACTATTCCCGGTTTCCCACACCCACTAAGCGAAGATTTCGATTCGTATTGCTTGCGGCCAGGTAGTTCTGCCAAGCCGCCATAAGCTTTCGCCTCTTTTCCAACGCATCCGATCGGCGATAAGCATTCTCGACTGCATCACCAACTTTGTGGGCGAGAGCTGCTTCGGCGACTTCGCGCGGGAAGCTGGTTTGATCGCCGGCCCAATCCCGAAACGCCGACCTAAAACCGTGCGGCGTATACTGCCCAACTTCCATGCGGCGCATCTGCATCGTCATGGCCATCACGGATAGAGGCACATCAATTGGTCGCTTGCTTTCGCCTGGGAAGACATAGTCTGAAACGCGCGCCTCGTAGAGCGGCGTCAGGATAGCCAGGGCAGCATCAGTCAGCGGCACCCTATGAAGGACGCCGGCCTTCATGCGGTCGGCCGGCACGGTCCAGACCTTTTCCTTGAAATCGATTTCGGGCCAGGTGGCGCCGAGGACTTCTCCCGAGCGCGCCGCCGTCAGGATGAGGAAGTCCAGCGCCTTCGCGGACATGGCCTCAGAGGCCCGGAGGCGCTTCACGAACGCCGGCACGTCAACGTAGGGCATCGCCGGATGATGCCCGCGTGAGAGCTTCTTTCGCTTCGCTAGGAGATGTTGCAGATGTCCACGCCACAAGGCGGGATTTTCGCCCGATCGATGACCGGCAGCTTTTGCCGCATCAAGCACCCGCTCAATCCGGCCGCGCAGCCTTTGCGCCGTTTCAGGCTTCTCTTGCCAGATGGGTTTCAGGATCTCCAAAATGTCGGCTGTATCGACCTTGTCCACCGGCTTCGTTCGGATCGATTTGCAGTAGGTATCGCCGAGGGTCATTTCCCACTGTGCTTTGTGCTTGGCATTCCGCCAGCCCTTGCCCACCGCCGCGATGAGGTCTTCCGCGCATTTCGCAAATGTCGGCTTTTCGGTCTTGGCTTCCGTGTCGATCGGTTCGAGGCCACGGCGCAGCCGGTCCCGGCAGTCGGTGGCGGCAATGCGCGCATCCTTCAGAGAGACGGAAGGGTAAGAGCCGAGGCCCACTTCCTTCCACTGGCGGCCCTTTCCAGAGCCCTTGAAGTGAACGAAAGTCCAGGACTTGGTGCCTTCCTTCTTCGCCAGCAGATAGAGCCCGCCGCCGTCGCTATGCCGCCCTGCCTTCAGGCCTTTAGCCCGGATGGTGGTTTCGGCCAGCAAGTTGAGTGAGCGAACCATTCCCTGCAACTCCGTTCCTAACTTCGAAGCATGATGTTAGCGGATTGGAAGGGATATCAGCAAACAAAGAATGGCGGAAACCTAAGGGAATCAACGGGTTTCTGATACATCAGCAAACGTTGAAGGACGGAGGTTTAAAAGACACTCCCTCCGCCATTGAGTGCCAAGGTCCGTTTCCTCACTAGGCATTAGCCGGCTATCGACGCCGGACCAAAGTCTTGACAGCCGCAAGCAAAGGTCTGACGTAACCGCTTTGGTTCCGCACTTGTCCATTGGACGTTCTTTATTTTAGCCAATATGAATATATGATTGCGTTGAGGGAGCGCCGCTATGTTCATTGACTACTACGAAGTTCTCGAAGTCAGCCCAAACGCCAACTCCGAAACGTTGGAACGGGTGTTTCGTTATTTTGCCATGCGTTACCACCCCGACAATCAGGCCACCGGCAATGAGGCGCGCTTCAGCGAAATCGTAGAGGCTCACAACACGCTGAAGGATCCTGTCAAACGTGCGCAGTACGACATCCAGTACAAGGACCATGCGGGGCTCAGCCGGGAGTTGTCCGAGGAAGCCGGAAACACCAAAGGCATGGAACGTGACGTCGTCATTCAAGCCAGACTGCTCGCGCTCCTTTATGTAAAGCGCAGACAGGACGTCAACAATCCCGGCATTGGAGATGTCGAGCTTGAGCGATTGTCAGGCTGTCCGCGAGAGCATCTCGAGTTTCATCTCTGGTACATGAAGGCAAAGGGTTGGATCGCAAGGATCGAGAACGGGACGATGGCGATCACCGTTGAAGGCATCGACCGCGCCAATTCCGATCATCGCCGTGACCCGACCACCAAACTCCTGGACCACACGGTCGCTTGAAACTCGCGCTTGGCGCCGGCCGGGCGGCGTATCCGCGGCGATGAGGCGCGTGGCGGTGCAGCGACGGTCCGATTTGCTCAGTCGGCTCGCTGGGTGCGCTCCGCGAGGGCAAATGCCTGCAGGTTCCTCGCCTTGCCGACGTCCTGATCCGCATTTGCGATGATCGAAAAGAAGGCCGCCCTGGCGATATCCTTCTTCGAGGCGCCGGGATGCTCCTTCTTGGCAGCCTTGACGAGCTGCTTGGGAGACATGTCGGGCGTGACGACCCTCATGAGGGTGTCACCGATCGCACTCATTTCATTTGCGTCCATGATGGGCATCCCCTGCTGATTGCAAATGCCACGATAGCAAGGACAACTCGCGGCCGCCAACATGGTTCTTGATCAACATGGGCCTTGAAACGAAAAACCCCGCCGGCAGGGACCGGTGGGGTTAGTCCTGGGAGGACGCGCGTAACGCTGCGTTCGTCGACCGCGCGTTCCCCCTATATCGCCCGCGTGCGACACCAATGTGACACGCAGGCGGGCGGCTGCTCCATGCCCGGCATAGTCGGACGATCGGCATCAAGCCTTTCGAAAGGAGAAATGTGGTTCTCTCGGGAAACGCAAGCGCTGGAGGCGCTGCCGAAAGACAAGGCGATAGGCGGGCGAATGGATATCTTTGGCATCAAGACGCTGTTGATCTGCGCGCTGATCTTCATTCCGTTCGAACATCTGTTCGCCGAACGGCCGCAGAAGATCTTCCGCAAGGGCCTTGGTGTCGATCTGCTCTATCTGATGTTCAACGCCTTTATCATAAAGGTGGCCATGGTCATCATGGCGGCGAGTATCCTCGGCGTCGCTGCAATCCTTGTGCCGCAATCGGTAACGCAGGCCGTCAGTGGCCAGCCCATCTGGCTCCAGGTTGCCGAAATCATCCTGATCACAGATGTCGGCGTCTACTGGGCGCATCGGGCTTTTCACAAGATCCCGGCACTTTGGAAGTTCCACGCGGTTCACCACGGCATTGAGGAGCTGGATTGGCTCGGGGCTTTCCACTCCCACCCGGTCGACGCAATCGTCACCAAGGCGATATCGCTGACGCCGATCCTTCTGCTTGGCTTCTCGGAAGGCGCGATCGCCGTCTTTTCGTTTATCTATCTCGGGCACACGATGCTCGTTCATTCGAACCTGCGGATTCCGTTCGGCCCGTTGAAGTGGCTGATCGCCGGCCCGCAGTTCCATCGCTGGCACCATGCCAACCAGCGCGAAGCCTATGACAAGAACTTCGCCGGGCAGTTGCCCTTCCTCGATCTGGTGTTCGGCACCTACAATGCCACCGGCGACAAGGTGCCCGACAAATACGGCGTCGACGATCCGATCCCGTCCACCTATTTCGGCCAGGTCGGCTATCCGTTCATGCCCCGCAAGAAGCCATCGGATCGCGTCGCGCCAGGCCCCGAAGCACGGCAGCCGACATCGACGGAGCACGGCCCGTTGCCGCCGGTCTTGCCCGACATTGGAGGCATCGCCTGATTGCCTCGAGGCCAGGGCGCCTTTCCGCGGGCAAGCATTTTGCGGCGAATCGGCTAAGTCTTGCGGCATGAACGAGACCTCACTCTATGCGCCGGTGAAGCGGTTCCTCGAAAGTCTCGACTTCGTCGTGAAAGGGGAAATCGGCGGTTGCGACATCGTCGCGCTGCGCGAGGGCGAACCGCCGGTCGTGGTCATCTGCGAGCTGAAGCTGCAGTTCAATCTGGAACTGGTGCTGCAAGGCGTCGACCGAGCGGCCGCCTGCGACGAAGTATGGCTGGCGGCACGCATGTCGGCGCGCGGCAAGGGGCGCGAAAGCGACGCCAGGTTCCGCAATCTCTGCCGCCGGCTCGGCTTCGGCCTGCTCGGCGTGACCGCGAACGACCGGGTCGAGGTGCTGCTCAGCCCGGTCGCATTGGCGCCGCGCAAGAATGCGCGCAAGCGCTCTCGGATCGTCGATGAGCACCAGCGCCGTCGCGGCGATCCGGTCGTGGGCGGCGGAACGCGCAATCCGATCATGACCGCCTACCGCCAGAGCGCCCTCACCTGCGCCGCCGCGATGATGGATGGACCCAAGCGGCCGCGCGACCTGAAGGCCTTGACGCCGATCGCGCCGAAGATTCTGCAGCACAATGTCTATGGTTGGTTCGCGCGTGTCGACCGCGGTCTCTACGACCTCACCGATGCCGGCCGCGCCTCGCTGGTCCGTTGGCCGCAGGCTTCGCACGATGAAGCACGACACGAGATTTTGATTGCGCCGCCCCCCTGAAAGCGGGCGCTTGCCGAGCATGAAGCGCCCCGCTTGGTTGATTTGTCAGATAAAATATGCTGCTAGTCCCGCCCATGAATAGACCCTGCATGATGGCCATCGCGTCCCTGGCGCTGGCTTTTCCGGCCAGCGCGATGGACAACGCATTGCGTGCCGGACTGATGAAACTCGATCCGCAAACCCGCCTGGAACAGCGCTGCGACGCCGAGGTCCTGGACCGGATCACGCATGACGATCGCAAGTTCAAGGCCGACCGTGTCGTTGCCTATGCCTTCGCGACGCCCGAGATGAGCGCCGACGCGATCAAGAGCTCGGGTGCGGCGTTCCGCAGCAAGGGACAATGGTACCGGCTGAAATTCAAATGCCAGACCGGGCCGGATCATATGGAAGTTCTCCAGCTCCGCTACCGGATCGGTGACGAAATTCCCGAGACCGACTGGGCGAAGTACAATCTCTACGACTAGCTCGTCCGCCGGCGATTGCTGAAGCCCCTGTAGTGCCACAATCACGAAAGTGGTTTTCAAGCGTTGTCCATTGCTGCGTCTTGACGCCAGCGGACCATGCCTTTAGGCCCGTCTGGACAGTCGACGACGAACACTCGGCGCGAACGAGCAAGGGCCTCCTGGTCGATGGAAATATTCACTGCCGCGGGCTTATCAGCTCTTCTCCAGGTCATCGCCATCGACCTTGCGCTCGCCGGAGACAACGCCATCGTCATCGGCCTCGCCGCGGCGGGTCTGCCCGCCAACCAACGCAAACAGGCCATTCTCGTCGGCATTGCGGCGGCCACGGTCCTGCGCATTTTCTTCGCCCTGATCACGCAATGGCTGCTGACCATCGGCCCCATTCTGCTCATCGCCGGCGGCCTGCTGCTGCTCTGGGTCTGCTGGAAGATGTGGCGCGAACTGCGCGTCAGCCACGAGCAGGAGCGCGATGCGACCGAAGCGCTGTCGAATGGCGACTTCGACAAGGACGGCGTCATTGGCGGCAAGGGACCGAGCAAGACCTTCTCGCAGGCCGCGTGGCAGATTGTCATCGCCGACGTTTCGATGTCGCTCGACAATGTTCTGGCCGTGGCCGGAGCGGCCATGAACCATCCGACGGTGCTGATCATCGGACTGGCCTTGTCGATCGCGCTGATGGGCTTTGCCGCGTCGTTTGTCGCGCGCCTGCTGCACAAATACCGCTGGATCGCCTATATCGGCCTGGCGATCATCCTCTACGTCGCGGTGAAGATGCTGCTTGATGGCGCCGTGCAGCAATTCCCCGATCACTTCGCCTTCCTGGCGCCCTGGTTTGGACCAGGAGGCGGCCACTAACCGCTCCTGGAGCAGCCCTGCCCGCGACGTTTCGCAATGTCCTGGCCTGTCGGCCGGTTTGCTTGATCAGGCAAGCCATGCTATTGCGCTGCGCGTATTGGCTTCTGCCAAGCGCCACAGACCGACATCTATAGCGACTTGAGGCCGGACGAGCGTTTCGGCCCGTGCCCCATTGGAAACTTGCCTATGTCCGCCCCTCGCGTCAGTTTCGTCAGCCTTGGATGCCCGAAGGCCCTTGTGGACTCCGAGCGCATCATCACGCGGTTGCGCGCCGAGGGCTATGAGATCGCCCGCAAGCATGATGGCGCGGATCTTGTCGTCGTCAACACCTGCGGCTTCCTCGATTCCGCCCGCGACGAGTCGCTCAACGCCATTGGCTCCGCGCTGTCGGAAAACGGCAGGGTCATCGTCACCGGCTGCCTCGGCGCCGAGCCGGACGTGATCCGCGAAAAGCATCCCAACGTGCTGGCGATCACCGGGCCGCAGGCCTATGAGAGCGTCATGGCCGCCGTGCATCAGGCCGCTCCTCCTTCGCACGATCCCTATATCGACCTTTTGCCGCCGCAGGGCGTCAAGCTGACGCCACGCCACTATGCCTATCTCAAGATTTCGGAAGGCTGCAACAACCGCTGCACCTTCTGCATCATTCCGGCTCTTCGCGGCGATCTCGTCTCGCGGCCCGCTGCCGACGTGCTGCGCGAGGCCGAGAAGTTGGCCAAGGCCGGCGTCAAGGAACTGCTCGTCATCTCGCAGGACACCAGCGCCTACGGCATCGACATCAAGTACCAGACGTCGCTGTTCGGCGACCGCGAAGTGCGAGCGAAATTCCTCGATTTGTCGCAGGAACTGGGCAAGCTCGGCATCTGGGTGCGCATGCACTACGTCTACCCCTACCCGCATGTCGCCGACGTCATCCCGCTGATGGCCGAGGGAAAAATCCTCCCCTATCTGGATATCCCGTTCCAGCATGCCTCGCCGCAGGTGCTGAAGAACATGCGCCGGCCCGCGCACGGCGAAAAGACGCTCGAGCGCATCCGCGGCTGGCGCGACGTGTGCCCGGATCTCGCCATCCGCTCGACCTTCATCGTCGGCTTCCCCGGTGAGACGGACGACGATTTCGGGATGCTGCTCGACTGGCTGGACGAGGCAAAAATCGACCGCGCCGGCTGCTTCAAATACGAGCCGGTCCGGGGCGCCCGCTCCAACGACCTCGGCCTCGAACAGGTGCCGCAGGAGATCAAGGAAGCACGCTGGCATCGTTTCATGCAGCGCCAGCAGAAGATCTCGGCGACGCAGCTCGCCAAGAAGGTCGGCAAGCGCCTGCCGGTGCTGATCGATGAAGCGCACGGCACATCGGCAAAGGGCCGCACCAAATACGACGCGCCCGAGATCGACGGCTCGGTCCACATCCAGTCGCGCCGTCCGTTGCGCGCCGGCGACATCGTCACCATCAAGATCGACCGTGCCGACGCCTACGATCTTTACGGTTCGGCGGTCTGACGGCCTTGAGCTGCCGAAAGGGCGCCTTTGCGGCGCCCTCGTTTTGGCAATGTTTTCGTCAGAGCTTCACGGACTCGATTGCAGACAGGGACCGGTCGATGCCCTGATTGAGGGTCTTGTCCAGTCGCGTGCCGGCGGACTGGCCTTCGATTACCGACAGCCTCGCGGCAAATCCCAGATGGTAATCCACGAACCATTCGGGCCGCGGCTCGGGCTCAGGAAACGGCCCCCACCACGGAGGTAGCTTCGGCAGCTTCGGTGGCGTCGGGCACCAATCGTCGAGGTCGCTCAGCACCCCTTTCATGTCGAGCCCGCCTCGCTCGGCGATCCATGCGTGGCGCACGAATTCGTCGGCTATCGCGGCCCCCAGCTCGTGAGGCGGGAGCGGCTGAGGATTGAGGGCGATTTGTGCAAGCCGCCCCTGTGGTCCGCGCGGAATGACGTCATAGATGGCTGGAATACGCCTACCAATAATGGCTAGGAGTTTTTTATTCAAATGCATAAGATTTTCTCCTGCTGACGTTCGTAACGCCGGCCAATTTTGTCCGGGTCGCAAGATGAACATGTAAGTAAAAAGGCAAATGCGTCTGTGAAGGCGGTCACGGAACTGCGTTACAGACAATTGCGCCCGGTCGGATGCTTCTGCCGCCATTTACCAAATTTCGCGATGGTTCAGGCCTCTTAACCCGCTCAGCCGCGATCCGCACTATGATCTCAGGACCATAAATGCGGGAATTCGGATGGATACCAGACCTGCCGGACAGGATTACATCGCGACGCTGGACCTGCTCAGGCTGGCCGCGGCACTTGCCGTCGTGCTCTTCCACTATTTCTTTCGTGGCGCGGCCGCCGAAGGTGTACTTGCCGTGGGCTATCCCGATGCCGCGCCATTCGCTATCTATGGCTACCTCGGCGTCAATCTGTTCTTTCTGATCAGCGGCTTCGTCATCGCGTGGTCGGCGGAAAGCCGCAGCTGGCACCAGTTTGCGATCGCCCGTTTCGTCCGCCTCTATCCAGGCTTCCTGTTTTGCATGACGATCACCTTCATCGTCGTCGCTTCGGTCGGTGCACCGCTGTTTGCAACCTCTCTCACGCAGTATGCCGCCAACCTGTCGATGTTCGCGCCGGCTCTCGGCCAGCCTTTCATGGACGGCGTCTACTGGTCGATCGTGCTTGAACTGGTTTTCTACGGATGGGTGACGCTGGCCCTGCTCACCGGTGTTTTTCAGAAGCGCAAGCTTGAGCTGATCTTCATCTGGCTGGCGATATCGGCGTTGAACGAATTCGTCGTCGGCAGTCATGCGGCAAGGCTGTTGTTCATCACCGAGTTCGGCCCGTTTTTCGCCGCGGGCGTGCTGGTCCACCATCTGCATGCGCATGGCCGGTCTTGGCCGGCGTTGCTGCTGCTTGGCGCAGCGTTCCTGTTGTCCTGCGGCACGCTTTCGGTGACCCAGCACTGGATGCTGAACGAATATGGCCTCGCCGTTTCGCAGCGTCCTCTCTGGGCCGCCAATGTCGTCATGCATGGCGCATTGATCGGCGCGGTCCTGCTGCGCAATCATGTCAGGCCGTCCGTTCTGACGATGGCGCTCGGCGGGCTGACCTACCCGCTCTACCTCCTGCATCAGAACATCGGCTATCTCGCCATCGATGCCGCCGCACCGCTCGTTGGCAAATGGCTCGCGGCATTCGGTTGTATCGCGGTTCTGCTCGCCGCCTCCTGGACGGTCTGGCGTTACTGGGAACGACCGGCTCAACGGTTGCTCAAGACATGGCTTGGCCATGCCGTGGAAATTGTGCTGGCAAAGTATCGGGCGGCCCCCGGCCGAACCCAACCCGCCGAATGAAAAAGGGCGCCGCGCGGCGCCCTTTCCGTTCGAGATCCGTGCAAGCTTACTGCGGCAGCTTGTCGTCGACACCCTTGACGTAGAAATTCATGCCAAGAAGCGTGCCGTCGTCGGCGACTTCGCCGTCCTTCAGCCATGCCGAGCCGTCCTGCTTGGCGATCGGTCCGGTGAAGGGGTTCCAACCGCCGGCGATCTTCTTCTCGGTCGCCTCGGCCATCGCCTTCACGTCGTCGGGCATGTTGGTGTAAGGCGCAAGCTTCACCGCGCCGTCCTTGATGCCGAGCCAGACATTGTCCGGCTTCCAGGTGCCGTCGATGGCCGCCTGGACCCGGCTGATATAGTACGGACCCCATTCGTCCGTCAGCGAGGTCAGCTGCGCGTTCGGCGCGAACTTGATCATGTCGGAAGACTGGCCGAAACCGTGCAGCTTGCGCTCTTCGGCCACCTGCAGGGCGGCGGTCGAATCGGTGTGCTGGACAATGATGTCGGCGCCCTGGTCGAACAGGGCCTTGGCGGCATCCGCTTCCTTGCCCGGATCGAACCATGAGTTCACCCAGACGATCTTGGCCTTGAAGTTCGGGTTGATCGACTGCGCGCCGAGCATGAAGGAGTTGATGCCCATCACCACTTCCGGGATCGGGAAGGAAACGATGTAGCCGGCGACGCCGGACTTCGATTCCTTGGCGGCGATCTGGCCAAGCACGTAGCGGCCTTCATAGAAGCGCGCATTGTAGATGCCGAGATTGTCCGATGTCTTGTAGCCGGTGGCGTGCTCGAACATCACCTTCGGGAACTTCTTGGCGACCTTCACTTCGGCGTCCATGAAGCCGAACGAGGTGCCGAATATGATCTTGCAGCCCTCGCGCGCCAGCCGCTCGAAGGCACGGTCGGCATCGGGACCTTCGGAGACGTTCTCCAGGTAAGCGGTTTCGACCTTGTCGCCGAGCGCCTTCTCGACTTCGAGCCGGCCCTGATCATGCTGGTAGGAGTAGCCGAAATCGCCGATCGGGCCGGTGTAGACCCAGCAGGCCTTCAACTTGTCGGCAGCCTCCGCTGACGCCGCCAGCGACAAGGCCGCTGTCGTCGTCATCAGGGCAATAAGCAGTTTTTTCATTGTGTTACCTCTCTGTGTTAAGCCTTGGAGCTTCCCGTTTTTTTATTGTCAACGATCCGGAACGAATGGCTGCCCCAGGGATGCCGGCGTGTTCATCATCGTCAGACGCTTGTTGCGCGAGATTAGAACGAGAACCACGACGGTTGCCAGATAGGGCAGAGAAGAAAGCATCTGCGAGGGCACTGGAATGCCAAAAGCCTGTGCATGAAGCTGGCCGATCCACACCGCGCCGAAGATGTAGGCGCCGGCCAGCACCCGCCACGGCCGCCATGACGCGAACACCACCAGCGCCAGCGCGATCCAGCCACGGCCCGCGCTCATGTTCTCGACCCACTGCGGCGTATAGACCAGCGACAG
Source organism: Mesorhizobium sp. B1-1-7 (assembly GCF_006442705.1). NCBI lineage: Bacteria > Pseudomonadati > Pseudomonadota > Alphaproteobacteria > Hyphomicrobiales > Phyllobacteriaceae > Mesorhizobium > Mesorhizobium sp. B1-1-7. Next base: position 445,671 of record NZ_VFWQ01000001.1, on the reverse strand, counting down.
ATGGCCGCCGGCAAGGCCGGCGCAGGCGCCGCCGAAGATGACCGAGAGATAGCGGTAGCGGATGACCTTGATGCCGAGCGCATGCGCCGAGGCGTGGCTGTCGCCGATCGAGCGCAGCGTCAGCCCGGTGCGGGTCTTGAACAGGAACCACATCACGGCGGCCGTCAGCGCGATCGAGATGTAGAAGATCGGATCCTGGCCGAACAGCAGCCTGCCAACGATGGGTATGGAGCTGAGGCCGGGAATATCGAGATTGGGCAGCCTGACGCCGGGCTGGCCGACGAAGCTGGTCCCGATCATGCCGGAGAGGCCGAGGCCGAGCAGCGTCAGCGACAGGCCGGTCGCGACCTGGTTGGTGGCCAGCGACAGCGTCATGACGGCAAACAGTAGCGAGAATGCCGCGCCCATGGCGATCGCCGCCAAAAGGCCGATCCAGGGCGAGCCGGTCAGGTAGCCGGCGCCGAAGCCGCCGACCGCGCCCATGATCATCATGCCTTCGACGCCGAGATTGAGCACGCCGGAACGTTCGACCACCAGTTCGCCGATCGCCGCGATCAACAGCGGCGTCGCCGCCGTGGCGATGGTCAGGAGGATGTTGACGGTGATGTCCATCAGCGGGCTTCCTTCAACTTTGGCGCGGCTTCGAGCTTTGCAGGGGCTTCCTGTTTCGTCAGCGCCAGGCCGATCAGGCGGATGCGGTAATGGATGAGCGTGTCGCAGCCGAGCACGAAGAACAGCAGCATGCCCTGGAAGACGCGCGCCACCTTGTCGGAAATGCCGAGCGCGCTCTGCACCGCCTCGCCGCCGAGATAGGTCAGCGCCAGCACCAGGCCGGCGGCGACGATGCCGAGCGGATTGAGCCGGCCAAGGAATGCGACGATGATGGCGGTGAAGCCGTAGCCGGGCGAGATCACCGGCTGCAATTGCCCGATGGCGCCGGAGACTTCCGAGATGCCGGCCAGACCTGCCAGCGCGCCCGACAGCAGGAAGGCGAAGAACACCATCCGGCTGAGGCCGAAGCCGGCGAAGCGCCCTGCCCTCGGGCTGGAGCCGAGCACGCGGACTTCGAAGCCTTTCAGCATGCGGCCCATCAGGATCCAGATCAGCACCGCGGCAACCAGCGCGAAGACGAAACCCCAATTGGCGCGTCCGGCGTCGGGCATCAGTTCCGGCAGGACGGCCGAGTCGCCGAACTGGATCGTCTGCGGAAAACCATGGCCTTGCGGATCGCGCCACGGGCCGCGCACCAGCCAGTCGAGGAAGAGCTGGGCGACATAGACCAGCATCAGGCTGGTCAGGATCTCGTTGGTGTTGAACTTGGTCTTCAGAAGCGCCGGGATCGCCGCGTAGGCCGCGCCGCCGACCATGCCGAGCAGAAGCATCAGCGGCAGCACCAGCGGCCCTTCGAATTGCGGGAACAGCACCGGAATGGCGGAGCCGAAGATGGCGCCGAAGATGAACTGGCCTTCGGCGCCGATGTTCCAGATGTTGGCCTTGTAGCAGACGGACAGGCCAACGCCGATCAGGATCAGCGGCGCCGCCTTGATCGCCAGCTCATGCAACTGCCAGACCTGGCTGATCGGCTCGATGAAATAGATCCGGAACGCGGTCAGCGGGTTAACGCCGAGCAGCGCGAACAGAACCGCGCCGGCAATGATCGTCAGCGCGAAGGCGATGAACGGCGAAAGTGCCGAAAACAGCGCCGAGCGCTGCGGGCGTTTGACGAGTTCGAGGCGCATCATGCCGTCTCCAGCGTGTGTTCGGCGTGGCCGGGCTCGGCGCCGCCCATCAGCAAGCCGACCTTCTCGAAGGTTGCTTCGGCGATCGGCAGCGGCTTGGAAAGTTCGCCATTGTGCATGACGGCGATGGCATCAGATATCTCGAACAGCTCGTCGAGATCCTGGCTGATGACCAGCACCGCCGATCCGCTGCGCGACAGTTCGATCAGCGCCTGCCGGATGTGAGCGGCGGCACCGGCATCGACACCCCATGTCGGCTGGTTGACCACCATGACGCTGGGCCGACGGTCGAGTTCGCGGCCGACGATGAACTTCTGCAGGTTGCCGCCCGAAAGTGCCGCGGCTTCCGGATCCGGCGCGCTCTTGCGCACATCCATCGCTTCGATGATGCGTTGGGCGGCGGCGTAGACAGCGCCGCTCTTCACCATGCCGCCGGTGCCGACAAAGGCCTTGCCGTCGGTTGCATGGCGCGACAGCAGAAGGTTTTCCGAAAGTTTCATGCGCGGTGCCGCGCCATGGCCGAGGCGCTCTTCCGGCACGAAGGCGGCGCCCAGCAGCCGCCGTCCGGTGATGGTGAGGCCACCAGCATCCTTGCCGCGGATGCGCACCGAGGCAGAATCCTGTTGCAGGACTTCTCCGGAGACGGATTCGAAGAACTCGCCCTGGCCATTGCCGGCGACGCCCGCGATGCCGATCACCTCGCCGGCGCGGACATTCAAGCTGATGTTCTTGAGCGGAATGGAGAACGGCGTTGCCGGTTTGCGGGTAAGGTTGCGGATTTCGAGCAGCGGCTGTGCGGTTTCGATCCCCTCGACCGGTGCGCGCACCACGGCCTGCACTTCGTTGCCGACCATCATGCGGGCCAGCGATGCCGCCGTCTCCTCGCGCGGGTTGCAGTGGCCGACCACCTTGCCGTGCCGCAGCACGGTCGCGCGGTCGCAGATGCGTTTGACCTCTTCCAGCCGGTGCGAAATGTAGAGGATCGATTTGCCTTCCGCGCGCAGCCGCTCCAGCGTCTCGAACAGCTTGTCGGCCTCCTGTGGCGTCAGCACCGAGGTCGGCTCGTCGAGAATGATGAGCTGCGGTGTTTGCAGCAGACAGCGGATGATCTCGATGCGCTGGCGCTCACCGACCGACAGGTCGCCGACCAGCGATTCGGGATCGAGCGGCAGGCCGTAGCTGTAGGAAAGCGCCCTCGCCTTGGCGGCGATGCTGCTGATCGGCGAGCCGTCATCCAGCGACAGCGCGATGTTCTCGGCCGCCGTCAGCGCCTCGAACAGCGAGAAATGCTGGAACACCATGCCGATGCCGAGCTTTTTCGCAGCACCCGGACTGGTGATCCGGACCGCCTGGCCGTTCCAGAAAATCTCTCCGGAATTGGGTTCCAGCGAACCGAACAGCATCTTGACCAGCGTCGACTTGCCGGCGCCGTTTTCGCCGAGCAGCGCGTGGATTTCACCTCTGGCGATATTGAGATCGATATGATCGCACGCCGTCAGTGTGCCGAATATCTTGGTCAGGCCACGAACCTCGAGCAGGTTCGCCCCATCATGATTTGCACTCACAGTGCCTCCCATCCGTATTGCCGGATATGTTCTGTGTTCCCGCAAGCATGGTAGGCGCCGCCGGCTCTCAACGGAAAGCGGCACGCGTCTTGAAAGAGCTTCAAGAATTTCAGCGGAAATTCAAGGGATAACAAGGCTGGCGGGACTAAGGAACGAGAATTGTCGTTCCGGTGGTCCTGCGGCCTTCGAGATCCGAGTGCGCCTTGCCTGCATCCTTCAGCGCATAACGCTGATTGATCTTGATCTCGACGGCGCCGCTCAGCACCACCTCGAACAGGGCCGCCGCCGAGGCGTCAAGGTCCTCGCGCTTTGCGTTGTAGACGAACAGCGTCGGCCTCGTGGCGAACAAAGAGCCCTTCTGGGCCAGCAGCGACATCGAGAACGGCGGGATCGGCCCCGAGGATTGGCCGAAGCTGACGAACGTGCCGAGCGGCCTCAGGCAGTCGAGCGAGGCCGGAAATGTGTCGTTGCCGACCGAATCGTAGACGACGTCGCATTTCCTGCCGCCCGTGATGGCCGCGACGCCGGCGACGAAATCCTGTTCCTTGTAATTGATGACATGGTCGAAGCCGTGCGCCCTGGCGAGCTCGATCTTGTCGGTCGAGCTTGCCGTGCCGATAACGGTTGCGCCCAGATGTTTCGCCCATTGGCCGAGGATGAGCCCGACGCCGCCTGCCGCGGCATGAAACAGGATCGTGTCGCCTGCCTTCACCTTGAAGGTCCGGCGCAGGAGATATTCGGCGGTCATGCCTTTCAGCATCATCGCCGCGGCCTGTTCGTCGCTGATGCCATCCGGAACCTTGACGACTCGGCTGGCATCGATGACGCGCTCCTCGGCATACGCGCCTGTCGTCACCGCATAGGCGATCCGATCGCCCGGCTTCAGCCAGTCGACGTCCTGCCCCACCTTCAGCACCACCCCGGCGGCCTCGCTGCCCGCAATGAGCGGGAATCCGCCCGGCGGCGGATAGAGGCCGGAGCGATGATAGACATCGATGAAATTGAGGCCGATCGCCGTATGCCTGACCAGGATCTGCCCCGAACCCGGCTGGCCGGGATCGGCATCCTCGTAGGTCAGAACTTCCGGGCCGCCATGGGCGTGGATGCGGATCGCTTTGGGCATGGATGGGCTTCCTCGAGACGTGGGCTGGTCAGGCCTTCTTGGCACCAAGATTTGGAAAGAACTGCATGATGCCACCGATGCAGGCGAGGTAAAGCCCGGTAACGGAAATACCGATCTTGGTGAATGTGCCGACCTGCTCGCCCAGCACGCCGATCTGGTCGTAGAAGGCCGCGAGAGCCGCCTGCGCAAGCGCAAGCGCGCCGAAAGCGCACCACAATAGCGTCATTGTCAGATTGATGCGCCGCAGCCGCACCACCCGCACCGGGTGAATGAAATTGATCGGGACGAAGGTCAGGATGCCGGCCGCCACCACCACCGCGAACGAAACCCATTGTCCCGGCTCGATGACGAACAGCGTGAACACCACCATGTTCCAGACGACGGGGAACCCCTTGAAGAAATTCTCCTTCGTCTTCATGCCGGTGTCGGCATAGTAGATCGCGCTGGAGACGACGATGATCGCCGCCGACAGGAACGACAGGCCCTCGCCCATGAAGCCGCGCTGGTAAAGCGCGAAGGCCGGGATCAGCACATAGGTCACGTAGTCGATGATGTTGTCGAGCATTTCGCCCGACCAGGTCGGCAGGATTTCCTTGACCTCGAGTTTCCGCGCGATCGGCCCGTCGATGCCGTCGACGAACAATGCCAGCCCGAGCCACCAGAACATAGCAGTCCAACGCTCTTCGCTCGCCGCCACAAGCGACAGGAAGGCCAGGAACGAGCCCGAGGCGGTCAGCAAATGCACCGAGAACGCCCTTGCCTGCGGCCAGGTGACTTTCTTCCTCGGCCGCGGAATCCGGTCCGCGATCTTCTTGGCGGCTTTTCTGGCAGCCGTATTCCTGGCCGCCAAGTTCCTGGGCGCCGAGTTCTTGGGCGCCAAGTTCTTGGGCGTTGTGTTCTTGCTCACGGGCCCCGCCAATCCAGCTTGCAGATTTCGGCCGAGCGGCCGGCAAAATTCCAGTTGCGGCCAAAGGCCCGCATCTTGCTCTTGTCGGATTTGGCCACGATGATCTCCGGCGCGATCCAGTATTCCGAATTGCTGATCACCGTATCCTTCTCGCGATCCTTGCCCGCTATCGGCGTCACCGCCCCGTCGATGATCTTCGGTATCTGGAAGATGCGCGTCTTGTCCCGCGTCTCATAGGTGATCGGGACCTGTTCGACGCCCAGGAATTTTCCGACGAGGATCGACAGCAGCGACGTGGTCCCGCCCGCCTTGCCGGTGAAGATCTTGGTCAGCGCCTTGACGGCGTAGATCGAGGCGCGTTGGTCGATGAACAGGCCCGCGGTCCAGTTGCCGCGGCTCATGTAGCCGGGGATTTCCATGACCAGTCCCAGGTTGAGGCCGGAGAGGTCGACCTCTCCGAAATGACCGGCATCGATACGGAAACCCGCCCAGGTCTGGCAATAGCCCTCGGTTGGCGGATGACTGCCAAGCGACAACACGCAAGGGCAAAAAACCGTGCAATTGCAGGAGAGTACGAGCTCTCCTTTCATTGCCCAGCCCGGATCTGTCATTGAATTTCCCCCACTCAAAGCGAGACTACTAGCAGCGCGGCTGCCCAGACAAGCAGTATCGCACCGGCCAGCCGGGTTGGAAGACGGCTCGCCGTTTGTTTTTCGATGAGGGTGAACAGACCGATCAACGCCATCCAGAAGACGTTCATGACGCCAACGGCGAACATCACCAGCATCAGCGCCCAGCAGCAGCCGAGGCACCATATGCCTTGCGCGATTCCGAGCCGGAAGACGCGGACGGCTCTCGCGCTCCAGTTCGAAAACAGGATCGAGAACGGGTTCCGGCATTTCTTCAGGCAGGCCTCCTTGAGGCCGCTGAACTGGTAGAGGCCGGCAACCAGCAATGCGAACGCGCCGGCGATGCCCAGCACCGGATCGTACATCTGGCCGGACGCGGCGGATGCATGCACTGCAAGCGTCAGCGCCGCGAACATTGCAGAGGCGACGAACCAGACGCTGAGATACCCTGCGACCAGCACCAGCGGATGGACGACGGGTTCCCCCTTGATCCGTGCCGTATCGGCGATCTCGCAATAGGTGCGGATCATCGGCGCCGCGGAAGGCAGCATCGCCGCGATCGCCATCATGAACCACATCAGGATGAGCGCCAAGGCGCGCGGGCCAATGCTTCCCTCCAGCGGCGCCGGCGACAGGCAGAGCGCGAAGAACCGTTCCAGGACATCGGGCAGCGGCAGTTGCGGCAGGTGGCGCAGCAGGGCGTCGCCGGGCGCGCTGCCGCCGGCCTCGGCGCCGCGGATCGCCATAGCGGCCAGGAACAGCCAGGCAAGCGCGATGCCGGCGCCCACAACGACGTTGACCGTCAAGCGCGGGTTGCGTGCAATGTTGGCCATGGCGCGGCCGGCGCGGTCGAGATGGCTGAAGTCGTCCTGGTGGCCGGTCATGGCAACCGAATGGGCCGAATCGCCGCGTTGATCAAGCCGCATGATCTGACTTATATGCTCAGCAACTGGCAGGCCGGGTGGCCCGCCTCGCACAGCAAGCCGGAAACCGATCTTGGAGCGTAAGCAAACAGCACGGATACTGGTCGCCGGCACAGGGCCGGCGGGACTGATCGCGGCACTTGCCTTCGCCGATGCCGGTTTCCGGGTAACGCTCGTCGGGCCGGAGGCTTCGGTCCCCGATGGGCGCACCACGGCCCTGATGAACCCTGCTTTGAAGGTGCTTGAACGGCTCGGCGTGCTCGAAGACATCAAGCCCAACGCCGCACCCTTGAAAGTGATGCGCATCGTCGATGCGACCAGCCGGCTGATCCGCAGTCCCGTCGTCACCTTCCGCGCCAGCGAGATCGATGAGGACCAGTTCGGGCTCAATCTGCCCAACGCTGTCTTCGGCCCCGCACTGGCCAGCAAGGTTGCCGCGCATCCGTGGATCGAACGGCTGGTGTCGATGGTCAAGACCTGGCATCTCGACGCAGACATGGCCCATGCCGCTCTCGCCGACGGCAGCGAGGTCGGCGCATCGCTGGCGGTCGCCGCCGATGGACGCCTGTCGCCCGCCCGCGAGGCAGCGGGCATTTCGACCGCGTCGCGATCCTATCCTCAAGCCGCGCTCGTCCTGAACTTCCATCATAGCCGCGACCACGCTTTCACCTCTACGGAGTTCCATACAGAGACCGGTCCGTTCACGCAGGTTCCGCTGCCCGGCGATCGCTCGAGCCTCGTCTGGGTGGTCAAGCCGGAGACCGCCAGGGAACTGGCTGCATTGGACGACGCAGCGCTCTCGTTGCGGGTCGAGCAGCAGATGCAGTCGATGCTGGGCCGGGTGACGGTGGAGCCGGGCCGCCAGATTTATCCGCTTTCGACCGTGACCCCCCTGCGCTTTGCCCGGCATCGGGTGGCGCTTGTCGGCGAGGCCGCCCATTTGTTCCCGCCGATCGGCGCGCAGGGTCTCAACCTGGGCATCAGGGATATTGACGATCTGGTTGGAATCGCGAGCGAAAATCGTGAAGACCCTGGCGAGCCCAAGGCGCTGGCCGCCTACGATTTCAAACGCCGGCCCGACATTCTGGCGCGCAGCAGCGCCGTCAATCTGCTCAACATGTCGCTGCTTTCCGACATGCTGCCGGCGCAGATGGCGCGCGGTGCCGGTCTCGGCGTGCTCGGGGGCGTTGCACCGCTGCGTGCCTTTTTCATGCGCGAGGGACTTCGTCCCGGCAGCGGCTTTGCAGCACTTGCGGGTGGCCTGCGAAAGCCGGTGCGGCGAAACTGACGATCTTACGGATTTTGCCGCGATATCGCGACTTCAATCAAAAACTTTGCTCCGCGCGCTGCGTAGCTTGAAGACGCTAAAAACGCTTCGGGATTGAATTGACTCGGAGTCTGCGCCAAATAAAGCCAAGGAATTCAGTGGTGAGTACGATGAAAACGGCCAAATTCGCGATCGGACAGGTGGTTCGCCACCGGTTGTTTCCGTTTCGTGGCATCATTTTCGACGTCGATCCACAATTCGCCAATACCGACGAATGGTACGAGGCCATCCCCGCGGACGTGCGGCCAAGCAAGGATCAGCCATTCTACCATCTGCTCGCCGAGAATTCGGAAACCGAATACATCGCCTATGTATCCGAGCAGAATCTGCTGGCGGATCAGTCGGGCGAGCCGGTTCGTCATCCGCAGATCAAGGAGATGTTCGACAAGAGGCCGGATGGACGCTACGAGCCGAAACGGCAGTCCAGGCACTGACTTTCCGGCATTCCGGATGCGTCCAGGAACGAAAAAAGCGGGGCATGACCCCGCTTTTTCTCTGGCTTCGGTATTGGCCCGATGCCGGTGATCAGTTGGCGGTCTTCGCCTTGTCCTGTTCGTCCTTGAGCTTCTTGGCGAAGTCCTGGTTGTTCTTGGCGACGAAGTCCTGCAGCTTCTTCTGCCGGTCCTCGATGTCCGACTGCTGCAGCGGCGGGCCGTCATAGGCGCCGCTGAAGCCCTGCAGCGCGATCTTGATCGGGTTGGCCTGGTTCTGGAAATTGATCGAGGTCAGCGTGATCCCCTGGCCCTTCTTGAACGAGGCGACAAGCTGGTCGGTCAGCGGCACTTCGGCCACGCAACGGTCCGGGAAGCAGATGACATAGTCGAGCTTCTGCGCCTTGCCGGTGTCGATCTGCAGGCCGATGCCGGGAGGCACGAGGCGGCCCGTCGGGACCGTCACCTGGAACACCTTGCGGTTCACCTTGCCCTTGAGCTCGATCAGGCTGACACCGGTGACGAGCTGGCCGTTGCCCGCGGTGACGATATTCTGGACGTTGCAGATGTCGACGTCTTCCTGCTTGGTGCAGGCCTTGAACCAGCCCTGTGGAATCTGCGGCTGCTGCTGTGCGGAAGCAGCGGGAAGCCCTGCACCCAGAAAGCCGACCACGCCCGCGGCCATGACCGAAAGGCGGTACGCATTGCTGTTCAGGCTCGTCATGTCGTGCACTTCCTCTCAAATAATCCCGGGACCGGCTTCTTCGCGCCGCGTGGTCCAGCTACCTGTTGCCGAAATGAGGCAACAGAATGACTTCGGACGGCGTGTTACACTGCAAGCGGTGTCGAATCCAGCCCGCCCACTTGTAATTCTTGATGACACCATTGGCCGGCACGCAGCCGCCTCATGCTAGTGTGCGCATCGAATCATCAAGCCGACCTGTTAAGGAGACGGTCATGGGCCGCGTTCTTGTTTGGCTGATCACCGCGATATCGTTTCTCACCCTGCCGCCGCCAGCGCTTTCGGCGCCAAAATACGCGATTGCGATGCAGGGCGAACCGGCCCTGCCGCCGGACTACACCCATTTCAGCTACGTCAATCCCGACGCGCCGAAGGGTGGCAGCATCACCTATTGCGTCGTCGGCAGCTTCGACAACCTCAACCCTTTCATCCTGAAGAGCCTGCGCACGACGGCGCGCGGCATGATGGACACGATCTTCGGCAATCTGGTCTTCGAGCCGCTGATGCAGCGCAGTGCGGACGAGGCTTTTACCCTCTATGGGCTGCTGGCGGACAGCGCCGACATGGACCCGGAGCGCAAGAGCATTGAATTCCATCTCAACCCGAAGGCCAAATGGTCCGACGGGCAGCCGGTGACACCCGAAGACGTGCTGTTCACCTATGATGCCTACACGCAAAAAGGCCGTCCGCCCTACAGCGACCGCATGGCCAGGATCGCCAAGCTGGAAAAGACCGGCGACCACAGCGTGCGCTTCACCTTCAACGACAAGGCCGATCGCGAGTTTCCGCTGATCATCGCGCTGACGCCGATCATCCCCAGGCACGCCTTCGCCATGGACACGTTCGACAGGACGACGTTGAAGCCGTTGATCGGCAGCGGACCCTACACGATTGCGCAGGTGCAGCCCGGCCAGCGCGTCGTCTTCAAGCGCAATCCCGACTACTGGGGCAAGGACGTTCCCGCCAAGCGCGGTTTCGACAATTACGACCAGATCACCATCGAATATTTCCTCAACGCCAACGCCAAGCTCGAAGCGTTCAAGAAAGGCCTTTGCGCCATCGACGATGATGGCGATCCGGTCAAGCGCGAGCGCGATCTCGACTTCCCCGCCTTCCACAAGGGCGAGGTGATCTCTGAAACCTTCGACACCGGCATTCCGCCTGTGGTGACCGGCTTCTTGTTCAACACCAGGCTGCCAAAGTTCTCCAATCCGGTGGTTCGGCGCGCGCTCGGCATGCTTTACGATTTCGAATGGGCCAACAAGAACCTGTTCGGCGGCAAATACGCGCGCACGATGAGCTATTGGCAGAACTCCGAGCTTTCCGCGCTCGGCCATCCGGCCGACGACAGGGAAAAGGCGCTGCTGGCGCCCTACCCCGGCCGTGTGCCGTCCGACGTGATGGACGGCACCTGGAAACCGCCGGTGACCGATGGTTCGGGCCAGGACCGCAAGGTGTTGAAGACGGCTTTCGATCTCCTGAAAAGCATCGGATACCACCTGCAGGGCGGCACGATGCTCGATCCCGACGGCAAGCCATTCGGTTTCGAGATCATGACCTCTTCGCAAGACGAGGAGCGCCTGGCCGGTATCTACCAGCGCACATTGGAGAAGATCGGCATCAACGTCAGCATCCGCAGCCTTGACGGCGACCAGATCCAGTCGCGCAAGCAGCGTTTCGATTTCGAGGTGCTGGTCGGCTCGAGCGGCTTCAACAATTCGCTCTCCCCAGGCATCGAGCAGATCGGGCGTTGGTCGTCCAACGCCGCCAGGACCGAAGGATCGTTCAACCTCGCCGGCGTCGCCGACCCGGCGATCGATGCCGCGATCGAGGCAATGCTGCGGGCCCGCTCGAAGGAAGATTATGTCGCCGCCGTCCGCGCCCTCGACCGGCTGCTGATCTCGGGCAACTACATGGTGCCGATGCAGTACAACACGCAGCAATGGCTTGCTTACTGGAATTATCTGGAACATCCGAAGAAGACGCCCATATTCGGTTATCAACTGCCAACATGGTGGCGCAAGCCGAACTGAAAATCCGGAGATCGAGATGAGCGAAGCTAACGCCATTACCGTCGATGTGGTGTCGGACGTCGTCTGCCCGTGGTGCTTCATTGGCCAGAAGCGGCTGGACAAGGCGGTCGCCGCGGCCGGCGATGTCGAAGTGCACATACGCTGGCGGCCATTCCAGCTCGACCCGACCATTCCGCCCCAGGGCAAGGATCGCCGTGAATACATGCTGGCCAAGTTCGGCAGCGACGAGCGCATTCGCGAAATTCACGCCCGCATCGAGCCGCTTGGCGAGGCCGAGGGCATCTCCTTTGCCTTCGACGCCATCAAGGTGGCGCCCAACACGCTGGACGCGCATCGCCTGATCCGTTGGGCCGGCGCCGCCGGTGAGGCCGTGCAGAACAGTCTGGTGCGCCGCCTGTTCCAGTTGAATTTCGAGCAGGGCGTCAACATCGGCGACCATGCCGTGTTGGTCGAAGCCGCCCGCGAGGCCGGCATGGATGCGTCCGTCGTGGAGACATTGCTGCCGACCGACGCCGATGTCGAAGCGGTGCGCACCGAGATCGCTACCGCCGCGCGCATGGGCATATCAGGCGTGCCGTGCTTCCTGCTCGAAGGCAAATATGCCGTGATGGGCGCGCAGGATGCCGACACCCTGGCCGACGCGATCCGCCAGGTGGCGGCCGCTAAGGCGCGTGGCGAGTTGGAGAAGGTCGGCTGAGCCGATCACGGGCCATTTCCGGCTGCCGGCAAAGATAGCGGCGGCAAGGAATCAGGCATCCAGAACGGCGTGTTTTCGCAAATTCGGATTGGTCCGCGGCGAAAAATCGGCCTGCCGGGTAAGCCAAAAGAGTAACGAAACCGTGTAAATGCTTTCCCCAAGGGAAGGTGGAGGCGTCCCGCCTCGCCATCAGGTAATCATTTGAAATTATTGTGTTAAATTGCCCTTTCGTCGGCTTTCTCGCGACGCTGGGAAAGCCCGTCCTGTTGCCTTGTCGACACGCTCGCCACCACAATCCGGCTGACCCCCTACAAAAATTAATAGAAAATGATCAATTGGTGTTACCATCCGTAACAAAAGAAAAAAGGTTTGGGCGGGATCGTGATTCGGATCGGCAGACGATCGCAGGAGTCAGTACCGGATGGACTACACCGCGGCGCCGCAGGGCAGTCGCTTTTGACGCCGGTATCCTCGATGCGCAGTTTCTGGGGGCTCATGCGAGCCTACTGGATATCGGATCGCTGGAAGGAAGCCTGGACGCTGACAGTGGTGATCGCACTGCTCACCGCGGCATCCAGCAAGGCAGGCGTCTGGTTCGCCGAAGCGTCCGGTGAACTGGTCAATTCGATCGCCTTCTTCCACGACGCCGCCAACACCACGCCGCTGCGCACCCTGCTGGTCAACGCCGGCATCCTCGTATTGCTGGTCGTGCTCAAGGACGCCGGCTTCACGGGCGTCCGCAACCTTGTCTCGGTAACCTTGCACCGCAAATGGCGCGGTTGGCTGGACAGCCGTTTCAACGAGGCGCTGCTCGACGGCAACCACACGCATTTCCATGCCCAGCATGCGTCGACCGGCGGCAGCACGCCCGCTCCCGACAACATCGACCAGCGCATCCAGGAATCGATCAAGGACATGACCGGCGGCGCCATTGGGCTGGCCATGGGTGTGCTTGGCGTCGCCACCTCGCTCTATTTCGTCGGCCAGAAGCTGCTTGAAAACTCCGTCGAGGTGAAAGGGCTTGAGTTCCTCGGCAGCTATGGCAGTGCCGTCCTGGCCTTCCTGGCGGTCGCCACCTACGTGCCGTTGAACACATGGATCGCGGTCAGGCTCGGCAGCCTGCTCGAGCGCCTCAACGTTCGCATGCAGCAGGCCGAAGGCAGCTACCGCGGCGAGCTGACGACGTTCCTGCGCCGCAGCTTCCATGTCGCGGCATCCCACGGTGAGGGTGTGCAGAAGAGCATGCATCGCCGGCTCTATGTCGACATCGACGGAACCTGGTCGCGGCTGAACATCGTCAACACCGTCTATATGTCATTCGAGCTGATCTACAATTTCATCGGCGCCCGCATTGTCGCCTACGGCCCCGGCCTCGTGCCGTTCATCCATAACGGCCTTGACCTCAAGGGCTATATCACCGGCTCCGAACTGGTCAATTCGTTGATCGGCCAGTGTTCGTGGTTCATCCATGTCATGCCGGCGATCGCCACGCTGCGCGCCAACAGCCAGCGTGTCACCGAACTCGCGAATGCGATCGAGACTGTTCAGCATCCGCAGGAATTCTACAGCCAGACCGGCCGCTCCGACTTTAACTATGCCAGCCAGAATCCGGTCTTCGGCCTGACCATCCAGAAACTCGAACTGGCGCATCAGGGCGAGGACGCAACGCCGTTCCTCAGTGCCGCCAACCTGCGCTTCCGGCGCGGCGAGTGGACGTTCCTGAAGGGCGAGTCCGGTTGCGGCAAGACCTCGCTGATCAAGGCGATCAACGGCCTGTGGCCCTATGGCCGCGGCACGATCGTCTTCCCCGAAGGGGTGAAGAGTTTTTATGCCGCCCAGGAGGTCAAGCTGCAGCAGGTGTCGCTGAAACAGCTGGTCTGCCTGCCGGGCTCCGAATACAACCATGGCGACGCACAGGTGGCCGCGGCGCTGCACAAGGCCGGCCTTGGCGACTTCATCGAGCACATGGCCAATGAGCACCGTGAGGGCAAAAGCTGGGATCAGGTTCTGTCGGGCGGCCAGAAGCAGAAGCTGGTTGTGGCGCGCATCATCCTGCAGCAGCCGGGGCTGCTGTTCCTCGACGAAGCAACCGGTGCACTCGATCCCGACGGCAAGATTGCCTTCCATCAAGCCATCAAGGACAACTGCCCCGATGTCACGGTGATCAGCGTCATGCACGAAGCCGTGGCGCCGAGATCCGTTGCCGGCACGGAGTTCTACCACTCGATGGTGCTGATCGCCGACGGCGTCGCCTCCAAGAAGCCCCTGGCTCCGAGCCTGCCTGTCGAACTCACCACGATCCTCGCGCAGCCGCGGCCGGTCGAAGACAAATGGCTGCGGTTCCCGCGCCGGCTGAAGCAGAAATAACGACGCTTTCACCGTGACTTGCCGCGCCTGGCGGCGGCCGGTGATCACAGTCTCGCGATCGGAGCCGTCAGGCGCCGTTTTCCTCCCTCACGATGATTGACTCGGCAAGGCGCGCTTCTATGTTGCGCCGGCTTGCAGACAGTCGAAACGCAAACCCGCAAGCGGAAAGGTCACCGCGCCATGCCTGGCGACAGTATTAGTCGAACGCAACCGCCGTCCGCCTAGACGTGACCTGAACGGTTCATGTCCTGCCGGACGGCAAGGAGTGAACCATGAACGATTTTTTCCCCGTAGCGGACGACGAGGCCGTCGCCATCGCCCGCATCCTTGCTAACGACCATGTCGCCGACGTGGTCGAGGCACTCAATCACGAATCGCGTGAAACAGCGACCGAGCTGCTTTGCGAGGTGCCGTTCGAGCGGTTGGTCGAGATTTTCGACCAACCTGAACTTGAAGACGCTCCCGAACTCGTGGAGGCCCTGCCCCGCCCCAAGGCAAGCAAGCTGCTCACCGCCATGTCCGTCGACCGCGCGGCCGACATCCTGCGCGAGCTCGATGAACCGGCACGCTCGGAACTCCTCGGTGCGCTGGCACCACCGCTGCGCGCGACCCTGCTTTCCATCCTGGGCTATCCCGAAAGCAGCGCCGCATCGATCATGACGACGGAGTTCGTCAGCGTCCCTTCGGACTGGACCGTCGGGCGCACGCTCGACTACATCCGCAAGGTCGAGCGGACACGCGAAACCGTCTACGCGATCTACATCGTCGATCCGCAAACGCATCTCCTGGTGCGCTCGACCGGCCTGCGCCGGTTGATCACCGGCGAACCCGACGACTCGATCATGTCCGTGGCGCCTGATCGCATGCCGGTGACCGTCACCCCGTTGACCGATCGTGAAACCTTGGCGCAGACGATCTCCAAATACGATCTGCTCGCCGTTCCCGTCGTCGACCATGGCAAGATACTCGGCATCGTCACCATTGACGACATCATCGACACGATGATCGAGGAGACGACGGAGGACGTGCACCGCTTCGGCGGCATGGAAGCGCTGGACGAGCCTTATATGAAGATGAGCTTCCTCGCCATGATCAGGAAGCGGGGCGGCTGGCTTTGCGCGCTGTTCATCAGCGAGATGCTGACGGCCAACGCCATGCAAAGCTATGAGGGCGAGTTGGAGAAGGCGATCGTGCTCACCCTGTTCATCCCGCTGATCATGAGCTCCGGCGGCAATTCCGGCTCGCAGGCGACGTCCCTGGTCATCCGGGCGCTTGCGTTGCGCGAGATCGGCCTGCGCGACTGGTGGCGGGTGGCGCTGCGCGAACTGCCGACCGGCCTCGTGCTGGGCGCCATGCTCGGCGTGGTCGGCATCTGCCGCATCGCGCTCTGGCAATATATGGGCTTCTACGATTACGGCCCGCACTGGCCGCTGATCGCCACGACCGTCGGCGCGGCGCTGGTCGGCATCGTCACCTTCGGTTCCCTGTCGGGATCGATGCTGCCGTTTGCCTTGAAACGGATCGGCTTCGACCCGGCCAGCGCCTCGGCGCCATTTGTTGCCACGCTGGTCGATGTCACCGGGTTGGTGATCTATTTCTCGGTGGCGCTGGTGATCCTGCGCGGCACGCTGCTGTAGCAGCGTCAACGCTTTCCGCCGCTGGCAGTCGCCGGCGGCGGAATCCTCTCTTCCCGAAATGATCTTAGACCTGCCTGCCGTAGATGGCGTCGCGGAGTGCGTCGGGAAAGACGCCCATCATGCCTGCTATCGCCGTGTTGGTCAGTGCCACCACCGTCAGGTCCAATGCCGGATCCACGAACCAGGAATGACCATAGACGCCGCCCCAGCGCCAGGTGCCTGCGGTCTGGGGCGTCAATGCTGCGAGCGGGTCGCGCAGGACGCCAAATCCGAGCCCCCAGCCCCAGCCGGGCATGGTGGTTTCAATGCCCGGTATCGCGTCCGTGGTCATCGCCGCTGCCGTTTCGGGGTGGATGACCGGGCTACCGCCCGAACGCAGCGCTTCGAGCAGCTTGAGGACATCGCTTGCCGTCCCATTCATCCCGGTGCCGCCCGAGGCGAAGGAAGCAGGGTCGAAGACGCGGCCGGGCGAGAATGCGATAAAACCGTCGGCGAAGGGCACGCGATGATACGAGCCCATCG
Organism: Mesorhizobium sp. B1-1-7; assembly: GCF_006442705.1. Taxonomy (NCBI): domain Bacteria; kingdom Pseudomonadati; phylum Pseudomonadota; class Alphaproteobacteria; order Hyphomicrobiales; family Phyllobacteriaceae; genus Mesorhizobium; species Mesorhizobium sp. B1-1-7. The sequence goes on along the minus strand of NZ_VFWQ01000001.1, from coordinate 429,029 downwards.
CGACGGCCTTGCCCGGCCCATCGGCATAAGGCGTCACCAGCCGGGATCGATCGCGCACGGCAAAGGATGCGTCATGCATGCCGAGCGGCTGGACGACCAGGCGATCGACCAGCTCCGGCAAGGAAACGCCGGTGGCCCTCGCCATCACCTCGCCCAGCACATCCATCGCCACCGAATAGCCCCAGCCGGTTCCCGGCACGTAGGACAGCGGCAGCGAGGCGATGCGGTCGAGGTTGTCGGCCATGGAGAGGCCGGGCTGGTCGAGACCGTCGGAGACGCCGGCGCGATGATAGGGTCCATCCGCCGGTTGCCGGAAGCCGTAGCTGAGGCCCGCGGTGTGCGTCAGCAGCTGCCGAATGGTGATGACGGGCTCACTGCCATCAGCCAGCTTCGGGCGGAATTCAGGGATGTACTTCGATATGGGATCGTCGAGGCCGATGACATCCGCTTCGACCAGGGCAAGTGCCGCCGTTGCGACCACGGGTTTGGTCACCGACGACAGCCGGAAGATCGCGTCCGCCGTCATCGGTTTGTTCGTCTCGCGATCGGCAAGGCCGGCGGCGCGGCTGTGGAGGATTTCGCCACGCCTGGCGACAAGGATCATGGCGCCGACGATGCGCCCGTCCTCGATGGCCCGGTCGACGACCTGATCGACACGTCCGCCAAAACTACCGTCAAGCGGTGCGGAAATGGTGGTTTCGGACATCGATAGCTCCCTTACCGCAAGCGCCAGGCGGCGGACGAAGCGTGTCAGACGCGCTCGCCGTCCTTCACACGGTACGTCGGCTTGTACATGGTGACGAGCTCTTCCGCCGCGGTCGGGTGCACGGCCATCGTGCGGTCGAAATCGTCCTTGGTCAGTCCGGCCTTCAGCGGAATGCCGAGCAGCTGCGCCATTTCGCCGGCATCCGGCCCCAATATGTGGGCGCCAAGCACTTTTCGCGAAGCGCCATCGACCACCAGCTTGATGAGCATTTTCTCGTCGCGGCCCGACAGCGTATGCCGCATCGGCCGGAAGCTGGCGCGGTAGATCTCGATATCGGCAAAACGCTTGACGGCTTCATCCTCCGACAGGCCCACGGTGCCGATTTCCGGCTGTGAAAAGACGGCGGTCGCGATCGTGTCGTGGTCGGGTGCGCTCGGGTTGTCCTTGAATGCCGTCTCTACGAAGCACATCGCTTCGTGGATCGCCACCGGCGTCAGCTGCACGCGATTGGTGACGTCGCCGATCGCCCAGATGTTGTCGATGTTGGTGCGGGAATAATCGTCGACCTTGATCGCGCCGACAGGGGTCATCTCGATGCCGATGCCTTCAAGGCCCATGTTCTCGGTGTTGGGGATACGCCCGATGGCCAGCATCACCTGGTCGACCGTCAGCGTCTTGCCGCTGGTGAGCAGGGCGTCGAGCCGGCCGTCCGGACGCTTGCGCACCCACTCGGTCACCGAATGCAAGAGTATCTTGATCCCCTTCTTCTCCATGGTCTCGTGCAGCGTGCGGCGCAGATCCATGTCGAAGCGGCTGAGGATCTCCTTGCCGCGATAGACCAGCGTGGTGTCGACGCCGAGACCGTGGAAGATGTTGGCGAACTCGACGGCGATATAGCCGCCGCCTTCGATCATGATCGCCTTCGGCAGCTCCTTGAGGTCGAACGCCTCATTGGAAAAGATGCAGTGCTCATGGCCGGGCAGCGCCGGATGCGCCGCCGGACGGCCGCCGGTGGCGATCAGGATCTGGTCGGCGGTGACGGTGCGGTCTTCGCCCAGAAGATGGACCACGTGCGGGTCGACGATCACCGCCCGCGAGTGAAAGGTCTCGCCGCCCGAGCCCTCGACATTCTTCTTGTAGATCGCCTCCAGCCGGCTGATCTCGCGATCCTTGTTGGCGACCAGCATTTGCCAGTCGAAAGTGGCTTCCGGCACGGTCCAGCCATAGCCGGCCGCGTCGGCAAAATGCTCCGGAAATTGCGAGGCATAGACATAGAGCTTCTTTGGCACGCAGCCCCTGATGACGCAGGTGCCGCCGAACCGGTACTCCTCCGCGATGCCGACGCGCTTGCCGAGCGACGCGGCGACGCGTGCCGCCCTCACCCCGCCGGAACCGCCGCCGATGACGAACAGATCGTAATCATAACCGGCCATGACGCGGCTCCTTGAACTTCAGGAAATGAGCTTCGGAAATCCCGTCACAGGTAGGCTGCAAATCGTCAAAAGAAAAGCCCGGACAAGCCGGGCTTCGCAAATGGCCGCAAGGCCGTTTGGGATGCTGATCAGTTCGCCGAGTTGTCCGCGGGGGCCGAACCATCGGCAGGCGCCGCGCCATCGGCCGGGGCTGCTCCGTCCGCGGGAGCGGCAGCATCGGCGGGGGCCGCCGGCGCCTTCGCCTTGGCCGCCGCGGCCAGCGTTTCGCCGACCTGCTGTGCGAGATCGCGGGCAACGCCGTTTTGCCAGATGTCGGCCGCCTTGACCAAATCACGCGTCACTGTCGGGCCGCTGTCGAGCAGCTTCTTGCCGGCCTCGGAGGTATAGAAGGCCGCGATGTCGTTGAGATCTTTTTCGGAAAACACCTTCGCGTAGGCAAGGGCTGCTTCCTTCTCGAGATCCGCGCGGCGCGAGGCCATGGCCAGCGCCTTCTCGTTGATCGTCTTGCCGATCAGCTCTTGCATGTCCGGGTTCTTCTGGATGAGCTGCGATTCGAGCGCGGCCGCCGCTTGCGGCAGGATGTTGTCGAACGGGTCGGTCGCATGGATCGCCGCGACCGCCGCCCGGGCAGCCTTCAGGTGCGATTCCGTGACATCCTGTGAAAACGCCGGCGAGGAGAAGGCGATGACGGCCGAAGCCGCCAGAACGGCGCAAAGGCTGCGAACCCGGTTATGCAACATCATGGTCGGTAGAACTCCCTGGTTTTCGGGCGGCATGGACGGTTTGGATACCGTCGCCGCCGGCGATGATGGCCGCTGACGCCAGCCCGATGAAAAGACCATGCTCGACCACGCCCGGAATGGCGTGGAGAGCATTCGAAAGCGCTCTTGTATCCGGAATGCGGCCAAAAGATGCATCGAGGATAAAATGGCCGCCGTCTGTAACAAAAGCCTGGCCTCCCGTCATCCTCAATGTAATCGGACCGGAAAGACCGAGCTTTTCAGCCGCTGCCGCGACCGCGATCTCGGTGGCGCGCAGGCCGAACTGGTTGACTTCGATCGGCAGCGGAAACCGGCCGAGCGTCTCGACCATCTTCGACCGGTCGGCAATGACGATCATGCGCTGCGAGGCCGCGGCGACGATCTTTTCGCGCAACAGCGCACCCCCGCCGCCCTTGATCAAGGTCAGCGCCGGATCGACCTCGTCGGCGCCGTCGACCGTGAGATCGAGTTCCGGCGTTTCCTCCAGCGTTGACAGAGGCACGCCAAGTTCGCGGCACAGCGCGGCCGTGCGTTCCGAAGTCGGCACGCCGATGACGGTCATGCCGGTCGCGACCCTGTCGGCAAGCAGCCGCACGAACTCTTCCGCCGTGGTGCCGGTGCCGATACCGAGCCGCATGCCATCCGTGACATGGGCAAGCGCCGCCCGCGCGGCCTCGACCTTCAACTGTCTTGCATCCATGCCGCTTATTGCCCAGAAATCTCGGTGTTTTGGGCTCGTAGCATTTTTGCCGCCGGGGTCAAAGCTTTTGACCGTGATCAAAGCCTTTGGCAGCCTGTCCACCCGTCTGCTTGCCTTGACGCGCGGCAGCCGCTATCGCCTGCCGATGCACAAACCTGCGCAGGATGGATCATGAGTCGCCCGATCATCGTGTTCGACCTCGACGGAACGCTGATTGATACGGCGCCGGACCTGCTCGACAGCCTCAACCACAGCCTGGCGGCAAGCGAGCTCGCGGCCGTCGACGAGGCTGGCTTCAGGCGCTTCGTCGGCCATGGCGGCCGCGTGATGATCGAGCGGGCGCACGCCGCCCAGCAGCGATCGCTCGACGTCGCCGAGCACGACCGGCTGCTGAAGCTGTTCCTCGATCACTACACCGACAACATTCCCGGCAAATCCCGCCCCTACCCCGGTGTCGTCGAGGCGATCGCGCGTTTCGAGAAGGCAGGCTACCTGCTGGCCATCTGCACCAACAAATACGAGGCCAACTCGCTGGCGCTGATCGAAGCGCTCGGCCTGACCAGGCATTTCGCGGCCATCGCCGGCCAGGACACGTTCGCGTTCCGCAAGCCCGATCCGCGCCACTTGACCGAAACCATCAAGCTCGCCGGCGGCGATCCGCACCGCGCCCTGATGGTCGGCGATTCGCAAACCGACATCGACACCGCCAAGGCCGCCGGCATTCCGGTCGTCGCCGTCGATTTCGGCTACACCGACCGCCATGTGTGCGAGTTCGAGCCCTCGGCCGTGATCTCGCATTTCGACGCGCTGACGCTCGATCTGGCGCAGCGCCTGATCGCCGCCGCAGGACACTGACGGAAAAGCGGTCGGCGCCACGCTGGCGACAGGTTCCGAATGGCGGCAAATCCGATCCGTATCAGAACGCCGGACACCGCCTTGACTTCCCCAGCCTGCCTCCCTTATATCGCGGCTCGCTTGGCCTTCGGGCAACGAGCGGGCGATTAGCTCAGCGGGAGAGCACACCCTTCACACGGGTGGGGTCGCAGGTTCAATCCCTGCATCGCCCACCATTCTTTCCCAGACGTTTTTGGTCTTATCTTTTTGGCGTTGGCAACGGTTCGGCGAGTTTCAGCCTGCGCAACGTGGCCGGCCCCCTATTTTACCCTTCTGGAACAAACCAACCCACCAGCGAGTTTCCCTGCGTTGAACCTTGAGGGAAACCCATGTCCAGATTTCTCGTGGCCACCAGCGTCGCCGTCCTTCTCGCTACCACGCCGGCCTTTGCCGCGGATGACACGCCGTTGCCGCCGCCCAATGCCAAGAAGCTGTCGGATATCCTCGCCAAGGTCGAGCAGCGCGACGGCTTCCGCTATGTGAAGGAAGTCGACTGGGATGATGGCGCCTACACCGTCACCTACTACACCGCGGACAAGGCGAAGGTCGAAATCACCTATGACCCGGTGACCGCCGAGCCTAAATAAGGCTCCTCGCAAGCACCTGTCGTTCGGCTGATCGTGCGCCGGCGGTTGTCGGCGCACTCAGCGGCGCAGCATTTGTGCGGCGGCGCCTGAGCAGCCTGCAACGCTTGGCCGTTATGACACGGCTTTTCGGCTCCCCTTGCGTTGGCTCGTCTTTGATGGCTGACTGCATCGGCGCCGCATTGGGGAATGGGCATGGCGACGGCGAAGCACATATTGAAGCGCATCCTGATGATGCTTGCCGGTTATCTGGTCGCCGTGCTGGTCGGCCTGGTCGCCGTGGCGGCGATTTACGGCGCGCTCAGTTCCCTGCCCGACGCGCCCCAGTATTTCGACATCATGGGCGTCACCCCGATCGCGGCCCTGGTGGTGCCGCCGCTCGGCATGTTCGTCTATTTCCTGACGATCGTGGTGACCGGCCTGCAGACGCTCATCTTCGCGCTGATTGCCGAGTTCTTCTCGCTGCGAAACTTCCTGCTGCACATGTTCTTCGGCGCCGCCGCCGCTGCCGGCTGTTTCTTCCTGATCTGGCCAGGCACAACGGAGGACATGGATCCCGAACGCTGGGCCGACATCGGCATCATCGCCGCCGCCGGCCTGTTCGCCGGACTTGTCTATTGGCTGATCGCCGGCCGCGAGGCCGGCTTCAGGCGGCCCCTGACGGCGGGTTGACTATTATCAGCTCGATGGCGAGCGCACCGCTTCGGTCGCGTCCATGGCCTGCTTCAGCCGCGAATCGCGATCGTAGACGTCGCCGAAATACTCGACCTTGCCGGACATGTCGGGCCAGGCGGTGAAATAGGCGACGTAGACGGGAATCTTGCGCGTCACATCCTGGGTCGAATGTCCGTGCTTCAACTTCTCGGCGATGTAGTCGACCGAGGTGTCGAGCACGGCCGCCGCCATGCCGCGCGGATCCTGCAGCCGCACGCAGCCATGGCTGAGCGCGCGCATATCCTGCTTGAAGAACGATTTCTGCGGCGTGTCGTGCATGTAGATCGCATGCTTGTTGGGGAACAGGATTTTCAGCTCGCCCAACGCGTTGGCCTCGCTCGGCTGCTGGCGCACACTGTAGGGAATGTTGGCGCCATAGCCGCCCCAGTTGACCGCCGACGACGGGATGCGCTTGCCGCGCGAATCGGTCACCTCATAGCCGGCACGGTCGAGATAGCCGGGATCGTTGCGCAGCCGGGGCAGCATTTCATTGACGATGATCGACTGCGGCACGCCCCAATAGGGGTGAAAATCGACCTGCTTGATCTGGTCGTAGAAGAAAGCGGTCTGGTTGGTGGTCCGGCCGATCACGGCGCGCGTCTTCAGCTTTTCCTGGCCGTCGTCGATATAGCTGGCGGTGAATGCCGGCTGGTTGATGAAAACACGCGGACTGCCGAGATCGGAAGGCAGCCAGCGCAGTTCTTCCAGCGCCACTTGCACCTTGAGCAGCCTGTCGGCCTTCGACGTCCCGGCCAGCAAGGCGACCGTGCGCGGTCCGATCACGCCGTCACCCTTCATGCCTTCCTTCTGCTGCACCGCCTTGATCAGCGGTATCAGCTCGGGAACGTAGACTTCGCTCGTCGCCAGCCGCGACAGCACCTCGCCATAGGCGCCGCCCATCTCGTCATCGAGATTGCGCGCGATCAGCGTCAGCAGTTTTGGCAGTTCCGGGCTGGTGTCGCCCGGCTTCAGTAGCAGCTTGGGATCGACGACGATCTCGTTTTCGGCGCTCGCCTGCAAGGATTCCAGCTCGACGCGCAACGCCTGGTATTCGGGGTTCTGCGGATGGCGCGATTCGAGATAGGTGCGCACTTCCTGCGTATGCGCCAAGGTTTTCAGCACGCCCACGAGGTCGAGCGGCTTGGCCGGGAAATCATAATAGCCGGTCATGCGATTGGGTTCGATCCGGCCGCTTTGGGCGTCATGGGCGTAGCGCAGCACACGTGCCGACAGCGCCATCTCGAAGCGTACGAGTTCCTTCAGCCGTGCCGCCTCGTCGGCCGTCGACGCGCTGGCTGCGGGCACCTCGACCGTATAGTCGGCGGGCGTCAGGCCATAGCTCGCGGCCTCCCCCAGCACCCGCACCGCATCCTGCGCACGGCTGTTCGGGGTGGTTCCGCCCACCCAGATGAAATCAGGGTTGGCCGAGTAGTAGGCGATCAGCGCCTTGGCAATGTCCGGCTCGGCGTAGAGCTCATAGTCGGAAAGCCCAGCAATGGCCTCGTGGAAAGCAGCGACCGTGGCCGATGGCACAAAAGCGGCGTCTTGCGGCGTCGCCGGCTGCGGCGCGGCCGCCAATGCCGAGAAGTCGACGCGCACCAGCCTGTCGGCCTTGTACGTATAGTAGGAGGGACTGCTGATCTTCACGCCGCCGCCACCACCAGCCGAGACTTTAGGCTTGGATTTGTTCTTTGGCGGTGGAGGCGGAAAATCGCCCTTTGGCTCATGCCTGATGCCGCCGCCGAACAGCATGTCGAAGAGCCCTTGAGCGCCTGCCTGAGGCGTGCCGAAAGCAAGTGTCGCCGTAATCGCCATCAGCGACACTGCGGCTGCTTTTTTACCGAGGAATTTCATGGATCACCCGCTCCGGCCGCAACCGGTTCCCGTTCCGCACGTTAACCGTCCCGCTCACCGCATGGCGGATGTAAGGCGCGACTATACCGATTCATACCGATTTCGTTAAGCTTTCATAAATTTCCGAAAGCCTGTTGCAGAACAGTTTCACAACATCGTGACGGCTGGAGCGAGGGTGTTTTCGCTCCAGCCCGGCAACGCCCTGGAATCAGGCGTTGGCGCCTCCGTCGATGGTCAGCGCGGCGCCGGTGACGAAACGTCCCTCCGGACCGGCGAGCCAGGCCACCATGCCGGCGATGTCATCGGCCTTGCCGAAGCGCGGCGTCGCCATCTTCCGGCGCTGATGTTCGGCATGCGGTCCATCCGCCGGGTTCATGTCGGTATCGGTCGAGCCGGGATGGACGACGTTGGCGGTGATGCCGCGCGGGCCGAGGTCGCGCGCCAGCGCCTTGGTCAGGCCGACCAGCGCCGCCTTGCTGGCGGAATATGCTCCAAGGCTGGTGTCGGTGACGCGTTCGGCGAGATTGCTGCCGATCGAGATGATCCTGCCGCCCTCGCCCATGTGTCGCGCAGCCGCCTTCGAGGCGATGAACGGAGCCCTGAGATTGACCGACATGGTTTCATCGAAATCGGCGAGCGAAAGCGTGTCGATGGGCGCCGCTCGCCAGATGCCGGCGCTATTGACCAGGATATCGAGCCGGCCGAACGCGGCCACGGCATCGTCGACCGCCCGGTCTATCGCCACGGCGTCCTTGTTGTCGGCCTTGATGGCGATCGCGCGGCCGCCTTCGGCCTCTATCTCGGCGACGACAGAGCGGGCTTGCTCCTCGCCATGCACATAGGTCAGCGCGACGTTGGCGCCATCGGCCGCGAGCCTTCGTGCGATCGCCGCGCCGATGCCGCGGCTGCCGCCGGTGACGAGTGCCGACTTGCCGTGCAACCTGGGGCCATTCAACCTGGGGTCGTTCAATCTGGTGGAAGGCATTGGTTTCTCCATTTATGTAGTGATTGATACATAAATATCTGGCAGCCTTGTCCGATCGCGTCAACAGATTTATGTATCGATCAACACAGAAAGATCGACATGTCGGAAAGAGGCCGCCCTCGCACCTTCGATCGAACCGCAGCGCTGCGGCGGGCGATGGAGCTGTTTTGGGTCAAGGGCTACGAGGGTACTTCGATTGCCGAACTGACCACGGCGATGGGAATCAACTCGCCCAGCCTCTATGCCGCCTTCGGCAGCAAGGAAGCACTGTTCCTCGAAGCGACCGAATATTACACGCAAGCCGAAGGCACCGAGATCTGGGCCGCCTTGGACAAGGCGCCGACGGCATGCCAGGCGATCGAGAACTTCCTGCGGCAGACGGCAAAAGCCTATTCGCAGACCGATCGTCCGCAAGGCTGCCTGATCACGCTCGGTGCGCTGCATCAGGATTCGACCAGCAGCGCCATCTGCGCCGATTTGCGCCGCCGCCGCGCTGAGAACCAGGTGGCCCTGCAAGAGCGGCTCGAGCGTGGAGTCGCCGATGGCGAATTGCCGGCGGGGTTCGACTGTCGCGCCGCCGCGATTTTTTTCGCAACGGTGCAGCACGGCATGTCGATCCAGGCACGCGACGGTGCTTCGTGCGCCGCGCTGATGGCGACGGTCGCCGGGGCGATGGCCGCCTGGCGGACAATGGCCGGCGCCGACAAGACGTGACAAACGCCAGCCATTGTGCTGGAAATCCAAACAGCAGCCAGATGCGCGATCGGGAGGAAAGCCTGTGAAGAAAGGTTATCGCGAACTGCTGGATGAGGCGAATGCCGAGATCGAAGTGGTTTCGCCGGAGGAAGCCGCCGCACTGCTCGAGGACGAAGGCACCATCTTCGTCGACCTGCGCGATCCGCGCGAGATCGAACGCGACGGCAGGATTCCCGGCGCCAAGCATGTCACCCGTGGCATGCTGGAGTTCTGGATCGATCCCGAAAGCCCCTATCACAAGCCGTTCTTTGCCTCGGAAAAGAGCTTCGTCTTCTTCTGTGCCGGCGGCTGGCGTTCGGCGCTGGCCACCAAGACGGCGCAGGACATGGGGCTTTCGCCGGTCAAGCACATCCTTGGCGGCTACACCGCCTGGAAGGCGGCCGGTTTGCCGGTCGAGCCCGGCGACAAGAAGAAATAATCTCGACGTCGCTCAATGCAGCAGCGACGGCTCGCGGGCCACGAAGGCGACGGCGCGTTCGACCACGCCCTTGTCGGCGAGAATGCGCCGGTGGCCGAGCCCGTCGGCCCAATGCAGCCGCACGTGATCCCCGGCACCGGCATAGCGCCTGGCATGATCGGCCGGCACCTCGCGGTCGTCAGGCGCGTGGATGACAAGCGTCGGCACCGGCGCCTGGGCGAGCTGGCGGTCGCCGGTGAATTCGTGCAGCGGCCGGCCGGAAAGGTGTTGGACACGGTCCGCCATCGCGACCTGTGAGCGCGGCCCGACATTGAGCATGCGGCTGAAGTCGGCGAAGATCGCCGGCAGCGAGCTTGGCGCCGCGATCAGCACCAGACGTCCGGCCGCCAGTGGCGGGATGTTCTTGACCGAACCGGCGATGGCGTTGGCCGCGACGGCGCCGCCAAAGGAATGGCCGATAGCTGCCGCGAACGGACCGAACCATTCGCCGGCAACGCGCACCGCTTCAACGGCGTTGACCATGTTCAGGTGCCTGCCCTGCGACTGGCCATGCCCCGGCAGGTCAAGCGAAACGACCCTGTAGCCGGCCGCGCGATAGCCTTCGATCAAGGCGCGCATATATTCAGTGCGCGAACGCCAACCATGAACGACAAGCACCGTGCCGGCGGCCGCCTTGCCCGGCTCCGGCCGGAATTCGTGCACCATGACGCAGCCGGTCGCGGTCTTCAGCCGATGATGGCGCGCTTCGGTCATGAACTCGGCGGCGCGGCCGATGGCGCGGCGCTCGCCGTCGGTCAGCGCCTTGGCGCTCGGCGTGCGGCAGAACAGTTCGAACGCCGCGCGCCCGGTGATGCGTGGCGCGATATGTTCGGCCGCACCAAACACACCTCGGATGACCTTCAGCCCGAATGATGCCATAGTGAGAATCCATCCATACGTTCAAGCATGAACATAATAGTTCAAAGATGAACAATAGACAAGAGCTACCCTGGGACAACCCGCGTTTTCGCAACTGGGTCGCGGTGGCGCGCGCCTGCCATGTGCTGGAGCGCACGCTGGCGGTGAAACTCGCACCGCTCGATCTCAAGCCGGCGCAGCTCGACGTGCTGATGAACCTCTACCGCCACCCCGGCATGTCGCAGCACGACCTTGCCCGCAAGCTGCTCGTCGGCCGCTCCAACATCACCATGCTGCTGCCGCAGCTGGAGGCACGCGGCCTGCTGCGCCGCGAGAGCGACGAGAAGGACAGGCGCATCCTACGGCTCGCTCTGACCGAAGCCGGCGAGGCACTGCTGATGCAGGCGCTGAAAGTGCACATGGCGCTGATCGAAAAGGCGATGAGCCAGTCGACGCCGGAACAGTGCGACATGATCGGCGACCAGATGCGCAAGATTTACGAGGTGCTGAAGGAAGCTTAGTACCCAAGGTATGCCGAGATTCAGGTCAGCCTCACCTGAATATCGGTGCTCCGGCTACCACATCGTTTTCTTCGCCCGCTCCGGCCAGTCCTTGTCATAGGCCTCGCCGTCGATGTTCTTGCGGCTGGTGATTTCCAGGATCTGTCCGGGCGTCGGCAGCGACTTCGGATCGACATGCCTGGCCGGGTTCCACAGGTCCGACCGCACGATGGCACGGGCGCACTGGAAATAGACCGAATCGACATCGATGACGGTCACCGAGCGCGCCGGCTTGCCGTCGACGGTGAACGACGCGCAAAGCGCAGCGTCCGTGGTGATATGGGCCCGGCCGTTGATGCGCAGCGTCGTACCGGAACCCGGCACCAGGAACAGCAGCCCGACACGCGGATCCCTGATGATGTTCTTCAGCGAATCGGCGCGGTTGTTGCCACGCCGGTCCGGCATCATCACCGTTCGCGGATCGACGATCCTGACGAAGCCGGCGAGATCGCCGCGCGGCGAACAGTCGAGCCCCTCCGGGCCGCTGGTCGCCAGGGCGACGAAGGGCGAGGCCTCGATGAAGGCGGCATATTCGGGGATGAGATGGTCGAGTTCCTTGACCAACGAGGCTTCGCCCGGAATTCCATAGAGCGCCTCGAGCTGCTCGACCGTGGTGATGATGGGCATCGTTTTCGCCTCCGAACCTTTGCCGGCGCTACTCCAGATATGTGACGTCCTGACGACGCCGGCATGCCGGGGAATCAGCGATCCCGGCTCAAGCCCTTCTCCGCCAATTCCGCGAGATAGGCATTCCAGCGCTCGTCCTTCTCGTGTCCGAGCGTGTGCAGGTAGTTCCAGGTGAAGATACCGGTGTCGTGGAAATCGTCGAAGGTGATGCGCACGGCATAATTGCCGATCGGCTCGATCTTCAGGATCGCCACATTGCGCTTGCCGGGAACCGTCACCCGCTGTTCGGGCGAATGGCCCTGCACCTCCGCCGAAGGCGACGCCACGCGCAAGAGCTCCGCCGGCAGCTCGAAAGGCTGGTGACCGGGAAACGTCACGGTGAGCTGCTTGCGGTCCTTGGAGACCCTGAGTTCTTTTGGCGCGGTCATTCTGTTCGATCCGGTGTCATCCACCCTTCCCTACGCTGCTTCGCCAGGGCGGAAAAGGCCGTTTGAGATGAGCCGACATGCAATGTCGGCCTCGAGATGTTACCAAGGATCAACACCTTCTATCTTGAATGGCTAGCCGCTTCGTATCACATAGCGGTATATAACGATGCCACTCACGGCTACGGGAAGCGCTTGAAGCATGGACATGATCGACCCCTTTGGTCGCACGATCAGCTATCTCAGAGTGTCGGTCACCGACCGCTGCGATTTCCGTTGCACCTATTGCATGGCCGAGGACATGGCCTTCCTGCCCAAGAAGGACCTGCTGTCGCTGGAAGAACTCGACCGGCTCTGCACGGTCTTCATCGAAAAGGGTGTCAGAAGGCTGCGCCTCACCGGCGGTGAACCGCTGGTGCGCAAGAACATCATGCATCTGGTGCGCCAGCTGTCGCGGCATCTCGAAAGCGGCGCCCTGGAAGAATTGACGCTGACGACCAACGGCTCGCAGCTTGCGCGCTTTGCCGCCGAACTCGCCGATTGCGGCGTTAAGCGCATCAATGTTTCGCTCGATACGCTCGACGCCGACAAGTTCCACAAGATCACCCGCTGGGGCCATCTCGACAAGGTCATGGCCGGCATAGACGCCGCGCAGGCGGCCGGACTGAAGATCAAGCTCAACGCGGTGGCGCTGAAGGATTTCAACGACGCCGAACTGCCCGAGATGATGCGCTGGGCGCATGGCCGCGGCATGGACCTGACGGTCATCGAAACCATGCCTATGGGCGAGATCGACGCCGACCGCACAGACCAGTACCTGCCGCTGTCGCTGCTGCGGGCCTCGCTGGAGCGCCAGTTCACGCTGACCGACATCCCCTTCAAGACCGGCGGCCCGGCGCGTTACGTTCATGTCGCCGAGACGGGTGGAAAACTTGGCTTCATCACACCGATGACGCACAATTTCTGCGAGAGCTGCAATCGCGTCCGGCTGACCTGCACCGGCACGCTCTATATGTGCCTCGGCCAGGAAGATGCCGCCGATCTGCGCGCGCCCTTGCGTGCGTCCGAAGGCAATGAGTTACTCGCCGACGCTATCGACGAAGCCATCGGCCGCAAGCCCAAAGGTCATGATTTCATCATCGACCGCCGAACCAGCCGCCCATCGGTGTCCCGGCATATGAGCGTCACCGGCGGCTGACCTTCCCACGGATTTGTGCAAGGATTGCCTCGTGGCCATCGGACTACGGGCAAGGCATGCGGCGGTTCTTTTCGATCGTGACGTCTTTCGCGACGATTTCGGCAAGCGCCGCGATCGCCGCGCCTTTCACCTATATGAACGAGCGTTTCGGCACGGTCTGCACCTTCCCGGATGAGATCTTCAACGATCGCCAGCCTGAGCCGGACAATGGCGACGGACAGGTATGGCTGAGCGCGGACGGCGCCAGCCTGACCTGCTCCGGCATCGCCAACATCGACGACGAAACCCCGAAAGGGTTTCTCGCCGAAGAGAAGGCGAGCAAGGAGCCAGGCTACAAGATCACCTACAGCAAGACCGGCAAGGACTGGGCGGTGTTGTCGGGGCTCAAGAACGACAAGATCTTCTACGAGCGGCGTTTGTTCGGAAAGGATGGCGTCATCCGCACGGTGTGGATCGATTACCCGCCGGCGGTAAGATCGAAATACGACCCGCTGGTCGGCGCGATCGCCGGCAGTCTCAAGGGGCCATGAGCATTCTCCAGCACATCCCAGAAAAAGTCTGATCCGCAAACGGTTGTCGGATTTACCGCCAGCGCGTTCCGGCCTAGCTTTCCCCGCGGCGGAATCGTCGCTCACAGGGGGTACATCATGCGCAAACTCATTCTTTCTCTCGCATTGCTCGGCCTTGCGGCCGTGCCCGCGGCAGCCCAGTCGATCGGCGGCACCTACACCGTTGCCGGCACCAATTTCGACGGGTCGCCCTATGGCGGCGAGGCCACCATCACGCTGACCAGCGGAACCACCTGCACGATCCATTGGGAGACGGGCGGCTCTTCTTCCGACGGTATCTGCATGCGCAACGACAATGCCTTTTCGGCCGGCTATGTCATGGACAAGGACATCGGCCTCGTCGTCTACAAGGTTCAGGATGATGGCTCGCTGCATGGCCTGTGGACGATCGCCGGCAAGGAAGGCAACGGCACCGAGATCCTGACGCCGAAGAAATAGCCACCACCTCGGCGGCACGGCTTGTCGGGATGCGAATTCGCTTTCCGGCAAGATACGCGACGAATCAGGACATGATCTCCATCGGGACGATGGACGACCCGGCCCTGGTACAGCCCTTTGCCGTTGCTGTTTCGCGGCGGGCTGTTACAGGCTTGCTTGCCAAAGCAACCGGTAGATATCTTGCCTCTTTCTCCAAATCTTCGCGGCGCGTTGTTCATGATAGTGGCGATGGTTGGCTTCACGCTCAACGACGCCATCACCAAATACTCGTCGCAATCGATGAACATGGCGCAGGTCATGCTGATCAGGGGAGCGTTCGCCTCGCTCTTCGTCGGCCTGCTGGCCTGGCAGCGTGGCGCGCTTTTGCAGCCGCGCCTGATGCTGCAGCCTTTGGTGGCAATCCGCGTCCTGGCCGAAGCCGGCGCCACGGTGTCATTCCTGGTGGCCCTGGCCCATCTGCCGATCGGCAGTGTCTCGGCCGTTCTGCAGGCGCTGCCGCTGGCGGTGACGATGGGTGCGGCGCTGTTTTTCGGCGAAGCGGTCGGCTGGCGGCGCTGGCTGGCGATAGCCGCCGGTTTCGCCGGCGTTATGATCATCGTGCGACCGGGCTTTGACGGTTTCAGCCTGTATTCCCTTTGGGCGCTGGCCAGCGTTGCCTGCTGCACCGTGCGCGATCTCGCCACCAGGCGCATCCCTCGGGCCATCCCGACCATGCTCGTCTCGACCGCCACCGCCCTTGCGATGACCGTCGTCGGCGCGGCGTTGCTGGCGCCGATGGGCGGCTGGACGCCAGTGAGCGGCAAAAGCACGGCGCTGCTGGCGCTGGCGGCGGTGCTGGTGCTCGTCGGCTATCAGTTCATCATCATGGCGATGCGCTCGGGCGAAATCTCCTTCGTCGCGCCATTCCGCTACACCGCGCTGCTTTGGTCCATACTGCTCGGCTTGATCGTCTTCGGCGATTTTCCGGACGCGCCGATGATCGTCGGCGCAACAACAGTCGTCGGCTCGGGTCTCTATACGCTCTATCGCGAACGGGTGGTCGGCCGGCGAAGGATCGTCGCCGAAAGCACCGGGCCGGCCATGGCGCCAGATGGCATCTAGGAAGATGGGATCTAGCCAGATGGGATCCAGGAAGACGGGATCCAGGAAGTTGCTTGCGATTTCCGGCGGCAGGCCTACAGGCTGAGCGTCATGAAGCGAGACGTCGCGGGGATCATCCTGGCCGGGGGCCAGTCGAGGCGAATGGGCGGCGGCGACAAGAGCCTGTTGCCGCTCAACGGCGGCTGCGTGCTCGACCAGGTGCTGTCGCGCCTTGGCCCGCAGATCGAGACCCTGGCGCTGAGCGCCAATGGCGATCCGGAACGCTTTTCCCGTTTCGGTTTGCCCGTGCTTGCCGACACGGTCGAGGGCTTTGCCGGACCGTTGGCCGGCATCCTGACCGGCCTCGAATGGGCCGTTGCCGGCACGCACTGCAAGGCGATCGTCACCGCGGCCGGCGATACGCCTTTCCTGCCGCTTGACCTCGTCGACCGCTTGGCGGCGGCGGTAAGCGAGCATCCAGGGGCAATTGCCGTCGCCGCTTCGGCCGGCCGGCGGCATCCGACCTTCGCGCTGTGGCCGGTCGGATGCCGTGATGCGCTGCGGCACTTTCTGGTCGATGAGGACAACCGGCGGGTTTCAGCCTTCATCGAGCGACATGGTCATGTCGAGGTGGAATTCCCGGTCCTGCAATCCGCCGGGCTCGACCCTTTCTTCAACATCAACGTGCCCGACGACCTTGCCCAGGCCGCGCACCTGTTGCACAGCATGACGCCATGAACATCTTCGGCATCACCGGCTGGAAGAACTCCGGCAAGACCACACTGACCGAAAAGCTGGTTGCCGAGCTCGTGCGGCGCGGCTGGAAGGTATCGACGGTCAAACATGCCCATCATGATTTCGACATCGACAAGCCGGGCACCGACAGCTTCCGCCATCGGCAGGCCGGCGCCACCGAGGTTGCGATCGTGTCCGGCAATCGCTGGGCGCTGATGCACGAGTTGCGTGGCGAGGACGAACCGCCGCTGGATGGTATCCTCTCGCGGCTCGCCCCGTGCGACATCGTGCTGGTCGAAGGCTACAAGCGCGAATCCCACCGCAAGATCGAAACCAGGCGGCTGGAAGCAAAGGACCGGACGCCGCTTTCGGCGGACGATCCCAATATTGTCGCCGTCGCCGCGGATTTCGCCATCGCGGACAAGAGCCTGCCGGCATTCGACCTCGACGACGTAGAATCGATAGCCGACTTCATCGAGCGCACGACCGGCCTCGTTGCTTGAGAACTAACGTAACGGCAGAACGCCGTTGCCGATTTTGGTGGTTTTGCAGTTGCTTTTTTCTTGGAAAGAGTGGGAGTATCGCCCTCAGCGGGCGGTCAAAAGCACCGCCCCACAGAGCCGTTTCGGAACGACGGCCGGGACCGTAAAGAGAGGACTATCATGCGTATTGCACTGCGTATCGCGCTCGCCGCTTCGGCCGCGCTGCTGACGCTCGGCGTAGCCCAGGCCCAGGAGAAAACCCTGAGGATCGGCACCGAGGGCGCCTACCCTCCGTTCAACAACCTGACCTCTGACGGCAAGCTCGTCGGCTTCGACATCGACATCGCCCAGGCGCTTTGCGACCAGATGAAGGTCAAGTGCACCTTCGTCGCTCAGGATTGGGACGGCATCATCCCGGCGCTTCAGGCCGGCAAGTTCGACGCCATCGTCGCCTCGATGTCGATCACGCCGGAGCGGAAGGAAAAGGTCGACTTCTCGCACAAATACTACAACACACCCTCGGCGCTCGCCGTGCCGAAAGACTCGACGCTGAAGGGTGTGACCAAGGAAGATCTCGCCGGCAAGACCATCGGTGTCGCCACCACGACCACCCATTTCAATTATGCCTCGAAGACCTACACCGACAGCACCGTGAAGGGCTATCCGAGCAGCCCCGAAGAGCAGGCAGATCTTGCCAATGGTCGTCTCGACGCCATCGAGGACGACATCGTCGTGCTGCAGCAATGGCTGGATTCGCCTGATGGCGCCTGCTGCAAGATCCTCGGCCAGCCGTCGCCGCAACCCGTCGAGATCTTCGGACCGGGCGCAGGCATTGCGGTGCGCAAGGGCGAGACCGACCTGGTCAACAAGCTCAATGAAGCCATCGACGCCATCCGCGCCAATGGAAAATACAAGGAAATCAACGACAAGTACTTCAAGTTCGACGTCTACGGCGCCGAGTCCTGATAGACAGGTTCAAGACGGCGGGGAATTCCCCGCCGTCTTTCTATTCATCTTGGGAACGCCGTGGGGATAATATCCGTCGATGCCAGCCCAGAGCATATGGACACTTCTCAGTTGGGGACCTGATGGCTGGAGTGACGATATTGCGTATGGCATCGTAGTAACGGTTCTGCTTGCGCTGGCGACGCTGCCCATTGGTTTGACGATTGGCTTTTTCATCGCGCTGGGCAAGCAATCCGAAGAGCCCTCGCTGCGCCTCGCCGCCAATATCTACACCACGGTCTTCCGCGGCCTGCCGGAACTGGTGACGCTCTTCCTGTTCTTCTTCGGCGTGCCGATCCTGCTGCAGCACCTCATCCGCTATTTCCGCCCCGACGCGACGATCGACGTCAACAGCTTCGTCGCCGGGATGATCGTGCTCTCGCTGATCTTCTCATCCTACGCCAGCGAGGTTTTCCTTTCGGCCTTTCGTGCCATCCCGAAGGGGCAATATGAGGGTGGCTACGCCATCGGTCTTTCCTACGGGCAGACAATGCGCAAGGTGATCTTGCCGCAGCTGCTGCGCATCGCCTTCCCCGGTCTCGAGAATTGCTGGCTCAGCCTGTTGAAGGACACCTCGCTGGTGTCGGTCGTCGGTCTGGCAGAGACGTTGCGCAACGCCGGTGTGGCCGCTCGCGTGACAAAACATTCGTTCCTGTTTTATGGCGTGGCGGCCTTGGTCTTTCTCGGTCTGGCCATCGTGTCGTCTTTCGCCACCAGCGCCATCTTGCGCTCGCTCGGCAAACGGGAGGCGCAACGATGAGTGCCACGGCCACGATGGTTGAACGGCCGCCGCCGCAGGTGCGCGGCTGGCCACGCAAGCGTATCGTCGGCTATGCGCTGGTTGGCCTGTGGATAGCCTTTGGCCTTGGCATCGTCAGCTACCTCTTCTTTGCCTGGAACGCCGCCTTCTTCGCCAAATATGCGCCGGCCTATCTGCGGGGGCTGGGCGTCACCCTGTCGCTGGTGGCCATCTCGATGGTGCTTGGCGCCGTTCTGTCGGTACCTGTTGCGTATGGGCGTATGTCCAGGAACCGGATCCTGTCCGGCCTTGCCTATTGCTACGTCTACTTTTTCCGGGGCACGCCGCTGCTGGTCCAGACATTCCTGGTCTATTACGGGCTGGGTTCGTTCCGGCCGGAGCTCCAGATGATCGGGCTCTGGGATTTTTTCAAAGATGCCTTCAACTGTGGCGTCTTTGCCTTCTCGCTCAACACTGCCGCGTACCAGGCGGAAATCCTGCGCGGCGCCATCGAGAGCGTGCCGAGGGGCCAGTGGGAAGGAGCTGCTTCGCTTGGCCTGCACAAATTGCAGACGCTGCGCAAGATCGTCCTGCCGCAAGCGCTGATCGTCGCCTTGCGGCCTTACGGCAATGAGCTGATCCTGATGGTCAAGGCGTCGGCGATCGTCGCCATCATCACCGTCTACGACCTGATGGGCAATGCAAAACTCGCCTTCGCCAACTCCTTCGACATCCAGGCCTATATCTGGGTTGCCCTGGTGTATCTCGTGATGGTCGAGTTGTTGCGCCATGGCATCGAATGGATCGAGCGGCGGATCACCATCCACCTGAAACGCTGATCATTTTCGATTCGGCTGTACCAGTCGATCGGACCATGCGCGTCTTGACGAATTGAGCGCAGAGCCTAGAGCTTTCGCAACAATTCCATTTTCAGTCTGAAGGGCAAGCTCATGGCATCTGTGGCATTTCTCGGTCTTGGCGTCATGGGCTATCCCATGGCCGGGCACCTGAAGAACAAGGGCGGCCACGACGTCACCGTCTACAACCGCACCCGCGCGAAAGCCGAACAGTGGGTCGCCAAACATGGCGGCAGCCTTGCCGCGACGGCGGCGCAGGCCGCCGAGGGCAAGGATTTCGTCTTTTCCTGCGTCGGCAATGACGACGATCTGCGCTCGGTGACGACAGGTCCCGAAGGCGCGTTCAAGGCGATGAAGAAAGGTTCGATCTTCATCGACAACACCACGGCCTCGGCGGAAGTCGCGCGCGAACTGGCGGAAGCCGCGCGGTCGAGCGGGTTTTCCTTCCTCGACGCGCCCGTCTCCGGTGGCCAGGCCGGCGCGGAGAACGGCGTGCTGACGGTCATGGTCGGCGGCGACCAGGCCGCCTTCGACAGCGCCAGGCCGATCATCGACGCCTATGCCCGCATGGTTGGACTGATGGGACCGGTGGGCGCCGGCCAGCTCACCAAGATGATCAACCAGATCACCATTGCCGGCCTCGTGCAGGGTTTGGCCGAAGGCATCCATTTCGGCAAGAAGGCCGGGCTCGACATCGAGAAGGTGATCGAGGTGATATCCAAGGGCGCGGCCGGTTCGTGGCAGATGGAAAACCGGCACAAGACGATGAACGCCGGAAAATATGATTTCGGTTTCGCCGTCGACTGGATGCGCAAGGATCTCGGCATCTGCCTGGCGGAGGCCGATCGCAATGGCGCCAGCCTGCCGGTGACCGCGCTTGTCGACCAGTTCTACAAGGACGTGCAGGCGATGGGTGGCAAGCGTTGGGACACGTCCTCGCTGCTGGCACGGCTGGAGAAGTAGGGACGATGTCCCTGCCCGTTCCAGGTTGGACCGCGCAGGACATCGTCACGCATCTGCGCTCGATCGGCACCGAGGAGAACCGCGCCGGCATGGCCCGGTTCGGCATCAACACCGCCACCGCGCTCGGCGTCGGCAACACGGATTTGCGGCCCCTGGCGCGCAAGCTGAAGCGCAACCACGAGCGGTCCCTGGCGCTGTGGAACAGCGGCATTCGCGAAGCGCGGCTGATGGCGGCGTTCACCGGCGAGCCGAAGAGGATCACCATCGAGGATTGCCGCCGCTGGGCCGGCGACTTCGATTCCTGGGAGATCGTCGACACTGTCTCCGACCTGTTCGTCGATACGCCGTTCTGGCGCGAGCTGATCGAGGAGTTCGCCGTCGACGAGCGTGAATTCGTGCGCCGCACGGCCTTCGCCATGCTCGCATGGGCGGCCGTGCATCTGAAAAAGGAGCCGGACGCGACGTTCCTGTCCTACCTGCCCTTGATCGAAGCCCATGCCGGTGATGAGCGCAACTTCGTCAGGAAGGCGGTCAACTGGGCGTTGCGGCAAATCGGCAAGCGCTCGACGGACTTGCATGCCCCTGCCCTTGTCCTGGCGCGGAAACTTGCGGCCGCCACGGACAAGACCGCGCGCTGGATCGGCAAGGACGCCGCGAAGGAACTATCCGATGCCAAGACACTCGAACGCCTCGCCGTCAGAAAAGTTTGACATCGCCAATATCCGTTTCACCGAGGTGACGCGGGCAACGCGCGGCGGCTTCGAGACCTTGTTCGAACAGCCCGGCGCGCCGAAATATTGCTGGTGCATGGCTTGGCGGCACTCCGGCCGCGAACACATCCAGAGCGACGAGAAGAAACGCCTGATGATGGCGCTCATCGATGCCGGCACACCAGTCGGCATCCTCGCCGAGATAGACGGCGAGGCGGTCGGCTGGTGTTCGGTTGCGCCGCGCGAAACCTATCGCAGGCTTTCAAATCGGCAGGATGACAGCGAGACCGGCGTGTGGTCGATCGTCTGCTTTTATGTGCCAAGGGCGCTGCGCGGCGGCGGCTTTGCCGGGGCTTTGCTCGACGCAGCCATTGACCATGCCTTCGCCAAGGGGGCGCGTATCATCGAGGCCTATCCGGTGGAGGATGCGTCGCCGAGTTATCGTTTTATGGGCTTTCGCGATCTATTTGCGGTTCGCGGCTTCCACGAGATCGGCATGGCCGGTTCTCGCCGACATGTGATGCGGTTGGAGCGTTGACGTCATCGGCGGCGGCGTCTTTACTCGCCCGCAAAGGAAGCGGCCGATGAGCAATCTTCTCAAGTCGATCGTAGCGCTCGCGGCCGCACTGTTTGCATCCGCGGCCACTTCCGCCTCGGCCGAAACCTCACATATATTCTGGAAGGATCTCCGCCCGGCGACCCAGGCGGTTGCCGAAGACGCAGGGTTGCCGATGATCGCGGCAAAGCTGCCCGATCACGGCGAGACGCTGTCGCTCGATCTAAGGGACAAGACCATAGAATTGGCCGGCTATGCATTGCCAGTCGATCGCGACGGCGACCTCGTCTATCAGTTTCTGCTGGTGCCGTGGACGGGTGCGTGCAGCCACATGCCGACGCCACCGCCCAACCAGATCGTGCTGGTCACACCAGCCCGTCCATACAAGATCTCGCAAGCCTACCAGCCGGTGGCCGTCACCGGCGCCCTGAGGCCGGACATGGAGAAGAGCCAGCTGTTCATTCTCGACGGCGTCAGCGTCATTCAGTCCGGATATAGCGTGCGCAAGGCGGAGGTGGTCGGCGTCGACACCGTACCGGACACCATCACCTTGCCGGTGAATTCGCCCTGGAGTTTCCTCAACAAAAAGAAGAACTGAGGAGCAACCTTGTCTCAGGCCGCGTTGGCACCCGATTCCTTGTCCAGCACCATGTAGTCGAGCGGGATTTCGGTGGTGTACTTGATCTGCTCCATGGCGAAGGACGACGACACGTCGCGGATCTCGATCTTGGCGATCAGCCGCTTGTAGAATGCGTCATAGGCGGCAATATCGGGCACCACGACGCGCAAGAGATAATCGACGTCACCGCTCATGCGGTAGAATTCGACCACCTCGGGAAATTCCTGGATGACCTCGGAAAACCGCCGCAGCCATTCGTGGCTGTGCGAATTGGTGCGGATCGACACGAAGACGGTGACCCGCACATTGACCTTCTCATGATCGAGAATGGCGACGCGCCGCTTGATGACGCCCTCTTCCTCGAGCTTCTGGATCCGGCGCCAGCAAGGTGTGGTCGACAGACCGACCTTCTTGGCGACATCGGCGACCGCGAGCGTCGCGTCCTCCTGCAGGAGGCGGAGAATTTTTCTGTCGAGGCGGTCCATTGAAGCGCTCCTGGGGAATGGATTGGCTATACTCCCTCTTATTTCGGCCTTTCACAAGAAAGAAATTCTGCCGAACGGCGTAAAAGCGAGTGATTTCTTGCTGAATGCCTAGCCGAGGCGATAGCGGATTTCCGACCGCAGGAAAGGCAGCAAATCCATTTCAAACCACGGATTCTGCTTCAACCAGCCGGTATTGCGCCAGGACGGATGCGGCAGCGGCAAGACTTTTGCACCAACGGAATTCTCCCAGATGGCGCGCCAGTCCCTCACCGTTTCCGTCAGCGAGGGGCGGCGCGCGGCGCCCATGTGCCAGGATTGCGCATAGATGCCGATCGTCAGCACCAGGTCTATCCGCGGCATCAGGGCCATCAAGGGCGCGCGCCAGGCAGGCGCGCATTCGCGCCTCGGCGGCAGGTCGCCGCCCTTGGCGTCCTGTCCCGGAAAGCAGAAGCCCATCGGCACGATGGCGAATTTCTCTGTGTCGTAGAATTCGTCTCTGGTCACGCCGAGCCAGTTGCGCAGGCGGTCGCCCGAGGCATCGGTGAACGGCATGCCTGACAGGTGCACCTTGGTTCCCGGCGCCTGGCTGGCGATGAGGATGCGGGCGCTGGACGATGGCCGCAGCACCGGTCGCGGCTCATGCGGCAGCGGTTTGCCGATGGGGTTTTCGACGCAGATGCGGCAGGCGCGGACCGCTGCCGCGAAGCTGTCGAGTTCCACGCTCAAGCAGCCGCACTCGGCCGGCTGGAGATCGTTTGATGCCAACGCAGCACATTGGTGCATTCCTCCGGCACCTTGATGCGTGCCGGTTTCATGAAGTCGACGGCGATCAGGCCGGTGATATCGGCAATCGAATAATCGTCGCCGGCGGCGAATTCCCGGTTCGCCAACTCACCGTCGAGAAGTTTGAGAAATTCGACAGCCTTCGGCTTGTTGGCCTCGCCCCATTCCGGGATCTGCGGGATTTCCCAGTCCTTCATGGCCGGGTGGATGTGGCGAAAAGCCTGCGTGACGCTGCTGAGCAGGTTGAACTCCATCCGCCTCTGCCACATCTCGACCTGCGCCTTGCCGAGCGCACCGCGTCCGAACAGGGCCGGCTCCGGATGCAACTCCTCGAAATAGCGGCAGATGGCGACGGATTCCGTGATGACGGTGCCGTCATCGAGCTCCAGCACCGGCAGCCTTTGCAAGGGGTTGCGCGAACGTACCGCCTGGCCCTTGTGCTCCAGCGCACCCATGTCGATGGACACCAGCGGCACCGCGATCCCCTTCTCGGCAAGGAAAACACGAACCCGCCGCGGGTTGGGCGCCCGGCCACCGTCGAAGAGCTTCATTCGATCCTCCTTTTCCTCCAGGCAGATGCGCTTCACCAGAAGCGAAAAATCTCCCGAGCGGCGTCGCCAATCGACGCCAGCGTACCGTGTTTTCGTTCGACGACCTCGCCGTGATGGCTGTCGCGCCAGTCCTGCGGCTGATCGAACGTGCCCGCCCAGATACCAGATTTCGCCGCGCGGGCAGTTGCTTCCTCGCTTTCGAAGCCGCCATAGGCGACGGCCCAGCCGGCCTCGACCTGGGCGCGGTTGAGGTCGGTGCCCCCGGCCTTGCAGTCGCCAAGCAACCGGCCATAGCGGTCACGCTGCCAGCCGCTGCAGGTGACGGGCCTGCCAGCGATCAGGCGTACCAGCGACTGGCGCGCGAGCGTGCCACAGGGATAGTCGGCGCCGTTCCTGCGGCAGGTCTGCGTGTACTCTGGGGCGTCGATGCCGCGCATGCGGATGCGTTCGGTGCCGAGCGTGATGGAATCGCCGTCATTGACGATGGCCGTGCCTTGCGTCTTGCGCGTCTCGACCCGGTCGAGGCGCGCCGCGAGCAAGATCAGCAGTCCCAGGATGATGGCAGCCAGGCCGTAGTCCAGCAGCTTGCGCCACAAGCTTCTCGGGCGCGGCGCCGCGTATCGCCGGCGCGGTCTTGGCGACCAGGAACGACTCATATGGCAAACGGTTGGTTAATCATTCGAACGTAGCTTAACACCTTGAAATCGCTGCGCGCATAAATTGAAGTTTCCATGCCTTTGCAACGCTCGAACACAGCGGACAAGTTCATTGTGGACCGCAGGAAACCCCATCGCAACAGCGATGTGGCACGCGCGGTGCGCAAGACGCGCGACCGTCTTTCGCAGCAGGCCGGCAATCTCGATTTCGACCGCGAACTCCTGAAACTGCACGCCCGCGCGATGACAAGCGGCGCCGTGGTCATCCCGCTGCTCGTCCTGGCGATCGCCGCGGCCGGCCGGCTCGCCGGCGTCGGCAATGAGATTGGGCTTTGGGCGCTATTCACGCTCACCTGCTACACGATCGTCGTCTTCATGGCGCGTCGGATCGAGCGCACGGAAGCTTCCGAGCTCAACCCATTGCAAGCGCGCAGGGAATTCCTGGGCGGCCATTTCCTTTGCGGTCTCGGCTGGGCATGGTTCGTCTGGCTGGGCTGCGGCGCCTGTGCGGTCGACCAGTTGCATGTGGTCAAGGCGGTGGTTCTGTTGTTTGCCATGGCGGGGACGGCTATCATGGCCTCGTCCCTTCGCGGGGCACTGTTGGCGACCTTTGCCGTTCCGGTGGCGCTTTATGCCTATGCCGGCGCCAAGCTGTGGATGCCGCTCGAGGCGATCATGGCCGGGCTGCTGGTCTTGTCGTTGCCTTTCTTCGCCTATGTCGCCCGTCACCTCAACGATTCATCCCTCATGATGTTGTCGTTCCGCTCGGAAAAGGACGCGCTGATCGCCGAACTGGAGACAGCGAAATCGATGTCGGACGAGGCGCGGCGGCGGGCCGAGGATGCCAATTTGGCAAAATCGCGTTTCCTCGCTTCGATGAGCCACGAATTGCGCACGCCGCTCAACGCCATTCTCGGCTTTTCCGAGGTGATGGCGAACGAGGTGCTGGGGCCGATGAGCAATCCGACCTATCGCGACTACGCGCATGACGTGCATGATTCCGGCCAGCATCTGCTCGACCTGATCAACGAGATCCTCGACCTCTCGCGCATCGAAGCCGGCCGCTACCAGCTCAATGAAGAGCCGGTGATGTTGCTCAACATCGTCGAGGATTGCTGCCACATGATGGAGCTGAAGGCACGCAACAAGGATATTCGCGTGATCCAGGATTTCGAACAGACATTGCCGCGCCTGTTCGCCGATGAGCGCGCTTTGCGCCAGATCACGCTCAACCTCCTGTCCAACGCCATCAAGTTCACCGCCACCGGCGGCGAGATCCGTGTGCGCGTCGGCTGGACGGCGGGCGGTGGACAATACATTTCGATCAAGGACAATGGCCCCGGCATACCCGAGGACGAGATCCCGGTGGTGCTCTCGGCGTTCGGCCAGGGCTCGATCGCCATCAAGAGCGCCGAACAGGGCACGGGGCTTGGCCTGCCGATCGTGCAAGGCCTGCTCGCCATGCATGGCGGCGAGTTCGAACTTCATTCCAAGCTGCGCGAAGGCACCGAGGCGATCGCCATCTTCCCGCTGAGCCGGGTGATGGAAGAACTGCCGGCTTTGCCGACCGCGGCGGTGGCCGCACGGCGGCGATAGCGGATTTCATCGAAGCGCGGAGCGTCTAGCCTCGAACAGCGGCTGCCATGCCCGAGCTGGTCAGTGCCGCCGCCTTGATCAGGCCTGCGCCAAGCGCCGCCCCTGCCCCTTCGCCGTGGCTTATGCCCCAGTCGAGCAGCGGTCGAAGGCCGAGCCGTTCGGCGGCCGGGGCGTGGCCCGGCTCCGGCGACAGGCTGGCAAGAAGACAATGGTCTATTGCCGAAGGGTTCGCGGCATGCAGCACCGCCGCGGCGGCCGTCGCGGCAAAGCCGTCGAGCAGCACGGGGATATTCTGCATCCGCGCGGCGAGGATGGCGCCGGCCATCGCCGCGAACTCGCGGCCGCCGACCCGGCGCAGCACCTCCAACGGGTCTTCGAGATGGCCGGCGTGAAAGGCCAGCGCCGCATCGACGACGTCCGCCTTGCGGGCCTGCATCGCCGCATCGGCGCCGGACCCCGGGCCGATCCAGTCGGCACCCCTGCCCCCGAACAGCGCGGCGAGCAAGGCCGCGGCGACGGTCGAATTGCCGACGCCCAGATCGCCGAGGCAAAGCAGGTCGGTGCCGCCGGCAATCGCTTCCATGCCGAAGGCCATTGTGGCTGCGCAGCCGCGCTCGTCGAGCGCGGCGTCCACGGTGATGTCGCCGGTCGGGATGTGCAGGGCAAGATCGAACACTTTCAGCCCGAGGTCGTTGGCAATGCAGATCTGGTTGATCGCGGCACCGCCGGCCGCGCAAAGCTCGACCGCGTTGGCGGTCGCCGCCACCGGACGCGGCGAAATACCCTGCCTGACAACCCCATGATTGCCGGCAAAGACCGCCATCAGCGGCCTTGTCACGGCGGGCGGAGCCCGGCCGCTCCAGGCCGCAAGCCACGCGGCGACGTCCTCTATACGGCCAAGCGAATTCCCCGGTTTGTCGGCTTTGGCGAACAGCGTGCGTACGCGTGCCTGGGCTGTCATGTCGGCTGCTGGCAGGCTGGCGAGCAGGTTGCGAAAATCGTCGAAAGGCAGTGCGCTGGTCATGTCGGGAGCAATCGTTCCTGGAGGTGGTGAGCGGCATAGCTGCCTTGCGTGATCGGCACAACCTCTCGATCGTCCTTCTTGCCCGGTCGCCCTTCTTGCCCGATCGTCCTTCTTGCCCAATCGTCCTTCTTGCTTGATTGCCGCAAAGACGGCGGCGGAGGGCGCGATCGCGAGGGCTTGCATTGGCTTTGCCGTTGCACCATGTGGAGATGGAACGAGGGATTCCGAGCGGAAACCTCAAGAGAAAGTCATGACGGCCATCGAATCCCCGTGCATCCTCGTCTGCTCGATCGACATGAAGACCGGCTTCTGCTTCGGCTGCGGCCGCACGCGCGAGGAAATCGGTGCCTGGATGGGGATGACGCCGGAAACGCGCCGCAGCGTGATGGCCGAACTGCCGGCCCGGCTGGAAACGGTCGAGCGCCGGCCGCGCCGGGAAACGCGCCGCACCCGCATGGCGCGCGAACGCGACGCACTCTAAGCAGTTGATCGTTTCACGGAAACGGCGAACTGCTCTAACTCTTTGGTTTAACGAGGCACGGATGGGCCGGCTGTTCTGGATTCTGATGGCCGTGATCGGCATGGGGGCAGTCCTGCTCATGCTCAACGATTCCGCCGGCAGCACGCTCGGCGTCGACAATGACGATTTCGGCCGGCTGATCTGGCTTGGCGCCTTCGGTGCCCTTATCGGTGCCGGCCTGCTGCGGTCGGGCCGCCCATTGGGCGATATGGCCCGCAATCTTGGCGCCTGGGCGGCAATCGTGCTCGCGCTGATCGCCGGCTATCAGTATCGCTACGAACTGCAGGACGTTGCCAGCCGGGTGACCGCGGGCCTCGTTCCCGGCAGTCCGCTGGCGCTCGGCGTCGAAGACGGCCACGCCACCGTGACCCTCGACAAGGCCGACAATGGCCACTTCGAAGCGCGCATCCTGATCAACGGCAACCCGGTCCGCGCCGTGGTCGACACCGGCGCGACCAGCACCGTGCTGACGTCGCAGGACGCGCAAGCCGCTGGCTTCAATCCGGCGGTGCTCAACTACACGATACCGGTTTCGACCGCCAACGGCATGGCGCGCGCCGCAGCCGTCAAGACCAACGAGGTGGCGATCGGCGGCATCGTGCGCAAGGACATGTCGGTGATGGTGGCGGCACCTGGCATGCTCAGCCAGAGCCTGCTCGGCATGAACTTCATCGGCTCGCTGTCGGGCTTCGACGTGCGCGGCGACCGCATGGTCCTCCGGGACTGAGGTGCTTCAGGCCGCTTCCGCCGCCGCTCCGCCGAATACCACAGCCGCGAAAGCCGTCTTCAGCACGTCCGGCCCGGCGCCGGGCCGGGTCGCGTCGGTCGATAGAATCTGGCGATAGCGGCGCGCGCCGGGCAATCCGTGGAACAGCCCGACCATGTGGCGGGTGACATGGCCAAGCCGCCCACCCTGTTCGATATGGCGCGCCGCATAGTCCGCCATCGCATCGATCAGGGCGGCGAAATCGAATGCCGCTGGCTCAGTGCCGTAGAACGCGGCATCGACGCCAGCCAGAATACCTGGTGTGTGGTAGGCGGCGCGGCCAAGCATGGCGCCGTCGACATGATCGAGATGCCGACGCGCTTCGTCAAGCGACTGAATTCCGCCATTGATACCAATGAATTTGTTCGGTTTTCCGGCCTTCAGCCGATAGACCCTGTTGTAGTCGAGCGGCGGGATGTCGCGGTTTTCCTTCGGGCTCAACCCTTCCAGCCAGGCCTTGCGCGCATGCACCCACAAGGCGTCGGTGCCGGCTTCGAAAACCCCGTTCGCCAGCGCATCGAGCGCCGGTTCGGGATCCTGTTCGTCGACGCCGATGCGGCATTTCACGGTGACGGGGATCTTCACCGTCGCTTTCATGGCCGCGACGCAGTCGGCGACAAGGTCGGGCACTTTCATCAGACAGGCGCCGAACGTACCTGACTGGACGCGGTCCGACGGACAGCCGACATTGAGATTGATCTCGTCATAGCCGAACGCTTCGCCAATGCGCGCCGCCTCGGCAAGTTTCGCGGGGTCGGAGCCGCCGAGCTGGAAGGCGACTGGATGTTCCGCCTGATCGAAGCCAAGCAGCCGATCGCGCGCGCCCTGGATGACCGCGTCGGCCACCACCATCTCGGTGTAGAGCAGCGCACAGGTCGTCAGCTGGCGATGGAAGAAGCGGCAATGCCGGTCCGTCCAGTCCATCATCGGCGCCACGGCCAGTCTATGCTCTTGATTTTTCAGCATTTTTTCTTTAACATCAACTCGTTAGTCGCAATCGCGGCCACGCCACTTTACGCCAGGATACGACCCTTTTCGCCACGTTTCGATCTCTCAGTGCACACGGAGCGCACACGAAGAAATGGCCACCTACACAAAACTCTCGTCCGGCTCCTGGCGTGTCCAGGTCCGTCGCAAAGGTCGCTACGTCAGTGAGACCTTCCTGCGCCGAGACGACGCGCGACGCTGGGCAACTGAAACCGAGCGTCAGGTCGATCGCGGCGAGACGCCTACTAAGTCCCGCATTGCGCGCCTCAAAACTTTCGGCGACCTCATCGACCTTCATATCGACGACATGTGTGATGTAGGCAAGTCCCCGCGCCGCTCCAAGGCCGCGGCCCTCGATATGCTCCAACGGCATTTGGGGAAGTGCAACCTAGCAGCGCTCGATCGCGAGCGGCTCATTCGCTTTGGTCGCGATCGAGCCGCCCAAGGTGCCGGACCGATGACTCTCGGTATCGACATCGGATTTGTAAAACTCATTCTGGCTCATGCCGCGGCGGTTCACGGCCTGCCCGTTAAGGTCGAACCGGTTGATTTAGCTCGTATCGCCCTAAAGAGACTTGGCCTGATTGGGAAAGGAAATCAGCGCGACAGGCGGCCGACCCAAGATGAGCTCGACAGACTGATCGCTCACTTCGATGCAAATCCTCGTCAGATGGCCCCACTTAGCCAAATCATACGTTTCGCCGTCGCAACCGCGATGCGCCAGGAAGAAATCTGCACGGCACGTTGGTCCGATTTGGAAACTCGCACGCGGATGCTTCTCATCCGTGATCGGAAAGATCCCCGAAACAAGAGCGGTAACAATCAACGCATACCGCTGTTCGCGGCGACCGGTTACGACGCGTGGACCATTGTTGAGGAGCAGAGGGCCAAGCGAAGCAACGACGATGACAGAATTTTCCCGTTCAATCATCGGTCAGTCGGCACCGCCTTCCGTCGAGGGTGTGCCGACCTGAGCATCCACGACCTTCATTTTCATGACTTGCGTCACGAAGGGACGAGCCGGCTATTCGAAGCTGGGTTCACAATCGAACAGGTAGCGCTGGTTACAGGACATAAGGATTGGAAGATGTTGCGGCGCTATACGCACCTCAAGCCGGAAATGCTCCACACTATCCAAGCAGCGAGGGCTGCATAGTTGACGCGAGTGGCGGTATCAGTCCGCAATCTCCGGCGGCGTTGAACGCCTCCGATGGATGCGGCGGCTACAATCGCGCTGCCTTGAAACAACGATTCAAAACGGGATCTCGTCATCAAGCTCTCTGTGCTTGACCGCCGGAGGCGCGATCCGCCTGGCTGGCGCAGGGAGAGCCTTGGGTGATGGCGGAGGTCCAAGCCTCGTGGTCTCAGCGTCTTCTGCCTCTTTGTCGGCGCCGATTAAGCTTGTGATAGTAGCAATGGCCTGCGGCGCCTCAGCTAGGAAACCGGTGGCCCCACCGACGCGACGCTGACAGCAGCAATGACTGCCAAGACCTTCGCAAAACTAACGCGCGGCTGAGAGAGTTCCACCGATAGTTCGTCCAGCTTGCGGAGGAGTCGTTTGGTGCGATGCAACTCAATGTAAGCATCTGAAATGGCTGGTGGACCGAGTAAGGAGCATGCCGGCGTCGTCGAACTTTCCAACCTGCCATTCTTCCACGGGAGAGATGCCGCCAAGCCGGAGGCCCACGTATTTGACGCCCACGAAAAGTTCACAAAACAGGCGCATTCTGTTTGGATTCCTCGGTCGAAAGCGCCGTCACGAGCTTGATGGCTTCGTCCCAGTGTCGCGCCACGTCAGCACGGGTGATGGTGCGGTCCGGTCGGTAGGCTGCCAGATCGCCCGCAAATGCCTTCAGGTCGTGCAATACGGACGCAATGTGCGGCCATGGGAAATCCGTCGGATCGCCGATGTCCCGGTCGGCGCCAACAATCATCTCCAGCTTTGCGATGATCCCAGCGAGCGTCAGAGCAGCAACGCTGGGGATTGCATCCTGAAATTTGAGTGCCTCGGTCATGGCAAACACCTCTGCCTCGCGAGCCGCCGCATATTCGGCGCTCGCATCCGGCGCGGCCACCGACATCCGCCAAGACAAGGATTCGCCCGGGGTCAATACCGGAATTCCGGTATTGACCTTCATTCGTGCCTCTAAACGTTGCTGCACCCGACACAACAGCAATGAGGCATATCGAGCTTGTCGCCACTCGCTCCAGAGACCTAAGGCCGGGTCTATTGTTTGCCGTTCGGGACCGTCCGGCTTACCGCCTTGCCGGTCGATGACGAAAGGCAAAGTCGTGGTATTGTCGGAATCAGCCATGATCCGAGCTCCAGACAGCTTTGGCGTGGTCAGGCTAGGCACGGTGCGTCAACACTGCGTCTAGCCGCACCCTCGACAACCGGCCAAGGGTATCCACTGATACCTTTGGATCATAGCGCAATGATCTAAAGGGATCAACAGAAATTGGTGACAGCAGCACAAATGCGGGCGGCCCGAGCTTTGATTAGCCTATCACAATCGGAGCTTGCCAAGCGGGCCGGCGTTTCAATTCCTACTGTAAAACGTTGTGAGAGCGACAGTGCGCGCGTCGCTGCAGTCTCTGCTGAAACCCAGGACAAAATCCGCGTTGTTCTTGAGGCAGAGGGTGTGGAATTCACTAACGGCAATCATCCGGGCGTCAGATTGCGGCGGCCCTGACCGACGAAGCGGCGGGAATAGAGTTTATCCCCGAGAACGGCGGTGGCCGTGGCGTTCGTTTGTCTCGCAATCAGAGCTAATGCTCTGCTCGCCATGCAACCGGGTTGTCGATCCATCTGTCGATTTCCGATTCCCGCCAGCCCGCTCCGTTGATGCTGATCTTGATCTGAGCCGGGAACGTGCCTTCAGAGATCTTGCGATAGATTGTCGAACGGGACAGGCCGGTCCGGTCAAGGACGGTTCTGAGGCGTATGATGCGATCCGGCTCGGGCATAGCTCGCCTGCTTCTCACTGGTTGTTGTCGGTATCCGCTGGGACAAAGGGCGCACCAATGCTGGGCGCAATCCTATTTTTCGCTTCACCCGCCTGTAGCGTGGAAACGGCCGCAAATCGGAGGGGTTCAGATACCGATTCCGCGCCCCTTACCGATGCCATGGTTGAAGGCGAGTTCCGCGCCCAGGCGACGACCCGAATCCACGCTGATGCCAAGCTCGCGTTTGCGGTTTGCCAGCAGGGATTCAAGTTGAGGGTCGCGTCCAAGACTCTTGGCCATATCGGACATGGCCGATCGCGTTGACTTGTAGCCGGACATGTCGCCGGCCTGATATTGCTCCCGTCCCGTCCGGTCGAGCTTTTGCCAACGTTCGACGAAACGGTCGGCGCGGCGGCCGGGATCGATGTCCACCCCGGTGCGGATTTCCGCTTCAAGCTGGAGAGCCAGCACGATGCGGCTGACGCGGCCGGCGCCTGCCTCGCGGACAAGTTCGGGATTTTTCACATAGGCGGCTTCTGCATCGCGCCAGCCATGCGGCCGCACCTTCTCGAAAGCGCTACGGGCATCCCTCAATTCGCGCATCTGCTCGGGGCTGCCCTGCCCGCCCGCATTCCCAGTACTGAGGATCGCGTCGATAGCGCGCGCGTGACGAACAAGCGCCTGGGTGCGGGCTCGGCGCATTTCTGCTTCTGGGTTCTCCGGCACATTCGTGTCGAGCTGCGCTCCCCCAGCAAAAGCTTCTCTTCCAGGCGTGGCGCCAACATCTCCGATACGCGCCCAAACATTTTCCCTTCCCGGCCCAGATGCACGTTCCTGCATGGGCTCACCGTCTCCGGGCGAGCGCAACCCGTCCAGCAGTCCGCCAATCCTGTCGCGCAGCTTCTCCGGAACGATCCGACGCACGATCTCGACCACGCGCTGGCGGAACGTGATGCCGCGCCGCTCGGCATAGTGTTGCGCTGGGTCGATCCGCTCGTAATCCGACGCCATGTCCTTGGCGCGGTCCCGTGACAGCGTACGTGCGAGCCGCTCGCGCGTACTGAAGTCGTCGCTGCCATAATGCAGGTCCATCCCGTCTCGATGCCGAGACAGAGCAACGTAGCTGCCATGCGCATCCATGCCCGGCGTTGCCAGCACATGGGCCCGGTCGACGGTCATGCCTTGCGCCTTGTGAATGGTCGCGGCATAGCCGTGGTCGATGTGGGCGTAGTCTTTCAGGTCGAAGCGAACCGACCTCCCATCCTCGACGCAAACCGTCATGCTCTGTGTGCTGACTTCCTCCACGATGCCGAGCGTGCCGTTCTTGACGCCAAGCCCGCGCTCGTTGCGCAGGAACATGACCCGGTCGCTGCTGGCGAACGCCCTTGCACCGCGTTCAACAGTCACTTGCAGTTCGTCGCCGATATCGCCGGCAGCGCGCATGCGCTCGCGCGCTGCCTGGTTCAGGGCATGCACCTCGTCGTTTGTGTGGGTGAGGATTATCCGGCTCGCCTCTGGATGCGCCTGCCTGTCACGATCCCAGCGCTCGACGAGTTCACCTCGCGCCTCATTGCGCGTTGCAGCCTGATGCACCATGCCTTGCGCGTCATAGGCATCGATCGCGGCGCCGATCCTGCCGGTTGCCAGATCGCGCGTGGCATCGCGCTGCCAGTCCTCGCGCTGCCGGCGCACCTGACCGATTTCGACGCCGCCGCGTCGCTCGTGGATGGAACGGAATGCAGCGCCGGCTTCGATGGCCTGCAACTGCTGCGGATCCCCAACGAGGACGACTTTTGCGCCAACGTCCGCCGCATGGGAAAGCACGCGCTCCAACTGGCGCGTGCCGACCATGCCGGCCTCATCGATCACCAGCACATCGCGGGCGGTGAGCAGATCCCTGCCCTGTCCCCAACCATGCTCCAGACTGGCGATGGTGCGTGACGAGATGCCTGATCCGCCTTCCAGATTCTCGGCGGCAATGCCGGAGAGTGCGGCGCCTCGAACCTCGAAGCCCGCCGCTGCCCATGCCTGGCGCGCAACGCCCAGCATGGCGCTTTTGCCCGTTCCGGCAAAGCCGACAACGATACCAAGCCCGTGACCATCGGTGATGTGCGCAAGCGCATCGGTCTGCTCGCCTGACAGGACAAGCCCGCGTTGCGCGGCCCGCGCCAGCGCTGCCTCGCGATGTGCGTTGCTCACCGCGTGGCGCTCGTCCAAATCCATACGCTGCGCAGCGCGGTGAAGGCGCTGCTCGGTCTCGATCATCTGCCTTGTGGTGAAGCGGTCTTCGCCGCGTCCGTCCTTGCCGAGTCCGACCAGATCGGGTGCGTTGCTGATGGCTCCCACCACCTCGTTGAACTGCTCCATGCCTTCGCTGTGGCGATGCGAGAACTTGGCAATGTCCTTTCGGGTGAAGGTCGATTGCTGATGCGTGATGGCATCGAGCGCCACGGATGGATCGGCAAGGATGCGCGCGCCATTGTTGCGCGCGATCTCGCGATGCAGTTCGGCGCGATCTGCTTCAATGTCGCCAGCAGCAAGGCCACCGCCCTCAATGCGTTGCGCCGGTGCACCAATCTGCGTTTGCGGCTCCAATGAAATGCCCTGCGCTTCCAGACTGCGATGATCGATGCGTGCGTCGATGTCGAGTTCGGCAAGGCGTTCATTGGCCAGCTCCGCCCATCGCTCGCGCCAGCGCTCGACCATCTGGGTAGCATTCCAGTCTCGAACCTTCGCCCCAAAACCGTTCGCGTCCACGGACCGCATGGTCAGCATGACATGAGCATGCGGCTTGGGGCTGCCATCCTCCGCCCTGTCCCAATGCACATTGAGATCGGCGACCATGCCCCGGCTGACAAACTCGACTTGTACAAAGTCGCGGGCCAGTTCGATGC
This sequence comes from Mesorhizobium sp. B1-1-7, assembly GCF_006442705.1. Classification (NCBI taxonomy): domain Bacteria; kingdom Pseudomonadati; phylum Pseudomonadota; class Alphaproteobacteria; order Hyphomicrobiales; family Phyllobacteriaceae; genus Mesorhizobium; species Mesorhizobium sp. B1-1-7. Next base: position 393,556 of record NZ_VFWQ01000001.1, on the reverse strand, counting down.
CTTGCGCCTGGCTGAGTTCGCGCGGGAGCGAAAATTCGACCTCGCGGGCAAGCTGCGCGTCCTTGCGCACCTCGAACGCCTCGACATCGTTCCACAGCCGTTCGCGGTCGCGCCACGCCTCGGGCGCATCCTCAGGCAACATCACCTCGGAATGGACGACACCGCGTTTGGCCGAGAAATCATGGCTGCGTTCGATCCGCTCGTCGCGCAGCCGCGACGCTGAACGGTAGGCGGCTGACGCCACCGAGCTCGAGCCTGCCTTGCGGCCAATGACCTTGACGTGAAGATGATAGATCGCCATCGCGACCAGATCATTTGCACGTCAAAGCGCACGTCGGCACGACGTATAAGCGCGCCCTCCCTCGAAAAATTCTCGGGATGGACCAGCCCGTGCCGGGCTGTCTCGGCAACCCTGAAGCCTTCCGGGGTGCGCTCGCCTATCATAGCCACATCAACAATCAATGGAGAAGGCCATGCGCAAACCACGGGACTTCGACGCCGAACTGAAGGCGCTGGAAGAAAAAGCGCGCGAGCTCAAAACGCGGAAGGTGCAGCAACTTGGCGAGCTGGTGATCGCCACCGGCGCCGATCAGCTCAGCACCGACGAACTGGCCGGCGCACTGGTTGCAATTGCCGAGACGGTCGACACGGCAAAGCGCGAGGCATGGGCCAAGCGTGGGGTGACGTTTTTCGAAAGCCGGTCCCGGCGAGCTGCTCCGGCATCTCAGCGCAACCCTCGCAGCGCTCCAGCGCAATCGGGCAGCCCACAATCGCAGACAGGCGGCTCTGGCTCGCAATGACATGCGTACATGGCAGGTCGAGCGTCGCAAGCGTACCCGGCAGCTCATCGAACTTGGCGGTCTCGTCGCCAAGGCAGGCATCGTTGATCTGACCAATGACGATCGCGCTACCATCTACGGCGCGCTGCTTTGGATCGCCGCCAAGCTGCAAAGCCATGAAGGCGGTCATGCGCGGAACTTGTGGGCCGCAAAGGGAAGGCAGGCGTTCGATGCGGAACGGCATGGTGAGCCGAAGGCCCGGTAAACGAAGCGGTGTCTCGCGCAAATAGCGGGCGGCGCGAAGCACCCAAAGGCGTAGCTCCGCCCGCCTTGCACCAGCAGCCAAGGATTTCGAGCCTGTCGGGAACGTACAGGTTTGGCAGCAATGCGGACGCCGCTCTTTATTTCCCGCCACGAGCCACACCGAGTGTTTCACCGCCTAGTGGCGGGGATCTACGGAAAAACCATCCAACAGACACCCGACGGGTTTCGCGTTTCGGTTGCGCCGCGCTCTGTGGCAGAATTCTCTTATGCAAATAGAGGAAATCAAATCCCGCCTGGAGAAGGCCGTCACGTTATTCATGGACGACCAGAAGCAGCTGCTCGAACTCGATGTGAACGAGCGCGCATTAGGGGCGACGCTCGCCCATCTTTTCGTGCGCGAGCTCTTTCCGGATCACAAGGTCGATGCCGAGTACAATCGTGTCAGTCTTGACGGCAGCCCGAAGCGGCTAAACTTGCCACTGAAATGCGGTGGGGAAAACACGCCCGTCTACTCCGATATCGTCGTGCATCATCGCGGCGACAGTGAAGAGAACATCTTGGTCGTCGAAATCAAAAAGCCGACAGAATCGAACAGCGGAATCTGTTCCGGCGCCTTGCGGTCTTCTGCCTGCCCGGTCCCGCCGGCCTCTTCGCAACACCCCAATCTCCTGGGCACTGCAGCGAACACCTGTTTGCACAGCTTCGGTCGACCTTGGGCATTTGAGCGCATAACCGCACGTCGAGGGAAGACCACGAGCGGGGGCTCATCGCGTTCAACTGTGGGCTGGCATGGATCGCAACATCATAGGACCGTTCGATCAAACATCGCTTGGAATGCACTAGTTGCGCAGAGCCTGAAAGGGAACGGCGTCGGTGAGGTCTTGAAAGACTGAGCAAGAAAGGGAAGTCGGCCGACCGATCACAGTGAGCTTCCAAAGCACAGTGGCCCACTGCTGTCTGCGCTTCTGAGCCATAGAAGAGCGGGTACCTGCGCAGGTAGTTCTTGGCGATAGGTTGCGGACAGTTTAGGTGACGTCACCGGAACGGCCACACCGCAGCTCACAGTCTCGTTAGAGCTGGCACCAAGCGACTGAGTGGCGCACACGAAATCAATGATATCCGACATCTGTACGGACCTTGCCGCGAAACACCCAATAGGACCAGCCGGTGTACATCAGAATCACCGGCAGCAACACGAGCGTGCCGACAAGCAGGAAGGCTTGCGTGCGCTCGGACGAAGCCGATTCCCAAAGCGTGAAATGATAAGGAACAATCATCGGAAAGAGGCTGATCGCGATACCGACGTAAGAGAGCATGAAAAGACCGATGGCGCCGATGAAGGGCTTTATCTCACTTGCGCTGTCCAGAACCTGCCACGTGAAGAATGCCACCGCCGCGGTCGCTACGGGCACCGGGGCCAAGTATAGAATGTTGGGCCAGGCAAACCAGCGCGAGGCGATGGCCTCGCTCATGAATGGGGTCCAGATGCTGACCAAGCCGATACCGATGAGCACGCCAACAAGGCACACGCGGCCGTGCCGACGCGCTGTTTCCTGTACGGCTCCGTTTGTCTTCAAGATCAGCCAGCCCGCGCCCAAAAGCCCATAGCCGAACAGAAGGGCAAAGCCGGTCAAAAGCGAGAACGGCGTCAGAAAGTCGAAGGACCCTCCCGAGAACTGCCTGCCAGTGACCTCGAAACCCTGGATGAAGGCGCCGAGCACGACCCCTTGAGCAAAGGTGGCGACGGCCGAGCCGTAGCAGAAACCATGGTCCCAGAAGGTCTTGTGCTCGGCATCGCGGAAGCGGAACTCGAACGCCACGCCACGGAACACCAGTGCCAGCAGCATGACGAGAATGGGAAAATACACCGCGGGAATGATGATGGCGAAGGCGAGCGGAAACGCCGCAAGAAGCCCCAGGCCGCCCAGCACCAGCCATGTCTCGTTGCCATCCCAGATCGGCGCGATCGAGTTCATGATCGTGTTGCGGGACGCTGTGTCGGGCGCGAAGCCGTAAAGCATGCCGACGCCAAGGTCGAAGCCGTCCAGAAGCACGTAGAAAAACACCGCCATGCCGAGGATCAGCGTCCATATCGGCACGAAATCGAGAACCTGGCTCATCGCACTTCCCCCTCTCGTAGTTCGACCGCTCCGGCACGAACCGGCGCCTCTGGCCTGCCCCCTTCAATCTCAGCGCCCTCGTCGGCGACGATGGACGGGCCTTTGCGCACGATGCGCAGCATCAGGAATAGGCCCGCGGGATAGATGATGAGATAGACGGCGATGTAGCCAAGCAGCGAGATGACAACATCGGACCTCGTTAGCGACGGTGTCACTGATTCCGCCGTTCGTAGAAGGCCGTAGACCGTCCAGGGTTGACGTCCGACCTCGGTGGTAATCCATCCGGCGATAACCGCCACGAAACCGATGGGCGCCGCGATCTGAGTGATCGTGAGAAAAGCCGGCGAAGTGTCCAGCCGGCCGCGCCAGCGAAGCCATCCACCAAAAAGGACGAGGCCGAGCATCAGCATGCCGCAGCCGACCATGATGCGGAAGGCGAAGAAGGGGATCGCGACGGGCGGACGCTGATCGGCCGGAAAGTCCTTGAGGCCCTTGATCTCGCCGTCAAGCTGGTGGGTTAGGATGAGGCTGCCGAGCCGTGGAAGGTCGATGGCAAAGAGGTTGCGCTCGCCCTTGTCGTCGGGAATAGCGAACAGGGTCAGTGGCACTTGCCGCGCGGTTTCCCAACGCGCTTCGATTGCAGCGAGCTTTGCCGGCTGGTGCTCAAGCGTGTTCAGACCGTGCTGGTCGCCGATGAAAATCTGGAGTGGGACTAGCACTGTAAGCAGCCATAGCGTCATCGACAGCATCGTTCGCCCTTCCGCGGCCGACCTCCCGCGACGTATCAGATAGGCGCCGACGCCCATGACGACGAAGCCGGTCGTGACGAAGAAGGCGACGACGGTGTGCGCCAACCGGTAGGGAAAGGAAGGATTGAAGACCACCTTGAACCAGTCGGTCGGGAAGAACCGGCCGTCGATGATCTCGTAGCCGGCCGGCGTCTGCATCCAGCTATTTGCCGACAGGATCCAGAAGGAAGAAAGCAAAGTTCCCAGTGCCACCATCAGCGCGGCGACAAAATGCGCCCAGCGTGGCACCAACTGCCGTCCGAACAGAAGGACGCCAAGGAAGGCCGCCTCCAGGAAGAACGCCGTCAGGCCCTCATAGGCGAAGAGCGGTGAAAGGACATTGGCGGTCGCGTCGGAAAAGCGGCTCCAGTTCGTGCCGAACTGGAAAGGCATGACAACGCCTGTGACGACGCCCATGCCGAAAGCAATCGAGAATATTTTGATCCAGAACGTCGAGATGCGGAGATAGATGTCCTTCCCGGTGAAAAAATTGATGCCCTCCAGCATCGCGATGAAGGCGGCCAACCCAACGGTGATGGCCGGCAGCAGGATGTGCCAGCCGATCACCCAGGCAAATTGCAGTCGCGACAGGAATACAGGATCAAAATCCATTACTCGTCTCTCCCGATGCATGCGAGCCGGCGAGAATCACTTCATCTGCTACTTCACCAGCCGCAGCCACAGTGATAACGGCCCGCTTCAACACCAGGATCAAGCTATAGAAATTGGCGTAACTGTCGACACCGGATTCCAAACCGCTCTTCTTTCCCACCTTCAAGTGAGCGACCTGCGCACCCAGCGTTGCTCGTGAGCCTTCGAAAAGGGCAGCCAAATGACAAATGAATTGTCCAGCGGCTGCTGCGACAGTCAGCGGCCTCCGTTCGCCCCTGAAAGAAAGCTGATCTCAAAGCCTACAGCCGAAGCCGGCGACTTGGCGCGACATCTTCTGGCATTCAATCCTCTAACCACACCATGCGAAAACAAGGCCGTAGTTCCGTCAAGCCGCGGAAGACGCTCCTTCGCCTGTGCTTCCGTGAGCCTTGGTGAGATGATGACCGGCTGACTCCGGCTCCCGGTGTCGACCTTCTGGTTGTCGGTGAGTTGCAGGCTGTTTCGGAAAAATTGCGGCCCGCACTCGGCGGATAGGTCAGGCTGAGACGAATTTCATGTTGGATCAATGTTGTAGACCGCGCGCACCGTCTCACTTGGATCGGTCTCGGCGTGGTTTCACCGCATGTCTCGTCGACGACCTTGGCCGAAGAACCGATCCGATCCGTGATCAGCCGCGCACCCGCAACAATGCCGAAACCGGCGGCACTAAGCTGGCCACGGTAAACGGCTGGTTTACGCGCGCGTTTCGGGCACCGAAGGTATCTACAAGATCTACGGAGAGCGTCTTCGCGGACAAGATCACTTGCGTGAAATCCTGACAAGGGCGCAGACGATCATCGACCACGCCTTTGGGACACCGGAGGCAAACTGAGCCGGCCGCACCGCTGGCAATGATCGATGTTTAGTTCCCAAGGAAATGCTCCCCGGGATAAACGATCGTTCTATCCTCGCGCACGACAGCGCCGGGCGTCAGGCTGGCCTCCTCGACATGACCTGCCCCGAGGATGTGCATGACGTGTTCGCCTTCTCCGAGCAGGTAGTCGGCAATGATGCGGCGGTGGCAGCGCCACCAGACCGCTTCCGCACACATGACTGCGCAGCGACGCTCACTGCCAAGCTCTCTCAGTTGCGCCAAGCCTTTGGCGAACGGCTCCGTCAGCGCATAGTCGGCGTAGTTGCGAAAGCTATTTACGCGCCAATAGCTATTGGGGGAAGGCACCGGCCCACGCGCCTTGCCCCGCAAGCCGCCGAGCGCAGCGATATGCTCATAGCCGATCCGCCACGGCGCCAACGTTATGGGAAGGCTGTCTTCGTTGAACTGCGGATTGGTGCGAGAGCGCGGCATCGACCTTACATCGACAACGAAATCGACGCGAGACGCCTGAAGCAGTTCGGCGAACTCGACGATCGTTCGCGTGGAATGGCCAATGGTGAAGAAGGTGTTCGTTTTGATTCCAATCTGACGGCGCTCGGCGACCCTGGCCAGTTCGGCGCGGGTCGGGGTTCGTTTTCCAACGCCATAGTCAATCCGGCAAAGCTATAGTAACTCACCACAGCGTCGATAGTGCGGATTTTGAAACCATGCGTTCTGGAAATTGCGTGGGAACGACCGAACGAAACCCGGCAAAATGCTTGCTCCTGAACGCCCGGCAGTTTCCGGTTTGTCGCTGTGGGAGATAACGCACGCACTAAATTGAGTGCTTGTGCTGCCTAGCTGCGTAACGACACCCGAAAGATCGGAACCGCCCGCGGCGATTCAGGATTCGGTGTTGCTAGCAACCCGCTCAACAAATCGCATCTCTGGGAGTAGGTAACGGGGCGATCCGACCAACGGACAAGCGACGGCAGGACGAGAAGTCGGTGCTGCCATCAGTCCCCCCTAAAATTTCCGCACGAAAGGCAGTGTCAACGCGTGCAAGACGTTTGAATCGTCACATTCCGCTATGAGAATTCGATAAGTCCGGACAGGGCCGGATCGTCGCCAGCCCATAAGATCAGAGTCCTGACCGCCGCCTCTGCATCGGAGCGCGTCGGGCGCGCGCGGGCGACTGGCCTAAGCTCTCTCACTGAATTTCCCCCGGCGGCTGCCGGCGCGGCGTCTTCGATGCCGTCTAGAATTTGCGATTGTAGGCACATCGATCTCTCCAGTTCCATGCTCTAAACCATTGGATGGGGTTTGCGAGGATTGGTTCCCGAAAGCACGACACAGGCAGGAAAGCTTGCCGACCGTGGAAACTGCCCCAACCTCTGCGGAGTAATGTCTCACAGTATTCTTGGCTATATCTGGCGCCAGATCTGCATCGTCTCCGTGACCGTTGAAGCGCTCCAACGCTCGTACATGCGGCCATAGCTGCAGCGCGGCAATGATCTGCGTCACGACGCGATACGCGGCCGCCCGGTGGCTGTCGCGACGACGATGGCTTCGACGAAAGTGCGTTCGCCTTCGATTGTAGCAACCCTTATGTCCCGTGCGATCTCGATCCGAGCCTGGTCGGTTCCGGCGCGCTCGGCAAGGCCTGCCGCCAAGGCAAAAATGTGGGCCTCGGCGGCAGCCATCGCTTCGTCCTCGGTGTCATAGTCATCCAACCGCTCGCCTGAATTCAGACGGAAAAGGCCGATCTCGGGTTGGCTGACGCGCGCTTCAGCCGACATCCTCACTTGCCCGACGACGGCACCCAGCGCATTCGCGACATCTGCGTGTTCAGCGATGCTGCAGTCATTGCCGATCAATTGCGGTAGACCGGCATAATGGAGCGTGGCAGAGGCCCCCAGGCCGATTACCGGCCGGTCGAGTGCGATCGACAGCCGCGCCATGCCGCCTCGCCGGCCAATCGCCCGCTGAACCAGCGGATTGGCAACGGATACGCCGCCATCCAGCCCATCCTCGGCAAAGACTGTTTCAAGAAGTGCTTCGGCAGAACGCCGGGTAACGGCGGCGAGAACCATCTCGGAAAAAGTTTCTGCGTCTTTGGCGACTTGATGCCCCTGGCCATCACGCTTGCGCGAGAACAATTCGGCGCCCAGTCGAGCCGCGACAGGATCCCAATTCCCCTGACGGCCGAGCACATGGGCCGCATCGGATGGCGTGAAGCCCGCGATATGCACCAGACCACGCGCAACCAAGCGATTGAGTGTTGCGACCTGTGATGTCGATACGAGCAGCCGATCGAGCGCAGCGGGAATTGCCGAAATGTCGGCATAGAGCCGCGCCTCGGTAACTGTCAGGCCCGCAGCCAGACGCTCGGGCACTCCTGTGCGCAACGCGAAGCGGCCATCCAGCCGGCTGGTGTTAGGGCTGAGCAATTGGCGCTTGAGTACTTTATATATGGCATGGCCGTGCTTCACCGCGGCCAGCGCCAGTGGCACGAGCCGACGGGGTCCGAGAACGATCGTCGAAGTCAGCGACCGCTCATGGAGCGAGACTTCCGAATCTCCGCCGAGGCCAAAGGTGCGCATGGCGACGGCTTCCACCATGGTTCGCATTGCGCCGACGGTAGCGCCTTCCGAGTCGAGCCGCAGGCGACCGCCGTCGAGAACGGCTATGTCGGTGGTGGTGCCGCCGATGTCGGACACCACTGCGTCATCGATGCCGGTCATGTACCGCGCCCCCACCAGGCTTGCCGCTGGTCCTGACAGGATGGTCTCGATCGGCCGGGCGCGGGCGAATTCAGCGGTGACAAGCGCGCCGTCGCCGCGCACGACCATGAGCGGAGCGACGATCCCGCGTCTTGCCAGAAAGCCCTCCGTGGCGTCGACAAGGCGATCGATCATCGAGATCAACCGGGCATTGAGAAGCGTGGTCAGCGCCCGACGCGGGCCGCCGAGTTTCGACGACAATTCGTGCGAACAGGTCACCGGAAGACCGGTACGCTCGCGGATGACATCGCGCACTGCAACTTCATGTTCGGGATTGCGAACGGCAAAATAGGAGGCCACGGCAACGCCGGAAACCGTGCTAGCGAGCGACGGCAGCGCAGCCACGAGAGCGTCCAGCACCAGCTGACGCGGATCGCCGTGGACGTCGTGCCCGCCCGGGCAGAAGATCACGGGATCGGAGCCGAGAGCCTTTGACAATCCGTTCCGGGCAAGGTCGGCTTCAGCGAAGCCGATCATCACCAGCGCGACCCGTCCGCCCTGCCCTTCGACGAGGGCGTTGGTCGCGAGCGTGGTCGACATGGAGACGAGCTTGATCGCGCCGGGTTCGATGGCAGCCTCGGATAAAACAGCGTCGACGGCACCGCCGATGCCCTCGGCAAGATCGTGCCGTGTGGTCAGCGATTTGGCCTTGGCCACGATACCGGTGAATTCCGACCACAGCACCGCATCGGTGTACGTGCCGCCGGTGTCGATGCCCAGACAAAGAGGCGACGGCTCCTGCGCATGTCCGTTCATGTGATCAGTCGCCCTGCCCCGGTTCCGGCGAGAAATATTTCGCGAGCTTGTTCGCTTCGCCGTCGAACGCCTTGGCGTCGGCGGGTGGATCGCGCTTGATCGCAATATTAGGCCATACAGACGCGTACTCCGCATTCAGCGCGAGCCAATCGTCGAGACCAGGTACGGTATCGGGAAAAATGGCCTTCGCCGGGCATTCGGGCTCGCACACGCCGCAGTCGATGCATTCGTCGGGGTGGATGACGAGCATGTTCTCGCCCTCGTAGAAACAGTCCACAGGACAGACTTCAACGCAGTCCATGTATTTGCATCTGATGCAATTGTCAGTGACCACGAACGTCATTCCGTGGCCTTCAGACCAAACCGTAGGTCATATCGAGGGGAATGCGATGGTCGTCGATAGCAAGTACGCCAGCGGTGTTTTCGGCCAGGACGATCGAGGCTTTCCTCTCCTGCTCCGACATGTACGTTCCCCACAGGGTGACCACGCCGTTGTTCACGCTCACCTCCGAAGTCGAGGGCCACGATTCGGATCGCAAGGCGTCGACAATCTCCATCCTGATGCTGCTGTCGTCGTGCAAGGCCGGAGCGCGCCAGCCTTTCCTGGCGACGACCAGCGCCCGCACCAGATTGGCGCGACTGACGATCCCCACCACCTGTCCGTCGCGAAGCACCGGAACTCGCTTGATCCGATTGCGTTCAAGCAGGGTTGCGATCTCGGCGACTGGCGTGCTCTCGACCACTGTCGCAACCCGCTGTGTCATGACGTCGGTCACATGCTCGGAATGAGACTTGACATAGCCTTCCGCCTGAGCCGCGTTGTTGGTGAACAAATGAAGCCACCAGGAACGAGCCTGCGGCACCGTGCCGATCTCCGCCCGGCGGATCAGATCTCCTTCGCTGACGATGCCCAGCAGCGCACCTCGATCAATCACCGGCACGGCGCTGATCCCGTGCGACAGGAGAATATCGGCGACCTCATCCATCGTACTGTCAGGCCCTACCGCAATGACAGGTGACGTCATGACGTCCTTGGCGATCAGCATTTCGTTCTCCTTCACCTGTCTGCGGGCGGCAGAACCGGCGGCAAGGTCGTTCCAGAGCCTTGCCCGTCGCCAGCATGGAGGTGGACCGCGCGATAGAACTCCCTCGCATGGAAAGCATAGGCTTCCAGATTGGTCGGATCGCCAGCGAACAGCCCCATATCCTTGGCTTTCCGGAAGAACCAGGGAGCGGGCAGACCGGGCTCGAGCGCCTTCACGGCAACAGCTGCAAGCAACGGCTGGCCTTCGCCCGCATCGTCGTCCATCAGTTGTTCGAGCGCATCCCGGATCACCCCTGTTGCGTCCGAACCGACCATGCTCTCGGCCAGTCTTGCATAGGTGATCGGCAGCCGGGTCTGTGCTTGCAGGAGCAGTTCCTCTCGCAGCCGTCTTTTGAGGGCATTGTCATCCACGAGAGCGATCGGGCCGCGGCCATCTACATCGAGGCGGCTGGCAGATCCCATTCGCCCTACTACATGACGCTGGATGTCCCTGCCGGAAAGTATTCTGCCGAAATCATATTCAAGCCTGTCCATTATGATCATCGCCGAGCCCAAGGTGCCCCTCGTGGGATACGCCAAGAACTCCCCTGGCGTTGAGACTGCTGGCTGGCACCGAATGAGTCAATTTCGTTACGCACGAGCTTCACTCGTCCTTACCTGCAAGACAAACGAAATTTATTGCCGCTTTAGCACAATTATTCTGCATGATAATTGGATTGCGGCGCGTAGCATGGCCCTTCCCTTTTGCAATTCGATATGCACTTTTGATTGGATTGAGCCATCGACTCCGGGAATGCGGCTTTCAGCAAGCGGCGATTTCGGCCTCGAAAGCGAGCAGGAGATTTTACGATGATCACTGGTGCTCAATGCCGTGCTGCTCGCGCGCTGGTCGAATGGTCCCGTGACAAACTCTCCAGCAATTCAGGCGTGGATGCCTTGGTCATCGAGGAATTCGAGCGCCGGATCAACCTTCCCGACCAGGATATCTGCGACAAGCTGCAAACCGCGCTTGAAAACGCCGGCGCCGTTTTCATCGCGGAGAATGGCGGCGGTGTCGGCGTTCGCCTGAAACTCAACCGCTCGGAAGTCAGACGAATTGGCGTCCTGGAAAATGAAGGCGGCATCGTCGGAACGGACGCCGTTCCATAGGTTTTCGGAGCCCGATGGGATCGGCGTCCCGGTCCGCTGCTGGGCAGTTCCGATCCCGCTTGGCTGGGCAGGCGCAAGAAAGAGTCCTTCATGACGGTTATCTGGGACGATCTCACCGAGGACGAGCAAACGGCGCTCAAACGAATGAACCGCGGACCTTACCCATCTCTATCGGAAGCCTTGGCCCAACGCCTTGTCTTGCTCGGACTGGCGGAAGAAAGACCGGGCGGGACCGGGATAAACAGGGCCGGAAGAGAACTGGTGATAGCCACCTTGCTTGGCGCCCGCCACGACTAGGCGTGCGTCAAACGGATCGGATGGCAGCTGGCGACCGGGCAGCTGACGGCATGCCGGAAGCAGCCGAACGCCACCTTTCTCGGAGAGTCCCCGGCGGGGCTCCCAGCACGGTACAGTGCTTGACACGCGAATCCCTGGTCGTTTTCAGCGAGTCCTCCAAGCTGCTCCTGCCTCGAGTTGACTGGCCTCGCGTGGCGCCCGGTTGCTAAGGGAGAACGCACCAATCAATGCCTTGCCCAACTTCATCGGAGAACCATAATGGGCGAGCCAGGCATGGTTTTCTCCACTGACATTGGGCAGCAATAGATGACAGACGACACGGCGCTGATACTGATGATCGTCCTGCCTTTCGCAGGCAGCCTTGCCGCTATCATACTCCCGACAAACGCCCGCAGCGCTGCAGCGATCCTCGCCGGCGCAGTGGCTTTTATCTGTCTGGGTCTGGCGGTCATGTTTTATCCCTCCGTACTGGATCGAGGTGTGGTGAGCAGCGATATCGAATGGCTTCCGACGCTTGGCCTTGATTTCACTTTGCGGATGGACGGATTTGCCTGGCTGTTCGCCATGCTCATAAGCGGCATCGGCTTTCTCGTCGTCATTTATGCGCGCTACTACATGGCGCCGGAAGATCCCGTTCCCAGGTTCTTTTCGTTCTTTCTTGCGTTCATGGGATCGATGCTCGGGGTCGTCATTTCCGGAAACTTGATCCTGCTGGTCGTATTCTGGGAACTGACCAGCATCTTTTCCTTCCTGCTGATCGGCTATTGGCATCACAATGCAAATGCACGCGATGGCGCGCGCATGGCGCTAACCATCACCGGAATCGGCGGTCTTGGATTGCTCGGCGGTGTCCTGCTGATCGGCCATATCGTTGGAAGCTACGACCTCGAACGTGTTTTGGCCTCGGACGACCTTATCCGCTCCCACGATCTCTATGTGCCCACCCTGCTTCTTGTGCTCCTCGGGGCGTTCACCAAGAGCGCGCAGTTTCCGTTCCATTTCTGGCTGCCCAACGCGATGGCTGCACCGACCCCGGTCTCGGCCTACCTGCACTCAGCGACCATGGTGAAGGCCGGCGTGTTCCTGTTGGCGCGCCTGTGGCCGGTGCTTGCGGGGACATACGAATGGTTCTGGATCGTCGGCTTCGCCGGCATGATGTCTTTCGTTTTGGGAGCTTATTTTGCGATCTTCCAGCGGGACATCAAGGGTTTGCTCGCCTACTCGACCATCAGCCATCTCGGCCTGATTACACTTCTGCTCAGCCTCGGTAGCCCGTTGGGGGCCGTCGCCGCCATCTTCCACATGATGAACCACGCCACGTTCAAAGCCTCGTTGTTCATGGCCGCCGGTATCATCGACCATGAGACCGGAACGCGCGACATGCAGCGGCTGGGCGGGCTTTTCCGCTTCATGCCCTACACCGCAACGCTCGCCATGGTGGCAAGCGCGGCAATGGCTGGCGTCCCCCTCCTCAACGGATTTCTCTCCAAGGAAATGTTCTTCGCCGAGGCGATCGAAACGCACGCCGATTCCATTCTCGATACCGCAGCGCCTTATGCAGCCGTCCTGGGCAGCGCTTTCGCGGTTGCCTACTCGGCACGGTTCATCCACAGCGTGTTTTTCGGGCGGCTGCCGGCTGATCTGCCTCGCGAACCTCACGAACCGCCGTTTTTCATGCGGTTTCCGATCCAACTTCTTGTGCTCGCCTGTCTCCTGGTTGGCACCGTTCCCGGCCTAACCATCGGTCCGTTCCTCCACACCGCCGTCACCTCCGTCCTAGGACCCGCGACGCCACAGTACAGTCTGGCTATCTGGCACGGGTTCACAATTCCTCTGTTCATGAGTGTGTTGGCGCTTGCCGGTGGCGCAATCCTTTATCTGCTGCTGAAGGACTATCTGGCGCGCTGCGAGGACGGCCCCCCCTACTTCCGCCGTCTCAGGGGCCAGCGCGTCTTCGAGCGCGTGTTGGTGGTGGTTTCGTGGAGAGGTGCCCGCTTCCTGGAAAGGTTTCTCGGAACGCGGCGGCTCCAGCCGCAACTTCGCTTGCTGGTCGTCGTGGCCTTCATCGCCGCCGCTTGGCCACTCTACAGGCTAGGTTTCGGTCCTGGTCGGCTGACAGCCCAAGGTGTCGACCTCACCTTCGCCGGCATCTGGGCAGTCGGCGTCGTGTGCGCCCTCGGCGCCGCGTGGCAAGCCAAGTTCCACCGGCTGTTCGCCCTTGTCCTGCTCGGCGGAGCCGGACTTGTCACCTGCATCACCTTCGTCTGGTTTTCCGCGCCAGACCTCGCGCTCACTCAACTGCTCGTGGAGGTGGTGACCACGGTTCTCATCCTTCTGGGATTGCGCTGGTTGCCCAAGCGATCGGCAGACGTCGCCCCCGGCCTGGTCACGACTGGCGCAAGACTACGTCGCCACCGCGATCTGGCCATTGCGGTGGTGTGCGGGACCGGCATGACCATTATCGCCTATGCGGTCATGACACGGATCCCGCCCGTCACTATCGCCGACTTCTTCCTGAAAAAGGCCTATTCGGAAGGAGGCGGCAAGAACGTCGTCAACGTCATCCTGGTGGACTTCCGGGGTTTCGACACGTTCGGCGAGATCACGGTTCTCGGCATCGTCGCCTTGACGGTGTTCGCCCTGCTTCGCCGGTTCCGGCCGGCGCCCGACAATATCGAATCCCCTGAACAGCAACGCCTCCAGAGGGCATTCGACGAAGCCAGGCCCGATCGCGAGGCGGGCGATACGGTGAGCGACTATTTGCTGATCCCGGCGGTAATCATGCAATGGCTGTTCCCGGTCATCATCGTGTTCGCCGCCTATCTGTTCATGCGCGGCCACGATCTCCCGGGCGGCGGCTTTGTCGCCGGAATCGCATTGGCCGCCGCCTTCATCTTGCAATATCTGGCGGCGGGCACACGCTGGGTTGAAGACAGGTTGCGGGTCCTGCCGGTGAACTGGATCGGCTTCGGCCTTCTCCTGGCGGCCCTCGTCGGGGCGGCCTCCTGGCTGTTCGGATACCCTTTCCTGACCTCGTATTCGCGCTATGTCGAATTGCCACTGATCGGTTCCGTGCCGGCGGCTACCGCGACCCTTTTCGATCTCGGCGTCTTTTCCCTCGTTCTTGGTGCGACCGTGCTGATGCTGGTTGCTCTCGCCCACCAGTCCATCCGCCGATTGCGTGCATACCGGATCGTCGCGCAAAGCAACGAGGAAATCGCGTAGTGGAGCTTGTCCTCGCCATCGGGATCGGCGTACTGACGGGGTCCGGCGTTTGGCTGTTACTTCGGCCGCGGACCTTTCAGGTCATCATCGGCCTGTCGCTCATCGGCTATGGGGTCAATCTGTTCATCTTCTCGATGGGCAGACTGAGGGTGAATACGCCACCCGTTCTCCAATCCGGAGCGGTGGTCAACCCAGGGGACTACGCCGATCCCATCCCGCAGGCGCTTGTTTTGACCGCGATCGTCATCGGCTTCGCGACAACGGCCCTGTTCCTCGTGGTGCTGCTCGTATCGCGCGGCCTGACGGGCAGCGACCATGTCGACGGCAGGGAGCCCAATTGATGGAAACGGCAGGTCATCTCATGATCATGCCGATCGTCCTGCCGCTCGCGGCAGGGGCCGTTCTGCTGCTGCTGGACGAGCGCCGCCATGTCGTCAAGGCAGTGATCAGCATCGTCTCGGCGCTTGCGCTGATGGTCATCGCCATCGCTCTGCTTCGCTCGGTCGACAATGCCTCTGCATCGTCAACAACCACCGACGTCTATCTGCTCGGCAATTGGCGGGCGCCATTCGGCATCGTGCTCGTGCTCGACAGGCTGTCCGCCCTGATGCTGGTTCTGACCAGCGTACTGGCGCTCGCTTCCCTGGCCTTCTCGCTGGCGCGCTGGCACAAGGGAGGGCCGCATTTCCATACGCTCTTCCAGTTTCTGCTGATGGGGCTGAACGGGGCGTTCCTCACCGGCGACCTGTTCAACCTGTTCGTCTTCTTCGAGGTGCTTCTGGCTGCATCCTATGGTCTCGTTCTGCATGGCTCGGGGCCGCTCCGCGTCAAGGCGGGCCTGCACTACATTGCAGTCAATCTCGCGGCTTCGTCGCTGTTTCTGATCGGGGTCAGCCTGATCTACGGCGTGACCGGCACACTGAACATGGCAGATCTTGCGCAGCGAATCCCGACGGTGCCGGCGCAGGATCGAATGCTGCTCGAAGCAGGCGCCGCCGTCCTCGGGGTCGCCTTCCTGGTCAAGGCGGGGATGTGGCCGCTGAGCTTCTGGCTGCCGGGCGCTTATTCGGCGGCAGCGGCCCCGGTCGCCGCGATCTTCGTGATCATGACCAAGGTCGGCTTCTATATCCTGCTGAGGCTTTCCCTGTTGCTGTTTGGCGCAGACGCCGGCGCCACAGCGGGCTTTGGCGACTCGTGGCTGTTGTTCGGCGGCATGGCCACCCTCGCCTTCGGCGCTATCGGCGTGTTGGCGTCGCAGGCAGTGGGCCGGCTCGCCGGCTTCAGCATCCTCGTCTCATCCGGCACACTGCTGGCCGCGATCGGGATGGCCGATGCGAGAGTCACAGCCGGAGCCCTCTTCTACATGGTCAGTTCAACCCTGACGATCGGCGCGTTCTTTCTCCTGATCGAGCTCATCGAGCGGGTGCAGGACCCAGCCGCGCATGTTCTATCGGTGACCATGGAAGCCTATGGCGACGACATGGAGGAGCAAGTGCCAGAGCAGGAGGAAGTCGGCCTTGCCATCCCCGGCACGCTGGCCGTTCTCGGCATCTGTTTCGCGGCATGCGGCCTCTTGCTCGCTGGCCTGCCACCGCTTTCGGGATTTGTCGGAAAGTTCGCGCTGCTGAGTGCGATGGTGCGCCCCGATGCGGTGGCGGGCGCCGGCCTAATCGCGGGCTCGACATGGATCCTGGTCGCGTTGCTGATCCTGTCCGGCCTCTGCGCCCTGATCGCCACGATGCGCGCTGGCATCCAGATTTTCTGGGCGCCGATCGAAGGCACCGTACCTCGCGTGCTGCTCCTGGAGATCGCGCCAGTAGCCTTCCTCCTGACGCTCTGCCTGTTGATGACGGTCCAGGGTGGACCGATGATGCGCTACATGGATGCGACCGCCCAATCGCTGCATTCGCCCGCGGACTACTTGCGAGATGTTCTGTCCACCCAGCCGATACCAGGGCCCAACGCGCCGAGGGACAAATGAGCGCTCTTCTGCCTTATCCGCTGCTGACAGCTTCGCTGCTCGCGATGTGGACACTGCTCAATGGGCTGTCCATCGGCCAGGTGTTTCTCGGCGTCGTGATCGCTCTCGCAGCGTCCTTGGCCATGGCAGCGCTTCAGCCCGCTAAACCAAAAATACGACGCTGGGACATGATCCCGCAATTGGTCCTGGTCGTCCTGGCGGACATTCTTCGCTCCAACATCGCCGTGACGGGGATCATCTTGGAAGGCGGGCGGCATACGCGAACATCCGGCTTCGTGATGATCCCGCTCGAACTGCGCGACCGGACTGGGTTGGCCGTACTCGCTTGCATCATCACCAGCACGCCCGGCACCGCCTGGGTCGAATATCACGCCGGCAGCGGCAGGCTTCGGATCCATGTTCTCGACCTGATCGACCAGCAGGCGTGGATCGACCTGATCAAGCAGCGTTATGAACGGCGGTTGATGGAGATTTTCGAATGAGCGGCGTCATAATCGCATGGTCCGTCACCATCGCTCAATTGCTTCTGGTCGCCGCCATGGCATGTGCTCTGCTGCGCCTCGTTCGGGGGCCGCGCGCGCAGGACCGGATCCTGAGCTTCGATGCGCTCTATGTCGGCGCCATGCTTCTCCTGCTGACCTTCGGCATCCGTGCCGGCAGCACGGTCTATTTCGAGGCTGCCCTGGTGATCGCGCTGCTCGGCTTTGTCTCGACCGTGGCGCTGGCGAAATTCCTTATGCGCGGCGAGGTAATAGAATGACCCCTGTCGCCGACCTGCCGGTCTGGGCTGCTCTGCTCACGGGGTTCTTCCTGATCCTGGGGTCGACGCTGACCCTGCTCGGGTCGGTCGGGCTCCTGAGGTTCAGAAGCTTTTACGAACGAATTCACGCCCCGACACTAGGGACCACCTGGGGAACGGGCGGTGTTCTGATCGCCTCGATCATCTTTCATTCCGTGCTTCAGTCGAAACCTGTCCTGCACGAGATACTGATCGCACTGTTCGTGACTGTCACGACACCAGTCTCGCTTATGCTCCTGGCGCGCGCGGCGCTTTACCGGGACCGCAGCGAAGGCAACGATGGCGTCCCGCCATTCGAGACGGCCGCGAAATCCCAAGACGAACAACCACGATCATCTGGCGCGTAGGCCACGATCAACTTCGGATCGGCGGCACCGCGAAAACATCCACGTCGACCGATCGCAGAACGCTTTCTGTCACGCTTCCCAGAAGTACCTTGATGAGACCCGAACGGCCATGCGTTCCGATCACCAGAAGGTCGGGCGCCACCTCCCTGATCGCCTCCATGATTGCTTCGACGGGGCCTGCTTCCTTGATACGCAGCGACCAGTTGTCGACGCCAAAGTCGTTCGCCTCCAGAAACGCGACCAGTTCCCTACCCGCCTGCAAACGTTCTGCCGCCACGTAGCGCGCTATCTCGTCCTTGCCTATTCCAGCATTTGACATTTTTCCCTTGGCGAACGCATCGAAACCATGGACCAGCGAAAGACTGGCGTCGCCTATCAGCCCACTTTCCCTCGCCATCCTGATTGCGCGCGCCGACGGGTCGGACATATCCACGGCGGCCATCACCTTTTTGTATGAATGCTCTACCTCAGCATTCACCATGAGCACCGGGAATGGTCCGGTTCGGATCACACGCTCGATGGTCGTTCCGACAAAAATATCGCGGAGCAACTGCTTGCGGTGCGCGCCCATGACAATGAGATCCGCCGAGCCCGCCGCGGCCGCCTTCAGAATGCCGTCGAACGGATCGCCAGCAACAACGGTGGACTTACAGGGGAGCCCCTGGAGTTCGGGGATCGAGACCATTTGTTGTTCAAGATATCGCTGTGCCTCACGTCTTTCGAGCTCGAGTATATCTGCGGGCTGGTCGTCGTCGACGACATGGACGAGCGTGAGTTCGGCGCTGAATTCCCTAGCCACTAGACCAGCTCGCCGCAATGCACGTTGTGAACGGGTGGAAAAATCTGTCGCGGCAAGGATTTTCATGGCAGCTCCTTGTTCCTCGTCCCTGAGATCATAACCGCCTATCGTTCAGCGGCCTTTCGCTGGTGATCCAGCTGACGATGCTATCGCTTATTCGAAGTGGCATCCTAGGCGGCGGCTCCACTGTGCTGCAAGGGCCGGAAATGCTTGATCGGCTTCTCTTGCCGCAGGCCTGGCGTCCGCGCGGCTTGACTTCGCAAATTACTTCCCCAACTATAGGTGTATGAGTACCGCTGCCAAAATCCGCCGTGATTTTCTTTTCCGGGTTTGCCCCATAGCGGGATCATAACCCCCGGCTCGGTTGCCATGCGCGCCCCGAGCCGAGGGGTGAACATGTAAAAATATTGGCGCAGGGTTGCATCAGTCCCTGCGGAATCGGCGCATTCAGCAACAAATTTTCGTCTCACTGAAAACCGTTGGCGACCCCTAGGCGGGTTCCGGACGCGAGGCAGAACATGAGTATTCAAATGCAAGACAACACGAAAATCCGGCGCAAGCCGAACATCCGCATCTCGAAGTCGGACCACGCGCGGCTATCGGCCCTCGCGAACACCGTTGCCGCCCGAACTCCGGAGGCGGCAGATGAGTTGTTCGCAGAGCTCGAGCGCGCCCGCATCGTCGCCGATGCCTGGGTCTCCGCCGGCACCGTCCGGATGGGTTCGACCGTGACTTTCAAACCCGACACCGGCGATCGGAAAACGGTCACGCTGGTTTTCCCCGGCGATGCGGACATCTCCGAAGGAAAGGTTTCAATCCTCACACCGATCGGCACAGCGCTGATCGGCCTCTCGGCTGGGCAGTCGATCATGTGGACCGCCCGGGACGGGCGTCGGCATGAATTGTTGGTGCTTGACGTGAGCCAGCCCGCTCCGGAAGGCGATGTCGCCGATCGGCGCGCGCCAGCGTCTTCAGCAGTTGCTGCGGGCGTCTAGACATGGGCGTTGCCATCCGTCTCTTCAATCACGCGGGCAGTCTGATCGCGGGAGCGTGACCCCTGGGCCGGCCTATCCTGGTCGGCGCAGGGGTAGCTTTCCACCATCCGATCAATTGCTTGTCGCCGGAAACCCTTCGTTGGTCCGGCTGGAGACGTGTCATGTCCACTATCGATAGTTGCCAACTGACCACCAAGGACTACACCATTCTTGAGGTGATGCGGGAGCGCCATCCGATCCACGACGAAACGTTCTCGACTATTCTCCAACGGAAGATTTCGAGCGCAGTCGTGATGTTTCGGGAAGACATCCCGGCAAACGTCGTCACGCTCAGCAGCCGCGTGGCCTATCGGGTAAACGACGGCCCTGCCGAAACCCGCATCGTCGCACATGACCACATGCGCGGTTTGGTTGGCATGCTGTTGCCTATCACCAATCCGCGCGGCCTGGCGCTGCTCGGTCTGGCCGAGGGTCAGTCCATTTCCATTCCGACCTCGGACGGCAGCCTTGAAACGCTGACTGTACATGAAGTGGTTTATCAGCCAGAAGCCGCAAGGCGCGAGAGGCTGAAGCTGGCGGGAGTTGCCGAGCCGTGGCCGCCGCGGCCGGGCGGGCCGGGTCTGCGCGTCGTCCATCGTTCCGATGAACCGCACGACGAAGCTCAGAACAAAGTCGCGGTGGTCTTCGATGCCGGGTTCGACGACCCGGGACCGTCGGCCGCCTGAGAACTCGACTGTCCCGAAGGCTTTGAAGGCGGGCGGAAAAGCGTTCCTTCGGGCCTTGCCTGTATCAATTGAGGCCGACAAAGTAGGGGCTGACTATGGATGACTACGACAACCAGAAGGGCGCCAAGCCTGAAGATGTGCGAGCCGCGTTGAGAGGCTGGGCATTCTTCGCCGTTCTAATGGTAGGAATCTTTGGCCTGGCCTACGCTTTGATCGAAAGATGATCCGACGAAGCCGACCGGCGTGTCGTTTCAGCCTTTGCGATCAAACGCCGTGGCTTCGCGCCGGGCAGCGGCGATCATTTCACCACTTGCTTCAGACCGCGCAGCGCCTCCTGCACGTCGGCTCGCGCCTCGTTTGCTTCGGGATACACTGCATAGGCCGGATAGGTGAATTCCGGCGCGCCTACTACCACCTCCAGTTGCCCGGCCTCAATATGGGGAGCTGCTGCGCCCCTGCGGAAATAACCCATTCCGCCGGCGCGCAAGATGTAGCTCAGCCCAAGCGGTCCCAGGCCGACCATCAATCCCGGCTCGCCGAAGGCAGAGGAACTGGCACCATGCTGGGCCGCAAACAGCGGCCCCCAGTCGACATAGACATAGTCCTTGGAGCCGCCGGGTTCCCCGTCTCGGTCCATGGTCCGGACCAGGACGAGTTGCTCCTCGACGAGAAGTTCCACCCTGAAACCCGGCAGCAGCTTCGGCGCATAGAGCACCGCGATGTCGAGGACCCCGGTCCTGAGTTGCTCGATCAGTTGGTCCGGTACGCCGACTTGGGCTTGGATGGCGATTTCGGGCCTGGCTTTCTTCATCCAGACCAGCCAATCGAGCAGCAGCGGGTTCCATAGGCTGAGTTCTCCGCCCAAGGCAACGACGCTTGTCCGTCCCGATGGGATGGCGAGCTGGTGTCGAGCGCGTTCCCATATCTGCACAAAGGACTGGGCGAACCGCTCGAACTCGCGACCCGCCGGCGTCAGTTGCGCACCGTTGCGGTTGCGAATGAAGAGCTGCCGTCCGAGCTCCTCCTCCAGCGTGCGTATGCGCGCGCTCACGGTGGTCTGCGTGACATGAAGGCGATCCGCGGCCTTCAGGAAGCTGCCCGAATGGACGATTTCAAGGAAAGTCCGTGCTCGATCAATGTCCACGGGCTCCTCCTATGAACGCAATAATTTTGCACTGATACAGCATTTAATTCCGTTTGCCTTCCTGTTTCCCGCGGAGCACGTTTTCACCAAACGTGTGGCGCACGGATACGGAGCTACCGATGGCCGAAAAGAGATACCCCGACACTGAAATCCACGAATACGCATCTCCGCCCTGCTATGCGCACGAGCTTTCGCCCGAGTATGGCGGGCATCCGGAGACTGCAGAATCCTGGAGCGAAATCCTGCGCTGGCGAAAGGCAGAGCGGCAGAGATTGATCGAGGAGCGCCTCGCTATCGATGTGATGAGAGGAAGGCCAGGTCGGACCGTATCGCTTCGAGCCTCGATCTTGCCATCGGCAAGGTCAGCGGACGCATCGTCAGCGGCTATTGGCCGTTCCGCGGCGAGCCGGACCTTCGCAACTGGTCGATCAAGATCATCGAGCGCGGCGGCAGGATAGCGCTTCCCGTTGTCATCAGGAAAGGCTGGCCGCTTGAGTTCCGGTCCTGGCGGCCGGGTGATCCGCTCGAGCGCGGCGTTTGGAACATCCTGGTTCCCTCACGTGCCTTCGGTCCTGCCGCATATCGTGATCGCTCCGGTGGTCGGCTTCGACGGCGCGAATTACCGCCTGGGATATGGCGGCGGCTTCTTCGACAGGACGCTCGCGGCTATGCAGAGGCGGCCGCTGGTTATCGGAGTTGGTTACGCGGGAAGCCGGCTCCGAACGATCCATCCGCAGCCTCACGACATCCCGATGGACGTAATCGTCACGGACGCCTGAAACACGAAGCAGGCAGCGCTTGGTTTTCCGGTTGCGACGGCGACTGAACGTCGCCCTCGTGGAAATCATCCTGCATGCCTGAATGAACGGCAGGAGAGCATAATGTCGAACCCAGCAACAACGTTCGATGACCACAAGCCCCGTTTTCTCGCCAGGTGGCTTTGGTCCACGAACCACAAGGATATCGGGACGCTTTATCTGCTGTTCTCGATCATGACGGGGGTCTTCGGCACCGCGCTTTCCGTGTTGATTCGCATCGAACTGCAGGAGCCGGGACTGCAGATATTCGGCGATCCGGCAGTCTACAACGTCGTCGTCAGCGCCCATGGGCTGGTGATGATCTTTTTCGTCCTCATGCCGGCGCTGATCGGCGGTTTCGGCAACTGGATGGTGCCGATCATGATCGGCGCGCCCGACATGGCGTTTCCGCGACTGAACAATATCTCGTTCTGGCTTCTGGTGATGGCGTTCATCCTCTTCATCACCTCGATGTTCGTTCCTGGAGCGCCCGGCACTCTCGGCCACGGCGGCGGCTGGACGCTCTATCCGCCGCTCTCGACCTCCGGCCAGCCCGGCCCCGCTGTCGACCTCGTCATTCTTTCGATCCATCTTGCGGGCGCTTCCTCAATCCTCGGCGCCATCAACTTCATCACCACAATCTTCAACATGCGCGCTCCTGGAATGACGATGCACAAGATGCCTCTGTTCGCCTGGTCGATGCTGGTCACTGCATTCATGCTTCTCATGTCGCTGCCGGTGCTCGCTGGCGCGATCACGATGCTGCTCACGGATCGCAACTTTGGCACGACTTTCTTCATCCCCGACGGCGGCGGTGATCCGATCCTTTACCAGCATCTGTTCTGGTTCTTCGGTCATCCCGAAGTCTACATCATGATTCTTCCCGGCTTTGGCATCATCAGCCATGTCATCTCGACCTTCGCCAAGAAGCCGATCTTCGGCTATATCGGCATGGCTTACGCCATGGTGGCAATCGGGGCGATCGGCTTTGTGGTGTGGGCACATCATATGTACACGACCGGGCTGTCGGTCGACACTCAGCGCTACTTCGCCTTCGCTTCGATGGTCATTGCCGTTCCGACCGGCGTGAAAGTGTTTTCGTGGCTGGCCACGATGTGGGGAGGATCGATCGAGTTCAAGACTCCGATGCTCTGGGCTGTCGGCTTCGTCCTCCTCTTCACCATCGGCGGCGTCACCGGCATCATGGTCGCCAGCCCCGGGATCGACCGCTCGTTGCACGACACCTATTTCGTGATCGCCCACTTCCACTATGTGCTGTCCTTGGGAGCCGTCTTCGCCATCTTCGCAGGCTTCTACTACTGGTTCCCGAAGATGACCGGCTACATGTACAATGAAAGGATGGGCAAGCTGCATTTCTGGCTGATGTTCGTCGGCGTGAACCTCGTCTTCTTCCCGCAGCATTTTCTCGGCATGGCCGGCATGCCGAGACGCTATGCTGACTACCCCGATGCTTTCGCCGGGTGGAATTTCGTGTCGTCGATCGGGGCTTACATTTCAACTGCCGGACTGGTCGTCTTCTTCATCACGGTGGCGGAAGCTTTCAGCCGCAGACGCCAGGCCACTGCCAATCCATGGGGCGAAGGCGCGACCACGCTCGAATGGCAACTGCCGTCGCCACCGCCCTTCCATCAGTGGGAGAAGCTGCCGCGCATTACCTAATCTTCGCTCCGGTTGGAGATCGGTGCCAGCTGTCGCTTCGACATATCGTCGGGAGAACGTCATGAACGAAACCACAGATCCAAACAGCCACATGCTGCTCTTGGGGATCGTCGCGTTTTATTGGGCCTTGCTGAGCACTTGGGGCCAAACCCAGCCGCGTCAAGGCAACGACAAGGCCAAGCGTGATGATGCGCCGACGGGCCAACGGAACGACAGTGACGAACGCAGGGCCTCCGCCGATATCTTCTTGGATGGGATTCGAAAGATCGACCCGGATTTCGACGTCGCCGCGTTTCTGGCTGGCGCCAAGACAGCCTATGAAACTATTCTGCGGGCCTATGCGGACAGTGACATCCAGACGTTGAAGCGGCCTAGTCGGGCCGGAAGTGCTTGATGCCTTCGAGCTAGCCATTTCGGAACGCCGGGACCGCAAGGAGACGCTGCATCTCACCTTCATCGGCACCAGCGAAGCAAAGATCGTCGATACCCTTGAGGAGGACGGCACCACTGAGATTGTGGTCCGATACGTTTCCGAGTTGGTGAGCGTTACACGCTCGGCCAACAACGAGATCGTCGCCGGCGATCCCGAGCAGATTGTTGAGGTGATCGACAAGTGGACGTTCGCCTGTGAAACCCAGTCAACGAAGCGAAATTGGATGTTGATCGCCACGTCAGGCGAGTAACGGGTATGTGCTCTTCCGGTAAGCCTGGCTGACAGCCTGGTCGCAGCTGCGCGGCATCCGCGGATGTGTCAGCTTGTGACCATGCGCGTCCACTATTCGAGTATCGCGATCAATTCGACATGACTCGGTTCAGTCGACCATTTTCAAGCAGTGAGCGTGTAGCACCGCCGAAGATCCATCCCCTGAACCTGCTGTGGCCGAAGGCGCCGGATATGATCAGATCGGCATGCATCGCGTCGGCGACATCGGCGATCGTTCCGCCATCGGATTTTTCCGGAAAAACGTCCGCCTTCGCCTTCACGCCGTGAAAGGAAAGTAAGGCAACAACATCGTCCAGACTATTCCAGGTTTCGTCGGTTGCGTCATTGTCGATCGTAATGACACGAACCTCCTGAGCCATTTGCAAAAAGGGCATGGCGTCAGTAACCGCGCGCCTGGCTTCACGCGTGTCCTTCCATCCGACAAGGATCTTGTCGATGCGGAAATTTTCCTGGTTGCTCGAGGCGACAAAGACTGGCCGTCCTGCTTGAAGGATCAGGCTGCCGAGATCGGTGGACCGATGGACGTTGCCAGAAGAGGCACCCTCGGGCGGTGCTGTGACGATGAGATCGGCCACACGCGCCGCGCTGATCAGCAAGCGGGTCGGATTGCCCACGGCCCCACGCCATTCCGTCTCAACCGTTGCGCCAGCAAGATCTTCGAATTCCGCGCGGAGGTCCTCAATTCGTCGCTCGATGTTCTTGCGGTGGCGCATCATGCTCTCTCCGTCGAAGGCCACTCCTCCTTCCATTACGAAGGGCGGCGGAACGTCGGCGGCCGAGAGACCGATCAGGCGCGCATCAAACCGCTGGGCCAGATCGACGCCAAGCTTGACTACAGGAGCGATCATACCGTCGATGTCGAGATTGAGAACGATTGACTTGTAGCCCATTGGGCGTTCCTTCCATGTTGGAGATGATGCCGGCTCGGCCAACGGGAAAACGTCAACAGACATCCTGCCGCGCAACGCGGCTTCACCGGCAACCCTCAAAGCTGGAGGTCTACCTGCGCAGTTTCAAAAAAGTCGATGATGAACGATCGTTGTGGTGAGAAGTGCGCCGGCCGGCTGATCGAGAACGTCCTCTCCCTACTCGAACATGATCCGAGCGGTACCTCTTTTGGCGATCAACAGTCTCCGAGCCTCCTGGATCCGCTCAGCCTGTTGTTTGGTATAGGGACCCATCGGCCGGGTCTTTTCATCGCCGCGACGGACCCGGCAGTACCAGCGGCCCCTGTCCGAAAAGATTTCGACCGAGGTCGGTGCATCGTTAGCAGCCTGTCTGGCGAGCTCGTCGATGAATTTCACGACCTTTGAATAGTGCTGGGCGGGCCCAACAGTGCGAAAACCGTCGGTGACGCCAAGTTCCTGATGCAGTGTGGACATAGTCGAACTCCTTTCAGTCACAACCACATTCCCGTTCGCCATTTTGACCGCCCTCTTCGGCCCGGATTGCCGCAGAGCGCTTGCTAGGCTATTTGGCGCTCTATCTCGGCCTCGGCCTCCAGGCTCTCTATGTCACGGAAGATCGAAGCGACTGCCAGCGTGCGCCCATCGCGCTTGAAGCGCAGCAGGCAGTCTCTGGCACCGATATCTCCCTCGACCGCGATCTCGTCCCATTGCCCAGCATGGCCGACATAGTTGATGGGCACGTCGTAGTGCTGGCTCCAGAAGAACGGCACAGCTGCGAATTTCTCGCGATGGCCGAGCATGTTCAGGGCCGCGGTTTGCCCCTGCCTCTCTGCAACCACCCAATGCTCGACCCGAATGTTCTCGCCAGTGTGAGAATCCGGCCACCGCGCAATGTCGCCGGCCGCGAATATGTCCGGTGCGCTCGTCTCCAGGAAGGCATTCACGGTGACGCCGCGGTCAAGGACGAGCCCCGCCTTTTCGGCAACCCCGGTTCGCGGCCGCACGCCGACGCCGACGACGACGAAATCCGCCGCCAACGTACCGCCGCTGCTAAGTTTCACCTTCCTGCCGTCGATGCTGGCCGGCGTGTTCTCAAGATGGAATACGACGCCCTTCTCCTCATGGAGTGCGCGGATGAAGTCGCCCATTTGCGGACCGAGGACCCGTTCCATGGGCCGTTTATCCGGCGCCACGACATGAACTTCGATATTGCGCGCGCGCAGGGCTGCGGCAACTTCCAGGCCGATGAAACTGGCGCCAAGCACGACGGCGCGGCGCGCGGTCGTCGCTCGCTCGACGATCGCCTTGCAATCTGCAAACGAGCGCAGCGTGTGAACGTGTGGCTGGTCGGCGCCGGGGATGGTCAGGCGGACAGGTTCGGCGCCGGTCGCAATCAGCAGCCTGTCGTAAGGGATCCTTCCTTCATCGATGAGGACGACCTCGCGGGAACGCAGGTTGATATCGACGGCCTTCGTATCGAGACGCAGGTCGATATTGTTTTTTGAATAGAATTTCTCGCCGCGGAGCGGGATCCAGTCCTCCGGGGTCTTTCCGGCGAGATAGTCCTTGGAGAGGTTGGGCCGGTCGACGGGTGGCGCATGGTCGTCGCTGATCATCACGATGCTGCCCTGGTACTGCTCCCGCCGCAGCATTTCGGCCGCCGCGAAACCAGCCGCGCCGCCGCCGACAATGACGATTTTCTCGGGGGGCCGGCCAGCGTCTCCGCCGCGCGGCTTCGGCGCCGTCCGTTTGAGTTTCTCGCCCACGAATATCCGCCCATCGCGCTGTTCCACCGACCAGCAAGCGAGTGGATTGAAGGCAGGCGCTCGCAAGGCTTCGCCTGTGCGCAAATCGAAGCAAGCATGATGCCACGGGCACCGAATGGTATCCGCCACCACAAGACCGTCACCAAGCGGTCCGCTATAATGTGTGCATGTCGCGCCGATGGCGAAGATCTCGGCCCCGCGGTGCACCAGCAACACCTGCTCATCGCCGCAATGGCCGACAAGCTTTCCGCCATCGGGAAGGTCGGACAGTGCGATCCCCTGGACCAGATCCGGTCCGTTTAATTTGGTATCAGCTTCAGCCATATCCTTCTCCTTGGCGATCCGGTGTCAAAATCGCTCGTGCGGCGAAGCGGCAATCCCACTACTTCGGGATACCTTCTGCCTGGCTAGTGCGCCTTTCAGATTCTCAGAGCCATCTGCGCCAACATTCCGACTGTGTGATGCATTGGGCTGAGTGGTTCCACACTGCAGTTTCCCGCTCTCGCGGATATCGTGCAAACGAATTTAATCGGTAATTAAGTGCAGTTTTCATGATGGCTTCGCTCGGAGATTCCACTGCGCCCAATTACAGGATTGCCTGCCCAGTCTTTCCCCAGTCGGCAAGAAAGGATTCGAGGCCCTTGTCGGTGAGTGGGTGCCTGGCGAGGCTTCTGAGTATCGCTGGCGGTACGGTCGCGATATCTGCGCCTGCGATCGCCGCCTGTTTGACATGGAGAGGGGTGCGAATTGAAGACGCCAGGATTTCCGTCGTGAAGGATTTGTCGTTGTCGTAGATCTTGCGGATTTCTCGGATCACCTCCATGCCGTCCAGACCAAGATCGTCGAGCCTGCCGACGAACGGCGAAATGAAGGTCGCGCCTGCCTTGGCTGCGAGCAGCGCCTGGTTGGCTGAAAAGCACAGGGTGGCATTGACTTTGTGGCCGAGCAGACTGAGAGCCCGGCAAGCCCTGAACCCTTCCCAGGTCGACGGCACCTTGACTGCCACGTTGGCGGCAATGCCGGCCAAAAGCTTTCCCTCGGCGACCATGCCGTCGAAATGGATCGCGGTGACTTCTGCTGAAACCGGACCCTCGATCGTCTGGCAAATCTCCTTGATCACATCCCTGATCGGTCGTCCGGTCTTTGCCACAAGCGACGGGTTTGTGGTCACCCCGTCGAGAACGCCAGCGGCGGCAAGATCACGAATTTCGGAAATATCGGCGGTATCGACGAAGAATTTCATAGTCTTCTCCTCTAAGGTGAGCGCCCATCGATCATTGGATGGGTGTTTTCTGCTTTGGTTCCCGGAGAGTTTGTTGTCGTGGCGCGGATCGCACGCCCAATGGCAGTGGAGGAGCGCCCCGTCTCTATCGGTGTCTCAGCAAAATCTCTCTAAGGACGACGGCATCGTTGTGGGCCTCGTCATGAGCCGAGTAGACGAGTGTGATGGCCCCCTCGCGCGTCATGTCGCGCAGTTGCTCGAGTTCACCGCGATGCTCACGGATTTCCGCCGCATATCGCCGGCGGAATTCCGCCCAACGGGCTGGATCGTGTCCGAACCATTGCCGAAGCTCGGTGCTTGGCGCGAGTTCCTTCATCCAACAGTCGATGGCGGCTTCGGCCTTCTTGACCCCTCGCGGCCAAAGCCGGTCGACCAACACTCGCTTGCCATCGTCGGTAGCGGGACTCTCATATGCCCGTTTCAATTTCACGCTCTCGCCGACGATGTTTTCGTTCATTAGCGTCGTGTCCCGTCTGTCTCCGTCTCGTTGACAGCATCAAGAAGGTCGGAGAATTCATTTCTAAGGATCGCCTCGTCGGCTTCGTCCGATACGATCAGAAAGACGTCGCCACGATACCGCTCGATCCAGTGACGACCCGCACCATGGCTGCGCAGGTAGTCACCGATCCGGTGGATCGAGGAATATCCCAGGCCCTGGTGTAGCAGGAACTTCATAAAGGTCGTGCTTTGCGATCCGGAAGATTGCCCCTAACTCAAGGACCGACCTTCTGTCCTTGGGCGTTGAACTGTTTCAGGTAGGCGATCACGTCGGCGATGTCCTGGTCCTTGCTGAGACCGGCAAACGTCATCTTTGTGCCGGGGACCAGTTTGCGCGGTGCGTGCAGATAAGTCGTCAGCGTCGGTTCATCCCAGGTCAAACCGGAATTCTTGTTCGCCGCTGAATAGTCGTAGCCCGGATACACGCCGGCCGCTCGGCCGACGACGCCGTTCAAGGCCGGACCTACTCCGTTCTTGGCGTCTGGGCCGACCGAGTGGCAGGCCATGCACCTCTTGAAGACGGTTGCGCCGGCTTCGGCGTTGCCGGGGGATGCCTCCAGCGCATGGGCCGACCCGACTGTAGTGAGAATTGCGGTTGTCAATCCAAGCAAAGTCGATTTCATGTTTGCTTCTTTCAACGAGTTAAGGGTTGGTTTCGGTCGACTGGCCCTGGCAATCTGGGGATCGAACGCACCCAGTCTGCCGGACCCGAACCGCGGATCCGGATCCGGCAGCGTTGCCTCAGGAGGGAACCAGTGGGCCGGGGTTCTTCAGATACGTGTTCTTGATCGCGTCCACCGCCCAGTAAGCAAGAGCGCCTACGGGTCCGGTCGGGTTCTTCCCGGCGTTCTGGGGAAACACGCAAGCGCCGGTCACGAACACGTTCGGGACATCCCAGACCTGAAGGTATTTGTTCAGGACACTGGTGTTCGGATCGGTTCCAAACACTGCCCCGCCCGTGTTGTGCGTGCTTTGATAAGGCACGATCGAATAGGGCACTGGGGGAATGCTCCGATCGACCTTGGTCGCACCCATCTCCTTGGCGATCTTCACGCAGATGTCGGCCTGACCGTTCATTTGCTTGACCTCGTTGTCCTGGAAGTCGAACGTCATCCTCATCAATGGACGCCCGAAGACGTCGGTGTAGGTCGGGTCGAGGCTGAGATAGTTCTGTCGGTAAGCCATCACCGCGCCCTGGTTGCCGACGCTGGCCGCGTGGTCGTAATTGTCGACCACTGCCTTCTTCCAGGCGGAGCCCCAGCGCGGCGTGCCGTGCGGAGTTGGATGCGACTGGATGGGCCGGGCGCCCGAGTTGCTGCAGCTGATGCCGCCGCCGCCGATGTAGCCGGCCTTCACGAAATCGTAGTTGTCGCCGTTGAAATCGTCCATGGTCGTGCCGAGCGCACCGGCGCCCATGAAGCGATTGAGGATGGTTTCCTTGTCGAAGAAGGCCGTAGCCCCGCCGCCGCACTGATACGCGTAATTGCGACCGACTACGCCCTTGCCCGTGGCCGGGTCATAAGGCACGCCGATGCCCGATTGCAGCAGCAGGTTGACGTTGCCGAGCGCGTAGGCTGACAG
The DNA here is from genome assembly GCF_006442705.1 of Mesorhizobium sp. B1-1-7. Classification (NCBI taxonomy): domain Bacteria; kingdom Pseudomonadati; phylum Pseudomonadota; class Alphaproteobacteria; order Hyphomicrobiales; family Phyllobacteriaceae; genus Mesorhizobium; species Mesorhizobium sp. B1-1-7. The sequence continues at coordinate 362,859 of NZ_VFWQ01000001.1, read as the reverse complement.
GATGATGAGGTCGGCAGGCTGTTCGAATTCGCGCCCGCGTGCGTCGAGATAGGTGACGCTGACCGCTTTCTTGCGGGTCGAGTCGAGATTGACCTTCAGCACGATCGAGTTGGTGCGCACTTCGAAGTTCGGGTTCTTCATCGCCAGCGGAATGACGGTGAAATGCGGGCTGGCCTTGGCATTGGCCTCGCAGCCGAAACGCTCGCAGAAGCCACAATAGTGACATTGGCCGAAGGCCACGCCATCGGGATTGACGTAGTCCCGCGACGCGTTTGACGACGGATTGGGGAAAGGGTGGTAGCCAAGATTGCGAGCCGCCTTCTCGAACATCACCATGCTCTGCGCGGCGATCATCGGCGGGTTGGGGTATTCCTCCTTTCGCGATCCTTCGAAGATGTTGCCACCATCGATCTTACGGCCGTTGATGTTGCCGGCCTTGCCCGAGGTGCCGCAGGTCTTTTCGAACTTGTCGTAGTAGGGTTCGAGATCGTCATAGGTGATCGGCCAGTCCTGCAGGTGCATGTCCGATGGAATGATCTTTTCGCCGTATTTGTCGACCGTCCTGGTGCGCGCCTGGTGGTCCCATTCGAGCCAGCGCCAGGTGACGCCGTTCCAGTGAACACCGGCGCCGCCCATGCCCTGGCCAGGCAGGAACGAGCCCAGTTGGCGCATCGGCAGCGCCGTTTGCGATTCACTATTGCGGAAGGTGATGGTTTCGCGCCGGACGTTTTGCATGAGATCGTAGCGGGCGGCGTAGCGCAGTTCGTCATGGATCTGCGGGTCGATGAAATCCGGATTGGTGTCGCGCGGGCCTCCCCGCTCAAGGGCGACGATTTTCAGCTTGGTCGAAGCAAGTTCCTTGGCGATGATGCCGCCCGTCCAGCCCAGGCCGACAATCAGGACATCGACAGCGTTGAGTTTGGTGGCCATGTTATCGTCTCCTTTTTCTTTCGGCGATTAAACGAGATCCTGGATGCCCTTCGGTTCAGCCGTGTAGGGCTTGTTCCGAAACGGTTCGATCTTGTCCATGTACATGGCGTCGGCACCTGGAAACCCGATCATCTTCCAGGCCGCCCTGCCCTTGTTCCCGCCATACATCGGGTCGGCGAAATAGCCCTCGATCGTCAGCTGAAGCAGCAGTCCGAAGAAGGTCGCTGTGGGCACGGTTGGGAGCTCGACCTTCTCGCTCTCGAGATCGTTCATCACCGCGGCCCGATCCTTTGCAGAAAGGCCGTCGAAGGTACTCTTGTGGTTTTTCTGTACGTAAGCGCCGACGTCGGCGATGCCGGCACGGATCAGTTCCGATGGCGTCATCGGCAATTGATAGCCCTGCTCGGGCGTACCCTCGCCAAACGGTCCTTCCAGATACAGGCGGTCGCCCTTGCCGTACCCGCCTGCCATCTGCCGGTCGATGTAGGTCGCAACGCCGAGTTCCTTGGCGCCAGGGCCTGTTGAATCGCTCGGTATAAGCATATCGACCGCCGCCTCGATGAAAGCGGACTCATCGACGTTGAAGAATTCGTAGCCAATGCCTCCAGTCTGAGGTTCGGTGGCGGCGGTCACGTGATGATGTTTTGTATCGGCCGTCGCAGCCACGATTTCGTCCGCCGACGCGGATCCCCCTAGCGGCAGAGTACTCGCCGCCGCTCCGGCAGCTCCGGCCGCGCCGAACAGCTTCAGAAAGTCGCGCCGCCCCACATCGCCTTGGCTCTTTTCTCTCCTCGACATGATTACTCCTATGACGCTGCAGGCAAAACGATGGGGACGGTGGAGAGAGCTTGCGCTCGCTCCAACCGGCGCTGCGCAGCATCCAGCGCTAAGCTTGGTGGATTTTTAAGGAAGCCTATTAGCAGTGCGATCTATTTGACAAACGAATTTGATTGACATTTGAGGGCAATTTTTATGCTATGTCCCTCGTGGACATCGAACTCGCCCGCACCTTCATTGAGATCGTTTCGACCGGAAGTTTCATTCGGGCTTCGGAGCGGCTCAACGTCGCGCAGACGACGGTTAGCGCGCGTATCCGCAGTCTTGAGCAGCAGCTGGGCCGGCCGCTTTTTGTCCGGCATAAAGGCGGGGCTTCGCTCACTCCGGCCGGTGAGCAGTTCCTGCGCCACGCGCCGATGTTCGTCCAGCTATGGCAACGCACTCTTCATCAGGTCGCCGTGCCCCCGGGGCGCCGAGCGGTCCTAACCGTCGGCAGCGAAGTCAGCCTTGCGCAACCCCTTCTGCTCGATTGGGTCCGATGGATGCGCGGATCGCTCCAGGACATTGCACTTCGAGTACACGTCGACGTGCCACAGGATTTGATCAACCAGGTCGCGTCGGGAATGGTCGATCTAGCGATCATGTACGCACCGCCACACAGACCAGGTTTGAAGATCGATCTGCTTCTGGAGGAAAAACTCGTCCTCGTGACTACCGATTCCGAAGCGCGCCTCCTGGACGAATCCGATTATGTTTATATGGATTGGGGGCCGGATTTTGGCCTTCACCACGGAATGAATTTCCCGAGTGCTGCGCCCGATCTTTCTTTCGATCTCGGTCCGCTCGCACTGAGCTATGTTCTTGCGACTGGCGGATCCGGATATTTCAGGATGAGTTCTGTGCAGCCTCACATAACAGCCGGCCGGCTGCATCTTGTGCCTGAGATGCCGCAATTCTCCTATCCGGTGTACGCGGTGCAATCCGCAAGCGCGGACGAGAGCGTCGTTGGTCCCGCTCTTGCAGGACTGCATTCCGTCGCACGCGACATCAAATCGCAGGATTCCTTTTCGACGCTTAAGTAGCCTGTTCGATTGATGGGAATAGGAGGTCGACTGTCGTTCCGACGCCTTGCTCGCTCGCAACCCGGATCTGGCCACCAACCATCTTCGCCAATGCCTGAACGTGCGACAGTCCTATCCCTGTGCCCTTCTCGCCCTTCGTCGTGAAGAAGGGTTCGAATGCCTTTTGCAAGACCTCCGGAGGCATGCCGCAACCGTGATCTTTCACGCGAACGCACGCGTAGGTTCCCGGCCCGGGCGGGTCTGGTGACGCGGCCGTCTGCACCAATCGCCCGGTGATGACCTGGATCTCGCCGCCGTTCGGCATGGCATCCCGCGCATTGATGACGAGATTAAGCACTGCTGCGTCGAAAAATGCGGGATCGATCAGGCAGTGCGGGATACCAGAACCAAGTTCGAGCTTCACTCTGATGTCCGGTCCCGCGCCATACCTGAGGAAAGGCTCGAAAGAGCTGAGGAACTCATTCAAGTCACCAGCGTGGGCATCGAGTTCCTGATGCTTTGCGAAAGCGAGCAGCTGCGACGTCAATTCGATCCCTCGGTCGATTCCGTCCCGTGCGGCGGCAATGTAGGCCCGCACACTTTCGGGCTCGTCGGCTCGTCTCTCCGCAAGCCTCAGGCCGGATTCGATTACTGCCAGGAGATTCCTGAAATCATGGGCAATTCCGCCAGTCATCTCGCCCACGGCGGCAAGCCGATGTGTCGCACGCTCACGTTGTTGGACAGCGGTTAGGACGTTGATGGGCATGTCCGATACATGAGCGCTCTCGCCGTGCTCCATTTGGGAGCGTGATTGAATATCGCGCGGAGAAATATTGCCTGTCATGAAGGTCGCCCCCAATCGATCGATAACTAGCGACGGTCGGGAAACTCGCGCTTCCACTCGCACCGTTGCATTCAGTCCTCCCTGTTGCCGATAGTCGTATGCCTCATGGATGGCCTAGGCGCGCCGGACGATCCCTTTCGCCATGATGTCTTCGACCCTCGGAAACGCGTTGAGGGCCTCCTCTGGGAGGCCGTCATTGGCCCCGGCAAGTTCAGTCCAGCCGTTCGTCTCGGGTTCGCCGACAATGATGCGGCCGACCATTCCGGCGTGCTCATGCGGGATACAATAATAGTCGTAGACCCCCTGTTCAGTGAAGGTGACCGAAAAGCTTTCGCTCGGCAGGAGGTAGTCGGAATCCCACGATTTTGCCGCCCCGGGCATGCGAAGCGATCGCCCGAAGTTTGTCGGATTGTACGCCGTCGTCGTGTGCGAATTGCCAGGATTGAGATTGGTCCAGCGGACCGTCTGACCTGGTTTGATCAGAATGCCGATCGGATCGAACCACACGTGCGAGCCCTCGTCGCGCCCTTGCATCCCGATGTCCACCGCCCTGCTGGCCCATGCGGTCGACGGGAATAGGGAAAGGGAGGCGGCAAGCCCGCCGCCCTTTGCCAGCATCTCACGACGCGTGAGCGTCATTTGGCAATCCGCGCTTCGTCAGCAACCGAGACATGCCATAGCACGACGTGGGCATGCGGGACTTCGACGCCTGGATGGCCGGCATTGTAGTAGACATCGACGTGGTCGACATTTCCGCCCGGGGCCGCGAGGTCGTCAAAACGCTTGTCCGGATTGAGATCCTTGATCGGCAGCATGTAGATGGTGCTGACAAGCTTGCCGTCGTGGTCATAGGCAAGGAACGGCCCCGCCGGCAATGTAGCCGGATCAACGAAGAGTTGGCCCATGCCTGGTAGGAAGTCGGGCAATTTCACTAGCTTGCTGACCTGTTGGTAAGGAGCAGCTGGCGGGGATTTGGTTACCTCGTTCGCCGCAAAGGCGCAACACGAGCTACCCGTTGTGAGGACGACTGCGAGGGCGAGATGTTTCATCACGCTATCTTCCTTCTTTAACTAAAAAAGCGACGACAAAAATCTGGACAAGTTTGGCAATGCGCTTTTCATTTGCTGGCGCGGTGTGTTCGCGCCCGCCCAGCAAGCAGGAGACCATTCTGTTCGTCAAACGAAATTAATTGCCGTTTCAGTGCATTATTTCTGTTCGTAAAGCGCACACCGTTTTGCTTGATTTCGAAAGAATTTTTACTATTTTCGGATTGCTATGAATATGTTTCAGACTCGATTTCGACAAAGTCGAAACGCCTCAAAACAGGCTCGTAGCCCGGACGCGAGAGGGCGCTGGCGTCGCGTCCGGGACAGCCAGGACCTCCATTTCGTTCCTTGTGAACTCTGCCCTGCTTAAGCAACGCGGCTGGACGCCATTTAAAGATGCGTGTCGCACGAGGTTGGCTCTGATGACATCCCCACCTTGTCAGATGACGACATTTTGCTCGGCCTTGTGACCAAGGGAAAGCAATCGGCCCTGTCAAAAATTGCCGTCAGGATTGCTCGGAGAACTGGGCTTGACGAGCAGGTAATTCTGCGTGGTCTTTTCGACCGGGAGCGCCTCGGCTCAATGGGCATCGGTCGTGGCGTCGCGATCCCCCACGCTCTGCTCAGTACAATCTATTCGCCGGTCGCATCTTTGACACGCTTGGCTCAACCCATTCATTTTGATGGTCCGGACGACGATCCCGTGGATCTCATTTACACTGTGCTCTGGCCGAGCTCTGCCACTCCCACCTTTCTTCCTGCCCTTTCGCGAATATGTCGCCTGCTTCGGGCACCTCATTTTCGGGAGCAACTGCGGCTGGCACGGTCATCTGATGAGGCGTTGGCGACTCTCGAAACTGAGCCGAATCAGGAATTCCCCGCCAATTTAGGTACTTCCCGCCTCAGGCCTGGCATTGTTTCAGGGCTCGTCATTCGCGGCTTGGTCGAACAGACCTAATTCTGGTGAATGTCGCGCAATAAGATAGATTGACAATCTATCTTTTATGGAGGATTCATCGAAGAGCGACCAAGGCCGCAGGCAGCTTGCGTCGGAGAAAACAGGAGCTACGGAATGACCGGAAACGGTCGAAGCAAGAGAACAATCGTGGTCGACGGTTTGCCATTGCCCGACATACTCGACGAGGCAATGATCCGCCGTGTAGTCCACGGTTTTTATGACGAAATTCGTCGTGATGATCTTCTCGGTCCCATCTTCCGCGATCGGATCGAGCCAGATAAATGGCCGCAGCATCTGGCGAAGATGTGTGACTTCTGGTCTGCAACTCTTCTTCGGACATCCCGTTACGACGGCAGGCCCCTGCCGCCACACCTGGCCATATCCGGTCTCGACGCTCCGCATTTCCGTCGCTGGCTAACGTTGTTTCGGACGACGGTGCGTCGCACTTGTCCGGCCGAAGTGGCGACGCTTTTTATGGATCGCGCGCTGCGCATCGCCCACAGTTTCCGTCTCGCGATAACCTTCAACCGCGGCGAGCCCACGATTGGGATCGAACCCATCGTCGAGAAGGACCTGTGATGCAGCATCGGTTTGTGAGTGGCTTCCGCCAATGCGCACCAATCGGCGACAGGAGACATCCATGCGGCTGACTGCCTTCTCGGACTATGCCTTGCGGATGCTGATGTACGCCGCCTCAGCTGCCGATCGCCTGATTACGATTGAGGAAACCGCCCGCACCTTTAAAGTGTCGAAGACGCATCTGAACAAAGTCGCCAATACCCTGACCCGCAGCGGCTATTTGAAGGCAATCCGCGGCCGTTCCGGGGGCCTTGTTCTGGGTTGTCGGCCCGAGATGATCCGGATTGGCGACGTAATACGACTGACCGAGCCGGATTTCGCCCTTGTGGAGTGCTTTGCCTCCGGAAACCAGTGCGTGCTGACTGCCTCCTGCAAGCTTTCAGGCATGTTTGGCGAAGCGATAGCCTCCTTCCAGAACACTCTTGACCGCTACACGTTAGCCGACATCGTGCTGATGCCCGGGGACTTCCTCGGCGCACCGACATCACCGGCTCGTGCCGGGTCGGCACGCGGCGGCGGATAATGTAGCGCCAGCAGCTTTCCCTCGAACGGAGACGAGCCATGGCTGAACCAAAGAAGAACGATCAACAGGTAACAAAGACGATTGATTCTGGCATCGACCCGGACAACAATCTGCTGCCGATGCTCATTGGCGGACTTGTCCTCATAGTGATCGGCGCGGTCATCGTGATGATGTTTGTCTAGTTGCGGAACGGGGAGCGTGACGCTATTAACCCACGCTGGTCCGAGTGCCTGGACGAACCGAGCTCCGATTTGGTGGGCGCCGGTGTCGAACGGCATCGACGGAGATGGCACAGACCGGTTAGAAAATGGTGGTGGGGATGTCATAAGACGCGCTGCTGACGTTTCGAGCTCTCGCGGCACAAGCTTTCGAAGGCGCATGCCGTACTTCGTGCCTGCTGCGAGATAGATGAGTCCATGGAAAGAAATTCAACCGCAGCCTGGCGCCGCTGTCCGAATGGACGCCTGACGCCCAGTGGCTTGCACAGGTCTGCATCAAGCATTGCCCGGCACTGCGGCTCGCTCATGGCCATCGAGCTCGAGTCGCACCACCTACAGCCCGAGATATGCCTTGCGCACTTCCGGGTCGTCGATCAGCGCCTTTGCCGCGCCATGGTGGACGATGCGGCCGGTCTCCATGACATAGCCGCGATCGGCGCCCGAAAGCGCCAGGTGCACGTCCTGTTCGACCAGCAGGATCGTGACGCCTTCCTTGCGGACCGCCGCCAAAACCTCCAGCAACTGCTCGACAATCACCGGCGCCAGGCCAAGGCTCATTTCGTCGATCATCAACAGCACCGGCGCCGCCATAAGACCGCGCGCCATGGCACACATCTGCTGCTCGCCGCCTGACAGCGAGCCGGCAAGCTGGAGACGGCGCTCGCCAAGACGCGGGAACAGGCCGTAGATACGTTCGAGGTCCCGACCGATCGCCTGGCCGTCGCCGCGCCTGTAGGCGCCCATCAGCAGGTTGTCCTCGATGCTCATCCGGTCGAAAAGCTGGCGGCCCTCCGGCACCTGAACCAGCCCTGTGCCAAACGCCTCGTCGGGCGTCATCGGCGAAAGGTCGCGGCCGGCGAACTCAATCGTGCCGGTCGAGCCGATCACCCGCGACAGCGCTCTCAGCAGCGTCGTCTTGCCGGCGCCGTTGCTGCCCACCAGTGCGACGATCTCGGCTTTATTGACCTCCAGCGAGACCTCGCGCAGCACCGGCATGCCGCCATAGCCGGCCCCGAGGCTGGACACCTTCAGCAGGGGTGCCGCATTGCTCGGCGTGCCTGCGGCCGCACTGCTTGCGTCGCGGCCGCCATTCGGTTTCCTGCCGATCATTCCCGCCTCCTGCCGAGATAGGCTTCGACCACCGTGCGCTCGGCGAGCACCGCATCGGGCGCACCGTCGGCGATCTTCACGCCGTGGTGCAACACCAGCAGGCGGTCGGACAGGCTCTTGATCGCCTTGATGACATGCTCGATTACCAGGATCGAAATGCCGCTATCGCGAAGTTTTCGGATCACGCCGATCACCTCGTCGATCTCGACATGGTTCAGGCCCGCCATCACCTCGTCGCACAAAAGCAGCTTTGGCTGCATGGCCAGCGCCTTGGCGAGTTCCAACCGCTTTCGGCCTGGCCCGCCGAGCTCGTCGGCGCGCTGGTCGCCGAATCTGCCGAGCCCGACGAATTCGAGATGGCCTTGCGCCCGCTCGCGCGCCTCCGCAAGGCCGCCATTGTTGCGGCCGAACAGGGCGCCGACGGCGACATTGTCAAGCACCGAAAGGCCCGGAAACGGCCGCATGATCTGAAAGGTACGTCCGATGCCTAGCCGGGCACGGCGATAGGCCGCCAGCTTGGTGATCGACCGCCCCTCGAAGACGATGTCGCCCGAGCTCGGCGCGAGCGTCCCGCTGATAAGGCTGACCAGGGTCGTCTTGCCCGCGCCGTTGGGACCGATGATGCCGAGGATCTCGCCTTCCTCCAGCGCGAAGGAGACGTCGTTGACGGCGACCAGCCCGGCGAAGCGACGCGTTGCGTGCCTGATTTCCAGAATCGCGCTCATATGCGGTGCGCCCGGATGTTCTCGGCGAAATAGCGCCAGCCAGATTTGCGGAACCGCCGCGCCACGTCGGCCAGCCCACGCGGCATCAGCACCACGGCAGCGACCACTACCAGGCCAAAGAACAGGCTGGCGAGGCTGGTCACTTCGCTCGACAGAACCTCCGACACAACCGATAGGCCGAGCGCGCCGACGACGGGGCCGAGCACCGTGCCCGGGCCGCCGAACACGGCCATGATGATCATCTTGACGTTGAGGCTGATATCGAATGCGCTTTCAGGGTCGAGGAATGTGATCCAGTATGCGTGGATGCCACCGGCCACCGCGCAGAACACGCCCGAAAGCGCGAACGCCAGCACCTTGTAGAGCGTCGTGTTGACGCCCATTGCCGCCGCCGCTTCCTCATTCTCGCGAATGGCGAGCAGCCCGAAGCCGAAGCGGCTTATCGTCAGCCAGTAGACGGTGAGCGTCGCCAGCACCAGCAGTCCGAGCGCCAACTCGTAGAACAGCGGATCGTTGTTGAGCGGCGGCAGCACCAGACCGATGTTCTGGCCGGCGAGATCTACATTGGAGACGATGGCGATCATCACCTGCGCCAGCGCCAGCGTGGCGATGGCAAAATAATGGCCTTTGAGCCTCAGCACCGGTAGGCCAAGCAGGAAGGCGAAGACGATCGCCATCGCCACGCCGAAAACCAGCCCGGCGCCGAAGGGCAGTTCCCACTGCACCATGGCGATCGCCACGCCGTAGCTGCCGAGGCCGTAGAACACGGAATTGCCAAAGGAGGCGTAACCGGCATAGCCGCCGATGATGTTCCAGCCTTGCGCCAGAACGGCAAGCAGCAGCGCGTTGATGCCGAACTGGACCAGCACGTCCGAGCCGAACCAGGGCACGGCCGCCAGCACTGCCACCGTCAGCGCGCAAAGCACGATGCGCGCCGCGCTCATGCTGTCTTCCCAAGCAGACCGCTCGGCCGCGCAATCAGCACCGCGATCAGCAAGCCGAAGCTCGCCACATCGCCGAAGGTGGCGCCAATATAGAGCATGGCGAGCGACTCGATGACGCCGAGCACCAAGCCGCCGACCAGCACGCCGAAGGGATTATCCAGCCCGCCGACGATGGCGATGGCGAAGCACTTGGCCGTCAGTGTCGCGCCGATGTAGGGATTGATCTGCGAGACCGTGCCATAGAGCCCGCCGGCAGCGCCCGCAAGGCCGATGCCGACGCCGAAGGTGACGGCATAGAGATGGCGCGGCTCTACGCCGTAGAGCCGCGCCGCCGTCAGGTTCTGCGCAGTCGCCCTAATGGCGCGCCCAAGCCTGGTGTGCAGCAGCAACGCCCACATCGCCGCCGTCAGCGCCAGAGCTACGCCAAAGGCCATCAGCCGAGCCTGCGGCAGCGCCAGAGGCCCGACCGCGATGCTGTTGCCGGCATAGGGCGGGTTGATGGTGCGGAAGTCGGCGGAAAAGGCAAGCTGCGCCAGATAGGTCAGCACTACCTCCAACCCGAAGGTGATCAAAAGCGTGTTGAACATCGGCGCCTGCACCACGAGATTGAGCAGGCCGCGCTGCACGCCATAGCCCAGCGCGAACATGAGAACCGCGGTGAGCGGCAGGCCGAGAAACGGGTCGACGCCGAGATAGTTGTAAAGGTGCCAGGAGAGATAGGCGCCCAGCATGATGAAGGCGCCATGGGCCAGGTTGACGATGTTGAGCACGCCCCAGACTAGCGTCAGCCCGAGCGCCATTACGGCATAGAGGCCGCCCAGCAGCACGCCGTTGATCAGGATTTGCGCGAACAGGTTCAAGGTCGCCCTCCGCCGACTGCTCACCCTGGTCTAGCGCGCGTTCCAGGCGGGCATTGGATATTTCGGCTTCTCGATCAGTCCATCCGGGCCATAGATCGCCTTGAGTTCTTTTCCCTGCACCTGGATCACCGTCTGCGGCAGATCGATCTGCCCGTTCTCGCCGAAGGCGATCTTGCCGTAGAGGCTGTCGAGGTTGAGCTTGGTCAATGCATCGCGCACCTTGGCCGGATCGGTGCTGCCGGCGTTCTCGATCGCCTGCGCCAGCGCCTCTACATCGGCCGCGCCGGAGGCGGCGTGGTAGTCCGGATCGTAATTGAACTTGGCCTTGTAGTCCTTGGCGAAGGCCGCGGCATCGCCGAACCATCTGTCCTTGAGCTTGGCTGACGGCAGCCAGGCTGCCATGCCGAAGGCGTAGTCGGCGTCCGCGCCGAGCGCCTTGCGGAAATCCTCGCTCGGCACGCCGACAGTGAATGAATACATTTTCGGCGCCACCGCCAGGCTCTTGGCCTGACGCACGAAGTTGAGGATCTCAGTCTCGTGGCCGGAGACCAGCACGACCTCGGCTCCGTTGCTCTTGATCTGCGACAAGAGCGAATTGAAGTCGCTGGCATTGGAGCTGTATTTCTCGTCCATGACGACGTCGAAGCCGGCCTCCTTGAGCAACGGCCGCGTGCCCTCGGCGACCGAGACGTCAAACGCATCGTCTGCATAGAGCAGTGCGACAGTCTTGGGTGCCGGCTGAAGCTCCCTAAGCATCTTGACGGTCGAGCCGAAATAATTACTGGCCGGCGCAAGTGTTCCGAATATATATTTGAATTTTCGCGAGAAAATCTGGTCGGAGGCGCCGCCGCCTTGGACCATCGGGACCTGGTATTTCTCCGACACGGCCGAATCCGCGAGCGCGAAGTTCGACGCGAACGGCCCGAGCAGCAGAGCAATCTTGTCCTTCGCGACGAGCTGCGTGTATTGCCTGACGCTCAGATTCACGTCCGACTGGTTGTCGTAGATCTTCAGCGCCAGCTTGCGTTTTTCGCCGCCGACGCTGACCCCGCCCGCTGCGTTGATCTTCTCGATGGCGAATGCGTAAGCGTCCTTGTAATAGCGTCCAGTATTTGCTGAGGATCCGGTCATCTGCACCGACGCGCCGAGCACGATGTCGTCCGAGGCTGCCAGCGACGTTGCAGTTGCGGCACAGACCAATGATGCGGCGCCGAGCAAGAAAATCATTCTATTCGACATGATGATTCCTCCCTACGAATCCTTTTCCCCGGAGCTGACCCCGCCGCAGCTGAAAATTGTCAAAATGCTCTGACCTCGAATGCCTGTGCTAACAGGGCTGTTCCTGAAAATCCCTGTTGAGATTGAAATCTGGAGCTTGGAAGCTGCAAGGCAATAGAGACGGTGCGAGACTGGTTTTAGGCGGGGCGCGAAAATGTTTGGAAGCTGATCCGCGATCCTTCGACGCCAAAAGCACCGGTGTCGGCCGAAACAATGTGACCTGGCTTTTTGCCGCGCCGTAAGGCGTAAGCGGTGTCGCTTGCCGCCCAAACCGATGCCGGAGGCGCGAGCATCGCGCAAGAGAATTCCGCCCCCAGTGCGGTGCAGTTGGATATCCCGCGACTGGGGGTTCAATCTGGTGCCAAGGCACGCCGCCTCGCGCTTTCCGCAACCATTTTTACAGCGTTGACCCTTCTTGTTCTGGCATTCGGCAGCACGATCCAGGGCATCGATTATCATGCCCTCGTGCACTCGCTCAGTCATTTCCCGGCAGCTGCGATTGGCTGGTCGATCCTTGCAACCGTGGTAAGTTTCGCGGCCGTCATCGGGCGCGACATCTGTGCGGTGTATTACGTCGACGCTCGCACGCCCCGCCTAGCGCCCGTGGTGGCCGGTTTTTGCGGTACCCCTCTCGGCAACAGGTCGCCGCGGTGGCGACCTACATCCGAAATGCCTGGGGAAACCAGGCCAGTCCGGTTTCGGCAGGCGACGTCAAGGCGCTGCGCGATTCAGTGCGGGCCGTGAACAGCGCTTACTAAATTGGCAGGGCCGAGGAGGGTGCAGCGTGCGTCTCCATAAGGCGGGTCACGTGTTCGCCAGACGTATGGCGGCGACCGATAGCGGTGGCAGTGCGATTAAGAGGCTCAAGGTACCGGTTTCGCTCTCCGTCGCGACCGGCTCACTGCGAAGTTCCGACACATCTTTGAGCTCATCGACCGTCGCCGGGTCGAGATATTTGGGCTTGCCCATTTCCTCCCAGCGGCGTTTTGCGTTGGCGTGATCGGCGTCGATTCGTTGGACGGAAGCCATCGTGGCTGTCGGCGCGGCTTTCAGCGTGAACAACACCTGCTCGGTCTCGATCGGATGACGCGGCAGGGCGAAATTCGTCAGCATTAGCGTGCATCCACCGTCACCCCGGACGACCCACGCGTCCACCGTCTGGTGAGCGCCCTCGACAGGCAGCATCTCGGTGCCAACGCCATGCAGCAATTGAAAGGCACGATAGGCCGGCTTGGCAATGCCGTGAATGTTCAACAATCCAAACCCGCCCTGAAAGGGTATTGAGGGAAAATAGTTCTCCTCGAAAATATCGGAGAACGTCCAGTAACTGTATCCCTGGACCAGCCCGTTTGCTTCCAGCACGGTCTTGACGATGAACGCAGCGGCATAGGGGTCGTCGTGCAAGGGGTCGCGCGGATTCGACGAGGTGCACCATTCGGTATAATAGAGCGGCACATCGCCCGCCTGTTTGCGCGTGCCGCGTGCTTCCTCGCACAAGGCGCTGCGCTTGCTCGCCGCGAGCTGCGCTTCGGTGTCGTCGCCTGGTTCGCCGAAATCATCAGTCGGATAGTGATGCGTGCTGACGAAATCGGCGGGCAGTCCGCTGGTCCGGCAGAAATCCAGGAAATCCCCGATCCAGGCATTGTCGGCGGTTGCCGGGCCGCCGACCCGCAACAGCTTGTCGACGCCCTTGATTGCTTCGACGGTGTAGCGGTAGAGCTCGAAATAGTCGCTTTGCTTGCCAGTGCCGAAGGCCGTCAGGTTCGGCTCGTTCCAGACTTCGAAGAACCATTGGCGCACCTCGTCCAGCCCAAATCGGTCAATCCAGTGACTCACCAGCTTGCGGATCAGCACCGCCCATTGCGCGTAGTCCTTCGGTGGCGTGACGTTGGCGCGATAGTGGAAGACAGTCTTATCACCGGACGCCAGGACGCCGGGCATGAAGCTCAGTTCCACGAACGGCTTCATGCCGATCGAGAGCAGGAAGTCGAAAATCTGATCGGCGTTGAAGAACGAATAGAACAAGGTGTCGCCCTCCCCGATCAGCGTACCCATTTCGTCGCTTAAAATACTGTGGAAGCGGACATGGCGCATCCCGAGCTCGTCATGCGTGCGCTTCAGTTGCGCCTGCCAGTCGGCGCGCAAGCCGAGCGTCGCGTGGCCGCTCCCGACCGTGTGTTCCCAGAAATGCGGCAGTTGCGTCGCCGGTCCGTTCAGGTCGCATGAAAATGTCGCCGTCATCCAAGCCGCTCCTTGATCCTGTCCGCCACGCGCAGCGCGTTGGCGATGATCGTCAGTGTGGGATTGACCGCGGCGATCGAGGGAAAGAAGCTCGCATCCACGACATAGAGATTGTCGACTTCGTGGGCTCGGCAATCGAGGTCGAGCACTGAGGCCGCGGGATCGGTCCCAAAGCGCGCGGTGCCCGCCTGATGCGCGGTGCCGCCGATCGGAATGTCGAGGCCGAAGTAGAGACTACGCTCCAGCAGAACAGGGCGGGCATCGGCCCTGCTCAATATCTGCTTGAGCTTTTTCCTCAGCCGGCGATGGGCTTCCAGGTCGCTCACGGCAATCTCAAGGACGACGCGGCGGCCATCGTAGCGGATGCGGTTTTCCGAGCGAGGGAGGTCCTCGGTCGAAAGCCAGAAATCCATCGAATGGCGCGCCATCTCCCGGAAGGGAAGCTTCGGCAGCCATTCCAGCCAGCGGGGCAACGCCTCGCCCCTGATCTGTGCTCCGTGTGAGGTGGCGCACATCTGGATCAGCCCGAGCGGGTAATCCCAATCGTCCGACCCGAAGTAGAAATCGGAAAGCGCGAGCGTCTTCTGGAAAATCGTGTCGTTCGGCTTGCGCGTCAAAGCCATCAGCACGGACTGATCGTGGCGCATGTAGTTGCGCCCGACCTGCCCGGAACCGTTGGCGAGGCCATTCGGATGCCGGTCGCTGGCCGAGCGCAGCAGAAGCAGCGCCGTGGACAGCGCGCCGCAGGCCACCACCACAATGGTACCGCCATAGTGTTCTTCCTCGCCGTCGCGCTTCACAACCACGTCTGTCACTCTCCTGCCCGTGCCGTCCGTCTCGAGCCTGGCCACATAGGCGTTGGTCAGCAGCGACAGGTTGGGATGCGATCTAAGCGCTGGGTCGACGCATATCACCTGAGCGTCGGCCTTGCCGTTCAACAGGCAGGGAAACCCGTCAAAGGCATCGCAGCGGATGCAGGTGCTGGTCGGCGTGGCCCTGCCGTTCTTCTCCTGCAGAAGGACGCCGAGCGGCAGATGGAACGGGTGCAGCCCGTCATTGGCGAGGCTGTCGTGGAGTTCCTGGATGCGCGGCTCATGCGACACCGCCGGATAGGGAAAGGGACCGCTGGCGGGCGGTTCGGTCGGGTCTTCGCCGCGCTGCCCGTGTACATGGAACAGCCGCTCGGCCTCCGCATAGTAAGGTTCGAAGACCTCGTATCCGAGCGGCCATGCGAGAGAGACGCCGGCCTTATGGCGGACTTCGCCGAAATCGCGCTCGCGCATGCGAAAGAGCGCCCCGCCATAGACCTTGGAGTTGCCGCCGACATAATAGTGCAGGCCGGGATGGAAACTCTCGCCGTCCCTGCCGTACCAGGTCTCCTTCGCCTGATAGGTGCCGTCCACGAACACCGTCCGTGCGTCCCAGTTGGCGCGCGAACGCGGCAGGTAGTCGCCGCGCTCGATGAGCAGGATGCGCTTTCCGGTCGGCGCCAGACGTTGCGCGAGCGAAGCGCCGCCCGGACCGCTGCCGATGACGATGACGTCGTACTGCGCGCCCATGCCGTCAGCCGTTTGTCGAAAAGCCGGGGAAGAGCGTCATGCCGCCATCGACGAAAAGCGTAGTGCCGACAACGTAATCGGACTCGTCCGACGCCAGCCAGACGGCCGCCCGCGCGACGTCTTCCGGCAGACCGATCCGCCCATACGGGATCAACGTCAGTAAGCTCTTGAGCGCTTCGGGCGTGTCCCACGCGGAGGTGTTGATGGGCGTGCGTATCGCGCCCGGCGCGATGGCGTTGACGCGAATGCCCTTGGGCGCAAGCTCCTGCGCCATGCTTTCCATGAGCAGCTTGATGCCGCCTTTCGAAGTGGCATAATTCGCGTGGCCTGCCCACGGGATTTGCTGGTGCACAGAACTCATGCAGATGATCTTGCCGGCCGCACGGGAGACGGACGGCACCACGCCGCGCCGTAGGAACTCGCGTGTGGCGGCCCGGGCGCATAGGAATTGGCCGGTCAGATTGACGTCGAGAACCTTGGTCCACTTCGCCAGCGGCATGTCAGCGAACGCCGAGTCCCATTGCAGGCCGGCATTGGCGACAAGAATGTCGACGGTGCCGAACTCTTGCACGGTGCGCGCGAACATGTCGCCAACCGCGTCTTCCATGGAGACGTCGGCCTTGTAGGCGATCGCCTTGCTGCCGGTCCGACGGATCTGGTCTACGACAGCGTTGGCAGCGTCCTCGTTCTCGACATAGTTCACCACCACATCGGCGCCTGCCCGACCGAGAGCGATTGCGACCCCCTCGCCGATGCCTGAGTTGGCTCCGGTTACGATGGCTTTCTGCCGCACCAAAGGCTTGTAATCGGGCATGAAGAACTCACCAGGAAAGGACGGGATCTGAAAATCGCAATTGTCGCCACCGCTCAGGCCCAAGCAAAACGCGTGCGAAGGGCAAAAGGTCCGGCTGGCGCGATTACAATGCGGTAATGCGCAGGAACATCATTGTGATCGCGGCTTGCGAACCAATTTGACGCTCCAACGTATGAGAGTGGTCGGGAACGGCGATCGCGCAACCGGATGAACGGTGGCGCGTCCAGCCATTTCGAAGAAAGCTCCGATGCCGGCTACCCTCGTCACGTTCACGGTGCGCTGTCTGCTAGTCGCGCTGTTCCTGCCGTTCAGCGCGCTGGACAAGGTGTTGAATTTCGAGCAGGCGATTGACCAGGCGTCGCAGGCGATCCCTGGTCGCGCATTCGCGACGGTGATGATCGCGGGTGGATTCTGTATCGAAGTCTCCATGTCGCTGGCCATCCTGGGTGGCGTTGCTGACCGTCTCGCGGCCCTGATCCTGGCCGGCTATTGCCTCGTGACGGCGCTGCTTTGGAAACAGTTCTGGCGCCGGCCGGATTTCCGCTTGAAGGGCAGGAGCGAGGCCCGGGACGTGTTCTGGGATTTCCTCAAGAACACCGCTCTTGCCGGGGGCTTTCTTCTGCTCGCCTTCGGCTCCAACGCTGCCGACGCCGATCGCTTCATTCGCCATCCGCTGGCATCGTCACACCCCTATCGGACAGTTCAGGAGGATCTGCGATGAGCGCAGCGCCGACAGTCCCCTATTGGCATCTGTGGACAGATGCAGACGGGATCAGCCGCCAAACCCGTTGCGCGCTGACTGAATTCGAACTGCAATCGATCAAGCCGCCTGCCGATCCGCAATGGCAGGGGCGGCACTCGAGGGGGCGCATGACAACGCTTTTTACGGTCCTGCCTGTGGGCTGGGCCGGCACATGGCATGAGAACCCCAAGCCGCAATGGATCGTGCCACTCTCGGGACGCTGGTTCGTGCAATCGATGGATGGCGTGCGGGTCGAAATGGGGCCGGGCGAGTTGTCCTTCGGCGGCGACCAGAATTGCCGGGAGGTCGACGGCAGGCGAGGTCATCGCTCCGGGACAGTCGGAGATGAGCCCGCCGCCCTGATTGTTGTTCAGTTGCATGACGCGCCGGCGCCGTCCCTGCCTTGTGAGTTCAGATAATGAGATGAAGGGTTTCGACGTCATCGATCCGCGATTTGCGCACTATGTGCTTGAGAATGCGCTGCTCGAAGAACTGGCCGGCGACTTTCGCTGGATCGAAGGGCTGGTGTGGATGGGCGACGCACACTGCCTGTTGTTCCAGGATCTGCCCCGCGACCGGACTATGCGCTGGATCGAGGACGCCGGCATATCGGTTTATCGTTCGCCGTCGGAATATGCCAACGGGCAGGCGCGCGACAGGCAGGGACGGTTGATTTCCTGCTCGCATCGTGGGCGCTGCCTATATCGGACCGAACTGGACGGATCGCTGACGCGGCTGGTCGACCGCCACGGCGGAAGGCGCCTCAACGCCCCGAACGACGTCGTCGTGAAGTCCGATGGCTCGATCTGGTTCACCGACCCGCTTTATGGGATTCAGAACGATTATGAAGGCGGCCGCCAGGTTTCCGAGCAACCGCCCGCGCTATACCGCTTCGACCCGCAGAGCGGACAGATCACGATCGTAGCTGACGATTTCGACGGTCCGAATGGCCTGGCGTTTTCACCCGATGAAGCGCGCCTCTATGTCGCCGAAACCGGCGACCAGACCACCGAAGACCCGAAGCAGTATATCCGGGCCTTCGACGTGGCAGACGAATGCCGGCTGCGTGGTGGCGAAATCTTCCACAAGGTCGAGCCCGGCTATGCCGACGGGCTGTGCGTGGACGAGAACGGCAACCTTTGGTCGAGCGCCGCCGACGGCGTTCACTGCATTACGCCCAATGGCGAATTGCTGGGCAAGATCCTCGTTCCCTATCGCGTCTCCAATCTGACGTTCGGCGGCTTGGCCCGAAACAGGCTGTTCATCGGTGGCTCCCACACGCTTTATGCGATTTTCCTCAATTGCAGGGGCGCGGCGTGGCCATGATCGCCAGATCTCAGCGCATCGACAGGCTCCTCCGCTTCAGCCTCACCACAGCCGACGCTGCAAGCGCCGCGCGTTTCTACGAAGCCGCTTTCGGTTGCCGCAGAATCGCGGCGGACCGCCTCGCCGGCCCAGAGTTCGAATGGCTGATGGATGTTCACGGCGGCGCCGATCGCATCACGCTAGGGCTCGGCCGGGAAACCATCGAACTCCTGCAGTTCGACGTGCCGGGCGGCCCCTACCTGCAAGACATCCCATCATCCGATCTCCTCTTCCAGCACTTCGCGATCGTGGTCGCCGATATGGGGCAAGCCTTTGAGCGGCTTTCGCGCGTACCGGGCTGGAGACCCATCTCGATTGGCGGGCCGCAGCGCCTGCCGCAGTCCTCTGGGGGCGTCACCGCGTTCAAGTTCCGCGATCCGGAGGGCCATCCCCTCGAATTGCTGGCTTTCCCGAAAGGCAGCGGTCGCCACTGGACGAAGACGCCGGCCGACGAAATCTGTCTTGGCATCGACCATTCGGCAATCAGCGTTTCTGACTCGGCCCGAAGCGTCACGTTTTACCAAAAGCTCGGCCTTGTTGTGTCAGCCCGCTCCTTCAATTTCGGCGCCGCCCAGGAACGGCTGGACAATGTCGCGGGCGCCCAGGTTGATGTCACTGCCCTGGCGCTGTCCTGCGATACCCCGCATCTGGAACTACTATGTTATCGCAACGTGCGCGATCGACGAATGCCAGTCCAACCTGCGGCACGCAGCAACGACATCGCCTGCACGCGTCTTGTGTACGAGGTTCCCGCGACCCAGGACGCCGCCGACAGCCACCGCTTGATCCGAGACCCCGACGATCATGCCTTGCTGCTCGTGTCGCGGGCCTCAACGGTTTGGGGGTCGGCTTCGGGGGACGGCGACCAGAATTCTCGTCCCAAAACACATCAATATCCTATGAAAAATCCCCGACATCGGACGTCTGATCGTCCTGGTATGTTCCCTGTCAAGTCTTGGATACCACCAGCGGACTGGCGACGCCAGAATATGCATACAGGTGCTCGCATGCAGAATGAGCCCAAGCAGGAAGCGCTCGACGATGACCTCCTGGCGACCCTTCAGAGCAGAACGTTCGACTACTTCCTTTACGAAGCCAATGAGGCAAACGGTCTCGTCGCCGACAGGACCAGAAAAGGTTCACCCGCCAGCATAGCGGCTGTCGGGCTGGCGCTCACCTCGTATCCGGTTGGCGTGGTGCGAGGCTTCATGACGCGCAAACAGGCTTGCGCGAGGACTCTCACCACATTGCGTTTCTTCCACAACAGCACACAAAGCACCGAACCGGACGCCACCGGCTACAAAGGGTTCTATTACCATTTCCTCGACATGCAGACAGGTCGGCGCGCATGGCAATGCGAACTGTCCACGATAGACACAGCGCTTCTCATTGCCGGCATTCTGACCGCAGGCGCCTATTTCCGTGAGGACAGCGAGGAGGAGAAGGAACTCCGCACCCTGTCTGAGGCACTCTATGAACGGGTCGACTGGGATTGGGCGCGCAATGGCGGTCCCACCATTACCCATGGCTGGACACCGGAGCGCGGCTTCATCGGCTACCGTTGGGAAGGCTACGATGAGGCGCTGATCCTTTATGTGCTCGGGCTCGGTTCCCCGACGCATGCCCTGCCTCCCGAAAGCTACGCGGCATGGCTCGCCTCCTATCGCTGGAAGAAGATCTACGGTCAGGAATTCGCGTATGCGGGCCCGCTGTTCATCCATCAGCTTTCCCATATCTGGCTCGATTTCCGCGGGATCCGGGACACCTTCATGCGCGAACATGACAGCGACTATTTCGAGAACAGCAGCCGGGCCACCCATGTTCAACGCCAATACGCGATTCGCAACCCGCTCGAATTCGACGGGTACCATGGGACGAGCTGGGGCGTGACGGCCAGCGACGGGCCGGGTTGGCAAACAAGGCGGATCGGCGGCATCGAGCGGCGCTTCTACGGCTACCGGGCCCGTGGCGCACCGTTCGGCCCCGACGACGGCACTCTGTCGCCCTGGGCGACGGCTGCGTCGTTGCCGTTCGCCCCGGAGATCGTCCTTCCGGCGCTGCGCCATTTCCAGGATATCGCGCTCAATCTCGACAATTCCTACGGCTTCAAGGCAAGTTTCAATCCGACGCTCAAAGCGGGCAGCGATGATCCCACCGGTTGGGTTGCGCCGGATCACCTGGGGCTGAATCAAGGACCGATTGTGCTGATGATCGAGAACCAGCGATCCGAATTCGCATGGAGGTTGATGCGCACCTGCCCGCATGTGATCCGCGGCCTGCGCCGCGCCGGTTTCAGCAAGGGCTGGCTTGACGGTTGAACCAGGTAAAGCGGCCGGGCCAGACCGTTATGCTGGGTATGAGGCCGATTGATCGCGATACGCTTTAAACGCCGAGATAGTGCTGTAGCAGGCTGGGCTGTGATTTGATCTGGGCCGCCAGCCCCTCATGGACGATATGGCCGTTGTTGATGATGTAGACCCGGCTCGCCAGCGCCAGCGTCGCGGCGAGGTTCTGCTCGACGAGCACGATCGTCTGGCCGGCCTGCGCCAGTTCGCGGCAGGCGCGCACCAGATCGTGCACGATGACGGGGGCAAGCCCCTCGAAGGGCTCGTCGAGCAGGATGATCTTGGGATCGCGCACCAGGGCGCGGGCAATGGCCAGCATCTGCTGCTCGCCGCCCGACAGATCGGTGCCGCGGCTGGTGCGCCGTTCCTTCAGGCGCGGGAACATCGCGTAGATACGCTCCAGCGGCCACCGGTTGGGAGCGGTCAATCCAGCGAGGATGATGTTTTCCTCGACGTTCAGGCTGCCGAAGATGCGCCGGTTCTCGTGCACGAGTTGCATGCCTTGTCGTGCGATGCTGTGCGCCTTCCTGCCGACCAGCTCGACCCCGTCGAGCTTGGCCGAGCCGGTGCGCGGTGTCACCACGCCCATCAGGCTCTTCAGCGTCGTCGACTTGCCCGCGCCGTTGCGGCCGAGCAGCGCCACGACCTCGTTCTTCTCGACCTTCAACCCGACGTCGAACAGGATGTGGCTGTCACCGTAATAGCTGTTCAGTCCGCTGACCTCGAGCAGGCTCATGCCATCTCTCCATGGACGCCGCCCAGATAGGCTTCCTGCACCTTGGCATTGGTCTTGATCTCGCTGGGCGTGCCTTCGACCAGCACCCTGCCCTCCTGCAGGACGGTCACCTTGCCGACCAGTTCGAACAACGAATCCATATCGTGGTCGATGATGATCATCGTGCGGCCTCGCGCGATCGACTTCAGCAGCGCCACCGTCTCGACGCGCTCGCGCGGGCTCATGCCGGCAAGCGGCTCGTCGAGCAGCAACAGGCTCGGCGACGTCGCCAGCGCCAGGCCGATCTCCAGCCGCCGCTTCTCGCCATAGGCGAGTTCCGAAACCGGCCGATCGAGCCGCGCCGTCAGGTTCACCAGCGCCGCCGTGCGCTCGACCTGCTCGCCGAGGCCGGGAACGCCGTGTAGGCTCCTGAACAGGTCGAGCCTGAACTTGCCACGCGCCTCGCCAAGGGCCGCGATCGTCAGGTTGCGCCTCACCGTCAGGCGGTCGAAGAGCTGGTTGATCTGGTAGCTCTTGGTCAGCCCGAGCTGGCACACATCGGACACGCCCATGCCCGTGATGTCGCGGCCCTCGAACATGATCTGGCCGGAGGTCGGCGCGACCTCGCAGGTGAGCATCTTGAAGAAGGTGCTCTTGCCCGCGCCGTTCGGCCCGATGATGCCGCGGATCTCGCCATGGTCGACGGCAAAGCCGATATCGCTGTTGGCGACGAGGCCGCCATAACGCTTGGTGAGGCCCCGCGCCTGCAGGATCGGCCCGGAGGCCGGCGCGCCGCCACGCGGCCGCGGCGGCATCGGCTCGATGGCCGCCGCGTTGAAGGGCACGCGCTCTAACGAGGCCCCGGCCGGCTCGGCACCCCTGCGGCCGGTCGCCAGCCCGTAAAGGTCGACGATGGCGCCGACGATACCGCGCCGCAGGAAGCACACCAGCAGCACGAAGACGATGCCCAGCACCAGCTTCCACGTCGCGCCGAGATGCAGCGTGTTCTGGAAAAAATCACTGAGGTAGAGCCACACGGTCGCGCCCACCAGCGGTCCGAACAGCGTGCCGGCGCCGCCGATCGCGGTCTGCATGACGACCTGGCCGGAGGTTTCGAACATGAAGGCCTCGGGCGGCATGAAACCTTGCATGACGCCAAGCAGGCCGCCGGCGAAGCCGGCATAGATCGCCGCCACGACGAAGGCCGTGAGCTTGTAGCCGTGGATGCTGTGGCCGAGTGCCGCCGCCCGCAACGGATTGTCGCGGATCGCCGAAAGGATCGCGCCGACCGGCGAACGCACGATGCGCAGCGCGATCACGATGCCGACGAAATACCAGAACGCCAGGAAAATATACATCGTCCAGTCGGTGTCGAACTCGAACACCTTGACACCAAGATCGAAGACCGGCGTGGGCACGCCCGGTAAACCGTTCTCGCCGCCAGTAAATGCCGACAGCGGATTGAATTCCACGAAAAAGAAGACTTCGGCGATCGCCACTGTGATCATGGCGAAATAGATGCCGGTGCGCCTGAGCGCGATCAGGCCGATCACATAGCCGACGACGCCCGCCACCACCGCGCCGACGACGATGGCCGCCATAACGTAGGAGAAGCCGGTTTGGGTCAGGAGGTAGGCGGCGAACATCCCGCCGGTGCCGTAGAAGGCCGATTGGCCGAAGGACAAGAGCCCGGTATAGCCGAACAGGATGTCGAAGCCGATCCCGAACAGGCCCCAGATGAGGATGCGGTTGATGGTGCTTGGCGAGAAGCCGAGATGGGGCAGCACGAAGGGCGCCAGGATCAGCGCCGCCGCCGTCAGAAGCTCGACGAGGAAGGATCGTTTGATGTTCATGGCCGGCCCGCGTCTATTCGCGCCCAGCCGTGCCGAGCAGCCCATGCGGGCGCAGCACCAGCACGAGCGTCATAGCCACGAACAGCATGACGTAGGAATAGCCGGGATTGAACATCGAGGTGATGCTGATGATCTCGCCGGCGATGAGGCCGCCGATGATGGCGCCCAGAAAGGAGCCGACGCCGCCGATCACCACGACGACGAAGGTCTGGACCAGGATCGCCTCGCCGACATCGGGCGCGATCGACACCACGGGCGCGTTGACGATGCCGGCGAAGCCCGCAGCCATCGCGCCGATGCCGAAGACGAGCATGAATATCCTGTAGACGTCGATGCCGAGCGAATCGACCATCACCGAATCCTCGATGCCTGCCCGGACGATCATTCCGATGCGGGTTCGGTAGAGCACGAAATAGAGCGCCAGCAGCGCAACGGCGACGATGCCGAGCAGCGCCAGGCGGTAGGTCGGGTAGATCATGAAACCGAGATTGGTGATGCCGACCAGCAGTCCCGGCGGGGGCACCGTCTGCGACATGCTGCCGAAGAAAAAGCGCACTGCCTCGACGAAGACGATACCGAGGCCGAAAGTGACGAGAAGTTGGTCCTCTTGCGGCCGCGTGTAGAAATGCCGGATGATGAGCCTTTCGACCACCACGCCGACAGTCATCACAAACAGCGAGCCCGCCACGACCGCGACGAGGAACGACCCCGTGTAGGTGTAGGCGACCCAGCCGGCATAGCCGCCCAGCATGAACATCGCGCCATGGGCGAGGTTCAGCACGCCCAGCGTGCCGTAGATGATCGTCAGGCCGGAAGAGATCAGCGCCAGGAGCGCGCCGAGAACCAGCCCGTTGAAGCATTGCGAGATGAAATTCGCCCAGTTGATCACGCTGCGCCTGCCTTGATGGTGAAGGATATGCCCGGTCCCTCGCGTCGCCAAGGGCCAACGGACAAGCCGCGCACGATCGGCATGCCGGTGGCCTGCCGCCGAAGCGCGAATCCGTGCGCGCCTATCGGCTGCAGCCAGTCGTGATGCGAACGCCCTCCCCGCCCGTGACAGGCGGAGAAGGCGAGGCGCGGGGCGCGGGGTATCAGGTGTAGTCGCCGAGGTTGCAGCCGAACGCGTCAGGCTTCTGCATCAGACCTTCGCCCGGAACGACTTCGAGCACTTCCCAGAAGTCCTCGTCGTTCTTCATATCCTTCTTGGCCTTGCCGCGGACGATGACGACGGGACGGATGCATTGATGATCTTCGGGCCGGTAGTGGACATCGCCCAGAAGGGAGGGAATGGTCTGACCCTTTTCATATTGCTTGATGACATCCGGAGGATAGAAGCTGCCGGCCTCCGAAACCATGCGCGCCCAGTGGGCGAAACTGACATAGCTGTTCTCGGCGCCCCATTCCGGCCGATAGCCGAACTTTGCCTGGAAAGCCTCGACGAACTGCTTGGCGAGCGGATATTGGTCCTCCTGCGTCCACCAGAAATCGGTAGCCGCGAAGACGCCCTCGGTGATTTCCGCCCCCACTTCCTTGGCCAGGAACGGGATCTGGTAGGGGATGACGAGCTTCATGTTGGGCAGGAGACCGAACTGCTTCGCCTGCTGCGTCGACAGCACCGCGTCGCGGCCCCAGTTGACATTAATGAGGAACTCGGCGCCGGAATTGGCGATGTTGGTGAGATACTGGCTGAAGTCTTGGGTGCCAAGTGGAGACACCTGATTGGTCACCATCTCCCAGCCGCCCTGCGAGGTCAGGTAGTCGTTCACCGATTTGGTGACAGTGTGGCCGTAGGTGTAGTCCGGCGTCATGAACGCCGCCTTCTTGCCCTTGCCGAACTGCTTCAGCAGCACCGGGCCGATCGCGGCCGCGGCGGTCTGTCCAAAGAAGTTCTGGCGGAAGCCGTAGCGAACGCAATCCTTGCCGGTGGTATCGTTCGAGCCGGAAATTCCTGCGACGTAGAGGACCTTCTCGCGCTGCGCGAACTTGTTGAGCGCAACGGCGACCGCCGACGAGGTCGAGCCGGTCATCAGGATGATCTTGTTCTGGTTGATGTAGTTCTGCTCGACCTCGACGGCCTGGTTCGGCTTGGCCACGCTATCGGCGGACAACAGCTCCACTTTTTTGCCTAGCAGCCCTTTATCGACCTTCGGCGCCAGCGCCTTCAACAACGCGTGACCCTCGTTGATATGCTCGACGGCGAGCTGCCATCCCTTGAGCTCGTCGGCCCCCTGGAGCGCATATGTGCCCGTGAGCGGCACCGCTGCGCCGATGTAGACAGTGTCGCCTTGTGATCCGGTGGGCCAAGTGCCGATGGCGGGCTTGTCGTCGGCCGCGAAGGCCGCAAGGCTGGACCAGGGCAAGACGGCGCTGCCCAGCAAACCCGCACCGGCATGCAGTACCGTGCGGCGGGATATATTGGCGGAATCCTTGTCGTCGAGCGGCATCCGTTGTTCCTCCTAAGCCCTGGAGCCGTCCGATGGCTCTCGTTGTTCTTCCCAGCTTTCCGACCGGCTCTTTTTCCAAATCGAGGTCGAAAAAGGCGCCTGTTCGCATGGTTATTCGCGGCGACGCCGGCAGCCCAGTCAATACAACTTTCGTTTGATGATCCTGTTGATTCATCTGGATTAATAAGCGTAGGAAGGTTTTACTGCAGATCCTGAGTTCTGGAAAACTGGCATGCCGCTGACCGGCCACCCGATCGTGACCAGACTGACACGTGCAATGAAGCTGGATGCGGCCGACATCGAACGCCTTGCGGCGATCTTCGAGGGCGATCTTTCCTTCCGGAAACGAGAGGAACTCATCGTTCACGGCTCGGAATTCCGAAATTTTTGTTTCGTTAAGGACGGCTACGCGATCCGCTACAGGTTGCTTCGCAACGGCAAGCGACAAATCTTGAAGCTCATCCTGCCCGGCGACATCATTGGATTCCCAGTCAGTTTTCTCGATCGATCCAGCTACGCGGTCGTTGCCGTGAGCGAACTGGTTTACGCTGTTTGTCCGTTCGATTCTTACGTTCGGCTTTGCTACGATCAGCCACAATTCGGTTTGGTCTTAAGCTGGCTCGCCGCCCAGGAGGCCGCGACCTATGCGGAACACATCGTCAACCTCGGTCGGCGCACGCCAATCGAAAGGTTGGCGCACCTCTTGCTCGATATTCATTCGCGTCTCCAGGAGGTCGGGCTTGCGGATGAGACGCGTTTCGATCTGCCATTCTCGCAAGAAGTCATGGCGGATGTGCTCGGGTTGAGCGTTCCGCATCTCAATCGGATTCTTCAGCAGTTGCGCGCCGACCGACTTATCACCAGCAACTTGCGCACCGTCGATCTGAACGACCTTGAGCGCTTGAAAAGACTGGCTCAATATGAGCCGATGGCTCTCGCCTCGATTCCAATGCTGAGGCACTTGCAATCGCCTTAAGCAAGTGGAACATCGCTGACTGCAATGTGGTCAGCCCGTCGATGAGCGGCCGTACCCACGACGTTCGACGTCTGAGCTATTGGTTTTTGAGCTCCATCTGAGATCGTTCACGGCAGCTGCTGAACCACCATACTGCGATGCGGGCGCACGGCGAGGGAGAGTCCGGAGTATGTGCTGCGGGCGATTCAGGGGCGTGAAAAAGCGCGTGGCCCTCCCGACAGGAGCGGTGTACTGACCAAAAGCTAAACGGCGACAAGTGGTGGTCGAAATAGAGGTGTTGATGTGCTCAACGAGCTCTTTGCGAAAAACCGGGCCTGGTCCGAAGAACGTCGCCGCGACGATCCCCATTATTTCGAACGGCTTTCCAATCTTCAGCGACCGCAATACCTCTGGATCGGTTGTTCGGACAGCAGGGTACCTGCCAACACGATCACCGGCTTGGAGCCGGGTGAAGTCTTCGTGCATCGCAATGTTGCAAACCTTGTCCACCCAAGCGACCTGAACCTGCTGTCGGTCCTCGAATACGCGATAGACGTGTGGGAGGTGTCACACGTCATTGTCTGTGGCCACTATGGATGTGGCGGCATTCGGGCTGCGCTCGACGGAGAAAGGCACGGGATCATCGACCATTGGCTGCAGCCCATTCGCGACGTGGCCGAGCGGAACAGAGACGACCTCGACCGCCTCCCCAATCTGACATCGCGCCTCAATCTCGTCTGTGAAATGAGTACGCGCAACCAGGTTGCGCGTCTCGAGAGGACGCCAATCGTGCAGTGGGCCTGGAAGCGCGGCAAGCGCATGCGGATACATGGCTGGGTATATGGGCTGACGGACGGGTTAATCTCGGACCTTCAGTGCAGCGTGCCGGCGCTGCAAGGCTGAACCCGCTCGCTGAATCTCAGTCTCCATCTTGTGCCGGTGCTTGAAGCGTCAGGGTCGGAGCCGCCGACGGAAGTGAACGCGGGCGATCGTTGGGGGCTGGAGTCCCTGCTCGATCTGGCGGACAAAATCCAGGAGTCCTAATCGTGTGACGAGTATTCCAGAATGGTTGTGGCCTTGGAACCATGGCGAAAGACAGTTCTTGATCTCGGCTGCCGGCGCTATGGCCCGAAACGATCCTGCAGGGTCGGAAAAGTCCTTTCAATCACATCCAGGAAAGCGCGAACCTTGGCGCCGACAAGACGTCGCGAGCTTTGCAGCGCCCAGATTTCGACAGACGGACCGGCGTGAGTTCCCCAGCAAACGAGCCGGCCCGCGTCGATATCGCCCGCGACAAGAAGCTTCGGAAGCAACGCCGCTCCCGCACCTTCCAAAACAGCCTCGCGCACCATTAGCAGAGAAGAGAAGCGCAGGAGGGGCTCGGGTTTGAAAAGGACTTCGTCCTCAAGATCGGATTTCATGCGCCACACAACATCCAGCGAAGTTGCGCTCAGCAGGACCGCCTTTACGGGACTCGGTGTACCGCCATGCGCCGGCTGAGGGCGCGGCATGTCCGGTGAGGCGACGATCAGGCGCTCGTCATTGAGAAAACGGCGACCGATGAGCCGCTCATCCGGTGAAGGATCAATCCGGATCACAAGGTCGTAGCCATCCTCGACTGGATCGACCTTGCGATCCTCGGCAACGATCTCAAGCTTGACCTGCGGGTAGGCGAGAGCGAACCGGGTGCCGATCC
The DNA here is from genome assembly GCF_006442705.1 of Mesorhizobium sp. B1-1-7. Classification (NCBI taxonomy): domain Bacteria; kingdom Pseudomonadati; phylum Pseudomonadota; class Alphaproteobacteria; order Hyphomicrobiales; family Phyllobacteriaceae; genus Mesorhizobium; species Mesorhizobium sp. B1-1-7. The sequence continues at coordinate 334,277 of NZ_VFWQ01000001.1, read as the reverse complement.
TGGGAAGCACCACATGCGCGAAAACCACAGGAGCGCTCACCCGCAGCCTGCCTCTCGGGGTGGAAGCACCCAAGACAATCGCCTCCCCCGCCTCCGCGATTTCCGATAGCAGTGCGTCGGTGCGCTCGTGAAGCGCTCGCCCTTCGTCTGTCAGCCGCAAACTTTGGGATCCACGCTCGACCAGCCTCACGCCAAGGCTATGTTCGAGTTCGCTCACATGGCGCGACAATGTCGCTTTGGATCGCCCGGAGATGCGACCGGCTCGGCCGAAACCGCCATGAGTGGCAACGAGGTTGAAGTCCGTCAGAGCTTCGAGATCCATAGGATGGATGTTCCAATATCGAGACAGGTTGTTTCTAACATGGCATCTTCCGCTCATGATTGGAACGCGTATCTTTCTCTCGACAACGAGACAATCATCATAAGGAGTTTTCACAATGGCTATTTTGGTAACCGGCAGCACCGGGACGATCGGGTCCCAAGTCCTGGCCCACCTGCAGGGTCGCAACGTCGAGGTTCGCGCCTTGACTCGTTCCCCAGAGGCGGCGCAGCTACCATCAGGTGTAAAGGCGGTCCGCGGTGATCTCGCCGACCCGGATTCGCTGCGATCCGCGCTGGAAGGCGTCAGCACATTGTTCCTGCTCGCCCCGAATGTCGCGGACGAATTGACCCAGACCATGCTTGCGCTGACGGTGGCTCGCGAGGCCGGCGTCAAGGGCATCGTCTATCTCTCGGTGTTCGGCGGCGAACCCTATGCCGACGTTCCGCATTTCGCGGGCAAGTACACGGTCGAGCGGATGATCGAGGCGCTTGATCTGCCCGCGACGATCCTGCGGCCCGCCTACTTCATCCAGAACGATCTTCGTCAAAAGGACGTGCTTCTGAAGGCCGGCGTCTATGGCTCGCCGATCGGCGCGAAGGGCATCTCGATGGTCGATATCAGAGACATCGGCGAGGCCGCCGCGATCGAGCTGGTTCGCCGCGAGCAGGCAGCGACGCCGCTCGGCCGCGAGATCTACGCTTTGGTTGGTCCGGACAGCCTGACCGGCGAAGGTATCGCCGCCATCTGGAGCGAGGCTCTCGGCCGCGCGGTCCGCCATGGCGGCGACGATCTCGTCGTCATGGAGCAGCGCACGAAGACCATGCTGCCCGCCTGGCACGCGCTCGATCTGCGCCTGATGTTCAGCCGGTATCAGACGGAAGGCGCGGTGGCGACCGCGAACGACATTGCCCGCCTGACCAAGCTGCTCGGTCATGCCCCGCGCTCCTATGCCGCTTTTGCCAAGGATGCCGCGACGCAGTGAGCGAAGGGCTGAGCCCACATCCCTACCCCAACCAAAGAGACCAAACGATGACGACGATCCAACCTCTCTTGCCTGAAGACGTTCCGGCCGTGGCTGGAATGCGACAGGCCGCCTCGGCCCACAAGGGCGAAAAGCTCGGGCCTGAGGCGCGGCCGATGTTCGACGCCATGTTCGCTGCCACACCTGCCGCTGCGGATGTGCGGGTTGAGCCTGCGACGGTCGGGGGCATTGCCGGCCTCTGGCTCCGGCCGCCGAACGCACGACCGGGCGCACGCATGCTCTATATTCATGGTGGTGGCTATGTGCTCGGCTCAGCCGAGGCGCTCATCAACTTCGCGGGCCAGATCGCCGCACGCGTTGGCGCCAACACCTTCGTCCCGGACTACCGGCTCGTGCCCGAGTATTCGTTCCCGGCAGCGATCGACGATGCGGTAGCTGCCTATCGCGGTCTCGTTGCGGAGGGTGCCGAACGGATCGTCGTTGTAGGGGACTCCGCAGGTGGCGGTTTGACATTGGCACTGCTGTCGATCCTGGCCGCCGACAAGACGAAGGGCACGGTGCAACCAGTCGGGGCAGCGGTGATGTCGCCCTGGACCGACCTTGCGCTCACCGGCGACAGCTTCGAGACAAGGGCAGAGGCGGACCCGATCTTCACGCGCGGCGTGCTCCAGGGCTTCGCGGGAATGTATCTTCAGGGCCAGGATGCCACGAACCCCAAGGCGTCGCCGCTCTATGCGCAGCTCCGCGGCCTGCCGCCGATCCGCATCGATGTCGGCGACGACGAATTGCTGCTCGCCGATTCGACCCGCTACGCCGGCCGGGCGCGGGCGGCCGGCGTGGAGATCACATAGTCGGTCTGGGAGGGCATGCCGCACGTGTTCCAATCCTCCCTCGGCCAGTTCCTCGCAGCTTTGCAGTCCGTGAACGCCATCAGCGACTTCCTCCGCCAGCGTCTCATCGATTTTTCCCCCTCCATCAGCACGCCTTCGGAGGTTTGACATGAAAATTCTGGTATTAGGCGCCACAGGCGCAACCGGCCGGCTGATTGTCAGCAAGGCTCTCGCACAGGGATACGACGTCGTAGTCCTCGTTCGCTCCAAGGCGAAGGCCGAGAACCTCGCCGGCGCCGAGCTTGTCGAGGGCGACGCCCGCGATCCCGCCGCGCTGACCCATGCCATCGCAGGCTGCGAAGCCGTTATCAGTTCATTGGGCACCGCCATGAGCCCGCTCCGCGAGGTGACGATGCTCTCGACAGCGACGCGCGTGCTGGTCGGCGTCATGGAGCGGCAAAACATCCGTCGTCTGGTGTGCATCACCGGCCTCGGCGCCGGTGACAGTCGCGGCCATGGCGGCTTCTTCTTCGACCGGCTGCTCCTGCCCCTGATGCTGCGGAAAGTCTACGAAGACAAGGATCGCCAGGAAGATGCCATTCGGGGCAGCACGCTCGACTGGATTGTCGTTCGACCGATGGTCCTCAACGATAAGCCAGCGCGCGGTGGCATCAAGGCGTTGACCGACCTTTCAAGTGTACATGGCGGGACGATCGCGCGAGCCGATGTCGCGGAGTTCGTCGTCCAGCAACTCACTACGGATACTTGGCTGCGTAAATCGCCCCTGATCAGTTGGTGAAAGTGGCTAGACTTAGACTAGTGAAACCCACGCTCTAGCCGACCTGATCGGCGGCCGATCCAAGTGCCGGGGCTCGGCGAACTTCATCGTTGAAGATGGAACTGCCGGGGGCCTTTAGCGCTCTTGTTCGAGGTTGAACTTTGTCGCCGAAGACGTACGGTCACTTTCGAAACCCGAAAATTCATGGAGCGTCTCAATGACGCGAATACTGTTTGTCGGCCAGAAACCGGAAACCGTCGACTTCTCGGACCCGTCCTTGCCGCCTGGCTTTGAAGCCGAAAAGATCAACGCTGGGATCGCTTTGGGCGTGGCAAAAATCGAGGAACGGGGCTGGCAGGGTGATACCTGCATGATCACGCCCGATGCCGTCGGATTTGCCGCACTCAAAAGAACGCTGAGCGATGCGACATACGATTGCGTGGTGATCGGTGGCGGCCTCAGGCTTCCGCCCAAGGGCCTGCCGCTGTTCGAAACCGTTGTGAACATCGTCCACAAGGCTGCGCCCAACGCCGCTATAGCCTTCAACACGAGACCCGAGGACACTGTGGAAGCCGCTGCCCGTCAGCTCCCCACCGGTTGAGGGGCTGCTGCGGACGTGACTTAGGAGAAGAGAATTTTTGCCGGTTGTGTGCCGGGCGGCGCACCTCACCAGAATGCACGGTTTCAGCCCTGTTGAGGCAGGCCCGCTATCTTTCGCGGAGGGGCATTCGCAAAGAAGGGAGCTGAAACTGGTTGCCAAACCCAAGCGCATCACCTTCGATTGCTACGGCACGCTGGTGCAGTGGCACCGGGCTTTGCGCAATGTCGTCGGCATTGTTCTGAGCTCCTCGCTTCGAAGATCTGGCGGGCAACTTCCAAAACCGGTTCTGACATCCGAATTTCTCCCATAAGCGCACGCAATTGGGGCTGAGGCGCAAGGCAGAAAGTTTGGAAAGCTTCTAAAAACTCCAGGGGAATTGGAGGCCAGAGCGGATGTTGCGGCCAATGGATATCGTAGCGAACGTCCGCAATGAAGCGGCAATTCTCGTCGGCAAAAGAGGGTCCGAATCGGACTATCGGCGGCTCTGTCGTGGGGAACGAAAAAGGAAAAGAAGCAGAACTTTTGTGTGCGATTTTTGCACACAGCGACTCGTAAATAGCTGATTTTATTTATGTATCTGCCCCATCCATCATCCGATTTATATCCGGCCCTATCCGTCGCTACTACGCCAGGGAACGCCGAGGTTGTCGGTCCTGCACATGGCTCGTAAACAACCGAGGTCTATTGCGGCTGGATTTCAAAGCCAAGGTGTGCGCCGGCTCGAATGTGCAGACCAATACACTACGCCTCGTTTGTTCTGTCGTGACCACTCGGCTTCGAGCATCCCGACGCGAGACCGCCACCGACGCTAATGATAATGAGCGTGGGAAGAAAGCGGACTCATTGCCAACCGCTGCACACCGGCTGGCTAATCATGACCTGAAATCGCGAAGGGTAGGCTTAGGTGAAAGGTTGCACCGCGCCCGTGGGAACCGATCGCCCACATGCGCCCACCATGCGACCCGATGATTGAACGGGCTACTTGTGGCCCCATGCCCGTTCCGTCTTGGCGGCGGGGGGAGCTCGAGGACGGATCACGTCCGTGGCTGCGACGTAGCGCCCTCCCCGCACTCACGTGATGACCACATATTTTGTCGGAGGCACCCTATCTAGAGACAGGGAAGCCCGCCACCGTGAGGCAGCGGGCCAAATTGCGTCATCCAACTCAACGCGCTGCCGTGCCCTAACCAGCGCCACCTTCCTCGCTTGTTTCCGCCATCGCCAAGGAGCTTGAGAACGCCGCCGATAGCATCGCCGACATGTCTCGGACGGATCTTCAGATCATCTTCGGCGGGGCTGCATTGATGCTCCGGAACGTCGCAGGCCTCCCGCTAGAGCCAGCCACGGAGGAAGCACTGAACTCCATTGCCGCCGAAATGAAAATCGGCCGTCGGATCTCATTCAGATCGTCCTGCGTGAGTGGCTGGAGACTCCGGATGATTGACGAGGAAAGCGAGACCGACGGGAGCCCTCACCAACATGGCTCGCAAGGGAATGGCCTGCAGAAAAAGGCCCGTGCCTAAGGGACGGGCCAAATACGTTTCGGGAACTATGCCTAGAGCGGTTATTCTTAGCCGCCCATCTTCTTCGCCATGGCGCAGAAATCCGCGTGCGACTTGTTGAGCGTGGTGTCGCCGCAGTCTTTCAGCACCGCCGTTTTTTCATCCGGCTTCATGGACATCCATGCGGTCTTGAAATCCGCTTCCGACCTCAAGGTTTTCATGCCGGCATCCGTGAAGAAAGGTGACATCGTTGCAGGATCATCGAGCGCGGAGGTGGTGTTGCTGCCTGCCAGCGCTGAGCCCGTCATCATTGCGAGCGCCATCGCGCCCATCGTAAGCATTTTGATGCTCATTTTTTCCTCCGTTAGTTCTACACGCGCAAATCGCGTGACCTGGGGAAAAAACGTCGGCGTCTGAACTCTGTTCCCGCATCTTGCCGATTCCTCATCGACAGCCCTCTGACGCTTGACGAGAATTTGCGACGGCGGACTTGATGCCGTCGCTACGCGCATCGCGGGCATTGTCAGATCTGCAGGTTCGGCTGATCGATCTCCGCCGCTACCGCCAGCCTTAGGGGGCAGCACCGGTCCCGTGGTGTTCCACCGGATGAACTCGACTTCCTTGCCGGTCACTTCCCGCACGGCTTTCAACAGCGCCTCATGCAAGACACGCGTCTGCCTGTAGTGGTCGCAGTGTGGCGATATGAACGGCTTTATGATGCTCAAGTGAAGGGCTTCCGCAGCCGCCAGAAAGCGCTCGATTTCAGCCTGCGATAATTGCTTGGAAGGTTTTGATCTGGCCATTGGTGGCGAACTCCGTTTGAGGGTGATCGCCGCGACGTGAGGACTATATTCCTGAACTCGTCGGCGCCGCAACCGCGCCCGGCAAAACCGCCGCTCATTTTGTACGAAATCAACCAACCCTCTCAGCGGGGAACACGCTCAGCGACTGAGCGTTGATGGGATCATATAACGCCGCCGCCGCACTGAGGCGGGGCGGAGGTTCGCGTATGTTGAACCAGCGTGGCTTCAGAACCTGCATCAGCCCTTACGATCTGGCTGTTTGCCAACGTGTCTTCGACAGGGTTTGCGCCGCCGAAAATCTCGATCCCCTAAGCCGAGACGCTGCGATATTAGCATCGATGGTAGTTGGGATTTTTCGAAATGCTCACACCAACGAACGCGAATTGCTCGAAGCAGTTATGTCTCGTCGCCTTCCAAAGGTCACATCCCCCTAAGTTTCCTCCCTGAAATCTAGCAGCTTGGCGTGGCGGAGCTTTTCCTCTCCCTTCAGGAACCGCACGCGACCGACGAGACCAGGCTTCAGCCATTCGGCCTTTTCCTTCTTGAGACCGATAGGCGGCGGCCCGCCGACTTTCCCTTGCACGCGATCCCATAGTCGCTGACGCTTGTCGGCTTTGAAGGCAACGAAAGCGCCGCCGGCATATTGACCCTTGTCGGCCATGAGCACCATTGCGGGCTTACCTGCCTCGCGCTGCACCCCGATGATGTCCATTTCTTTTTCGGCATAGCACTTGATCTTGCGCCAGTTCATCGTCGGGCCGCTGCGGTAGACGCTGTCCTTACGCTTTGAGACCATGCCCTCCAGCCCTGCCCTGTCCACCCGGCTATAAACTGCGGCCCCGGTGCCGGGCATGGCTTTGCTGACCTGAATGCGACCGACGGCTGGTATCAATTCCTGCAGGATTTCGCGGCGGTCTTCCACCGGCATGTTGCGCAAATCATGTCCGTTCAGGTGCAGGAGATCGAACGCCACCAGATAGAGGTCGCACGACGGCTTCCGGCGGGTGACGGCTGATTGCAGGGCGGGGAAGTCGGACAAGCCGGCCTCGTTGACTGTGATCGTCTCGCCATCGATGATGAAACTTTCGGCCTCGATCGCCTCCGCCTCTCCGGCAAGTTCGATATAGCGGCCGGTCCAGTCGTAACCGTTCTTGGTGAACAGACGGATCCCGTCTTCATCCTTGATAATCTGGGTGCGATACCCGTCAAATTTGATCTCATGGAGCCATTCGTCGCCTTGCGGTGGCGTGTCGACCAGCTCGGGTTCCATCGGTTTGATGAACTTCAGAGGCATGCGCTGACTCGCATAGTGCGATTCAATTAGCGCGCGCTAAAATGGTTCCGGAACATTTTAGGTAAATTGAAAGTTCGACGGGGATGACGAAGCTATCCGATCTTGGACCACCAATCCCCGGCAAACAGCATGGCGGCGAGCCGGCCGACGAGAACGACAATTTCTATACCTGCCCGACTTGCGGGCAGCAGGTCGACATGCGCGACTTGCGCGACTTGCGCCAGGTGATTTGGCACGAACGGCCGAAGCACAAACCGCTCTTCCTGTTGGTAGATTAGGCGGCGACATTCAGGGCGCCCTTTATCAGGGCTTCGCATCCGCTCTGTACGCTTCCGGCTCTTGATTTTTCCAGGGCGCGCTCCCACAGAATAGCTGATTGAGTTCCTGTCTCTTCGGGAGGATGGGATGGACATTCAAGCACCTGTCTGGCCTGTGCAGCAAACAGCGAAAGAGCTGGTCTGCGAGACCCTTCTTGGTTCTCAACCCGGCGACATAATCTCCGTAAAAGCGACGATTGCAGAAGTCCGCGACCATGGTCGTGAGCTCCATGAAACCGACTGCCAGTTGGTCCCAATGATCGTCGATTTTGCCGTCAAACGCGGGCTGTTCGTGGCATTCGACGTCCGCGAGCCCTAATGCCGCGCTGGTTCGCTCCCCCGGTCTATGTGAGGACCGACCGCCCTGGGTTTCGCCTTGGGGTCACCCGTGTCGATACTGCCGCCGAGGAACTCCTGAAGTGGCCCAACCGTGGACCCAGATGGCGACTGGGGCATGCCTTTCGGCCATGGATGGCAAGATGCCAACCAACAAGTTCCGACTGCTGTTTGAGGACGCGGCTCAGGAGGAGGAGATGCTGCTGCCCGATTAACATGTGTTAGTCCGCGAGGAACCTTCGGGACTTCCGTTCGTTGCGCGCCGGGCGCAACAACAAGCCGCTAGCTTCCGATGACCTCAGGTGCTGTCCTAGTTGTGGAGGATGAGAGCCTCATCCTGTTGGACGTCGAGCAATCCCTCGTTGAGGCAGGGTTCGAGGTCATAGCGGTTTATACAGGCGATGACGCCATCGCGGCCTTTGATCGAGCAGGGTGGAGCAACAGCCTAGGCAGCATCACAGGTCGCCCCCAGGTCGAATTGCGCTCCCTCAATGTGAGACCAAAGTCCCATCGGCGGACGCAAAGGTCCTATTCCAGAAACATAAGGCGTTCCGCTTCATTGACACGAAACTGACGGACAAACGTCCCTTCACCGTCAGTTCACAAGATGCCCGCCGCCTCCTGGTGAGGCAGCGGGCATTATGTTTGCGGAGAGCAGGATGCAATTTGGAGAGATCATTGCGAATGTCTTGGCCACCGCCCTGCTCGTGTGCGTGCTGGCAGCCGTATTATTTCTGTTTGGGGGGCCGATTTGGCCCGAGCCCAAGGCCAGGATGGTAATCCTTCTCCCGGCCGATGCCATGACGACGGCTTCAGTCAGGAAAGGCAACGAACCGAGCTTGCCACAGACCTTTGATATTAAACGCGCGCTGCCCCGACCCAAACTGCAATAGACGCCCCCCGTCTGCTACGTTAGGTATCCTTAATAAATGGTTCGTGAGGGTGGCGGTGTCGTATCAGATACGGGAGCTTCTGGCGGGGCGCGTGATAGCGGAATTTCGCGCGGAAGCGCCGACATCTTTTCGTGCAGCGGAAGTGGCAACAGGTCGAACTTTGACGCTCCACAGGACGGGAGACTACTTCATCGAGGTGACTGACGAGGCCAGCGGGAGAGTGTCCGAGTTTCAGTTCGCCGACTTGCTGTACTGAACAACCAGGCGCTGCGAGCCGCAGTGGGTCCGCCCCCACTGGCGAGCAGAGGCGGACCCGGCCGAGGGTTGGGGCCACTCAGCTGGCAGCGGGGGCTGCCGCCTTTAAAACCTGCTCCTAAATATCAAGTTCCGCTAATGCACAAAAAAGCCCGCCACCGGGTGGCAGCGGGCAGGGTCTGGAGTGCTGGGATCAACCAGCACAGGTCAACGAGCGGCGGCAGGGTTGGTTGCGGATGCATGTCGATCCGCCAACGCTCGGTTCACCCGCCCACTGCGTCCCCTCGCCCTTGTGCCCGCCTGTAGCCAGCCGCATGCATTGATGGCCCATGCCGCGTGACAGGCCTTCCTGCTTCTCGAGCCATGGGCCGAAATGGCCGTGCGGCAGCGATGCCTTCTGGTGGAGCAGCCAGCGGCCGATCGCCAGCTTCTGCGGGGATAAAAGAGCGATGGCTTGCGTATAAGTCACGACTTATGCAATATCCGCTCGTTCCCAACGACGAGGCGCGGCATGCTGGCACGGACGGTTCACCCCTGCGACATCCACGCAATCGCCCGTATGTGCGGGGTGAAGCTTTACGACAGCGCCGAGAACCGATCGAGCGGCCGCAAGCCCGGCTACTGCCATTGCAAGCCGACGGTTCGCGCGATCGGCGCCGGCATGGCGAGCAGCACCTGGCCATGGTGCTCAAACTCATCAACTCCACTGGCAACGGGCATGACCTGCATGCCGCCACGCTGCAGGCTGTCTCTGCGGTGCTCCTGACCGGTGAGGTCGAGCTCAACGCCAACCTGTTCCTGGCCATGGATGAAATAGACCTGGGCAGGCTCAGGGCGGCCACCAAGGCGCCGCTGCCGGGCTCGACGGCAGATGTCATGGCCGGCGCGCTGCTGGCGCTGCTCACAGGCCCTGCAATCGCGACGCGCGTGGAATATTAGCCATGACGCCTTTCACCGAAATCGAGATCGAAGACATCGGCACCTATCGGCTCCCGAACCAATGGCAAATCCAGCGGCTGAGGTGCCTTCGTGGTGAGGAGCGCCACACCGCCGTCCTGGCCATCGGTTGCGGGATGATGATGCGCCAGTTCAACAAGCTGCCGGCCGATAAGCAGGCAGAGGTGCACCGTGCCTATCTCGCCCTGATGTCCCGAGCAATGTCGCGCCGCTGGCAGATTCCCAGCCGGCCGACACTCGAGCCACTCCCCGCGGGCACATGTCAGACGGACAAAAGCTCGTCATCGGTCGCTGGCTGCTGCACAACAAGGCGTCATTGCCGCATGGTCATTTCGGGCCGTGGTTGGAGAAGCAGGAGCGCCTGTCGCGATCCATAGCCTCGCAACGCATCCGGCTGGCCACAGGCGGGCGCTAGGACAAGCGGGGCGCGTTGGCCGCGGCCTCGGCGGAAACGCGCGCTGGCGGGGCTCCCACCCAAGCACGTAAGGCTAAGGTCTTAGACGATGGCGCAAAGGTCTGACGCGCCAAACAGGCTGGAACAATAGTGGAGCGGCAGGCTTTTCCGGAATGTTCGCAGGCTTCGCCCGGCGCAGGGCAGATATTGCGGGGTACCGCAAAGCGGATGCTGGTCAGGCCTGCCAAACGGGAAGGAACTTCTCGAACCATCTTCGATCGACCGCTGATTGATGGCGATGTCAAATCTGGGGCGGGCGGCCCGGTGATATCGATTGATGCCGAGGGCATTTACTCGAATGATTCAAAATACCGGTACCTGATTGAACTTACGCTTGGTGAACTTGAGGCACTTATCGGGAGCAGCGGCCCGGCACTTGGGGCGGGCGGGCCAGTAAGCACCGGGCCTAACCGGCAGGGCATAAGGAGGGCGTCGCCGGCGAAATGTCGGGATCGTGACTTGCACCTCAACCTTCGCAGCAGCGAGGGTTGACGCCAGGCGTCGCGGGCAGGAAGCGGGGCGTAGGACAGAGACTAGGGACAAACGTGCGCTGGCGCCGTTTTACGTCGGTGGCGACAACTGTTCGGCGGCCAAAACAACAAGACGACCTCCTGACCTGAAAAAAAGCCCGCGCCACGGAGGGACCGATGACGCGGGCCGGCTGATGTTTGCCGCACCAGCCTGCTCGGATGCCAAGCAGCGACATCCGGGCGCGTGATCCCAACCTTCGAAATAGCTAATGTTCCTCAACGACGCCCCTGCGGCCTATCGATTTGGACGGTTGGTCGCAAAAACATTGAAAAACAGCAAGCACGCTGCCACCGACAAAACCCCGACTAATATTTCGTCGGAGGTCACCCTCGGGCAATGGATGAAATTAAAGGCCAACACAGCCATCGCTCTACCGATCCTAGGTTCGACAACATCGAAGGGAGAACCATGAGAGAACGCTAAAGTTCCGATCTAGGCCTTATGAAGCGCCAAGATAATCAACTTCCCGAAGCGACCGAAATGACGCTCTGGGAGAGCGGCCGGCGCGATCGCAAATGAAAGCAATCCGCCTAGAGCGCCGGCCACTGCGGCAACTTGAGGGAATTGCCACCTGCCGGAGCTAGAGCATGCCGTTGGGTCCGCAACTTCTTGGTAAAAACCGTACAGTCTTTTCCTGTTGAAACCCCGAGTTCGGCGGACTTATAAAAATCGCGTAGCCATTGCTTTTCGTAGAGAGGCTGTGATGGGTAGCGTGGTTCCAATCCGCAAGGAATTGCCTTGTGTCGAAGTGGCCGAAGCCAGCGGCGAATGGTCCGTTCGCGTGGTCGAGGAAGACCAGGAACTTACCCGTTCATTCGAGCTGGAATCGTTCGCCTTGAACTTTGCGGAAGGCCAGCGGATACGCCTGCACCTCGATAGGATCGTGCAAGTCTAGGCGCTCTCCAGTCGCAGCCGTAGACGAGATGGCCGGCGCGGTGGGGCTTGGGGCTACGACCACACCGGCCACACGAGAGGGGTCTAAGTTCCCCGCGCCGCTAAAATTGTAGGCATAGCTACCCAGCCGTCGACGTTCGCCCATCTCCAGGCAAAGAAGCCCGGCACCGTAAGGCACCGGGCTAAGTTCCAACACAAGGGAACACGAACCGGAGGGGAACCGTGCAGAGCCGGAAGCGATTGGGCGCGTAAATGTTCCTCAAAACACCTACAGACCGGCACCTTGGGCGCATCCGTACCGTCCCGACCAAGGAACATGGCTCCGAAACCGAAGGATTGGCGCTTGGCCAGTCGCTCCTCCGTAACCCGCCAAGCTACACCAGGGTGCTCGTGACCGAGGGCTGGTACGAAAGAGACCCTTGGGAAGGATTTTTTTGATGCTTCGGACAGACAAGGGGCGCGGCGCTGCGGCTTTCAGATTTCGTCGACTCTGGCGATGCAGTAAAGGCCGCTATCGAACTCTATGGCCCGGACGCGCAGACCGCAGTGGCCTACTGCGCTTTGGAGGCTCGTTATGACGGTCGGTCGGCTGATTTCCGTTTCTGGTCGTCAGTCTTCCGAGACCTAGCCAGCGCCGTTCATTGAGAGGACGCCCGCTCGTGACCGAGTTGGTCAGCTTTATCTGCCATTGGTTGCTCCCTGATTGTTGTTCTCGTACCTCATTCGGATGGCTTTAAATGTATATTAGCATTGGCGCATAAATCACTCCAGCCGACGGCGCCGTGCTCACAAACAGCCCGGTCGGTTAGGCCCGGTTCCTGTTCACATCCCAATCTACAGGCGCCGGGCCGCATCAATCGCCCGTTAACCAGCCCCTAGCAGGTAGAGCAATGCGCTCAGAACCGCAGCGATCGATCCGCCACCTATGAGCCGCCGCCATTTGCGTCGATTAACCGGCTTCTTTTCGTCAGAAGCGGCATAGGCGCTAAAGATGCGCCGGCCGTCCTCTCCATATCGGTCGCTGGGTTGAACCAGTGGGTGGCCATCAGGTGAACCTCCCCTGGGAAAGCCTGCTCTTCAGGTCCTTGGCATTCAGTAGGTCGACCAGATCGTCGGCATACTCTGCTGAGGCCAACGGCTGCGATACCATCAGGCGAAACTGGCTGCCCGTTGAACACGTCGAACACCGTCCAGGTCCCGTCTGGGTGTCGCCTCAGGTCATACCGCCGCTCTATCATGAGGGTAATTTAGGGTCCGCTTATGAGCCTCTTCAACCCTCAGGATCGTAGAGAAGCATCCCTTCCTCGATAGCAACCTCTACGAACTCCCTTCGAGCCACGTGTGGGGGTAATTTGTCATCAGGTGAGGCCAAGGAGGCACCGGCCGCCAGATACCATTTCGGCCCTCTTTTGGTCCACTGAACGAGTTGTTCCCTTGCCGCTTGAACGTCGCTGATGGTGTGCCGGACATCACACTCGATGGTGGTCTTTACTGTGACCGGAGGATGAACCGACCGAGGGGCATCAGGCTTCACGCACGTCAAAGGCAACGAACATGCCCCGCTTCGGAGCCACATCAACGATAATCTCGACCAGATGACAGTCCGACTCCAAGAGATGCGGCTCGCGTTTCCGCACCATTGCAATGGTCGCCTTTACGGAGACTACGTTCCCCTCTTGAAAATCCCTCAGGACGTCGCAAACCAGGGGCCAACCAGACGCTTGAGCATCCATCCCACCCTCCACCGAGACAGAAGCTCAGTCGACCGATTCTCTCGCGCGTTTTTACAAGAAATCAAGAGCGATAAGCGTACAAAGAAGATGAACGTTGGCTTGCGGACAACCGGTCCCGTCAGGCGAATCGACCGCAAGAGAGTCTGCTCTTCAGGTCGTTGGCGTTCAGGAGCATCACCAGGTCAGTCGCGTAGGTGACGTCCAGGCAGACGGCTGGGTGACCTTCGGGCTCGGCTGGAATTCCGGTGTGTCGGTCGACCACCGACCACCCCTTCGGGTCCTTCTTCAGTTCGTACCTTGGTTCCATGGGACGATAGGTTGTGCTTCCGATTAAGCTCGTTAAGCTTGGACCGCTGCTCCTCGGATAGATCCGGGTCTGCAGGGAGTTTCAGCAGTTGGAAGATGTAATGACGCAGGGTCTCAGAAGTAATCCACTTCCGAACGAGACGCGATATAGCCTGCTGTTGCTCGGTAGACAGTTCTTGCATGGTCGGCCTGCACGGTTGCACTGAGCCCAACCATTGGTGGCCTTGGTGGTTCCCTGATTGGACTGCCTCAAATCGGCTATTTGAGTTCCAACGATTGCGCGAGTTCGTCACCGCGCAGCCCAGCCTTGTAGCGGGCGATCAGCGCCAGGGCCGCCGCTTCAGCTTCATGGCTTTGGCGCTCTATCCCGCGCAGCAAACAGAGTTGGTCCAACATTTCGTACAGAAAGGTCAGATCTTCAGGTTCAAAGACGCTGTCTTTCGCGAGGCGTGCTATCGGCATGTGATCCCCTGCCACCGATTTGGCGGGATCATTTGAGCGGCTCGGGTGAATGTCAACTCGCACTAAAGCCCGACCGATGGTGTCGGAATTTAGTGCAAATCTCTGCGCGGGTGATCGGAGCCAGGAAAGGCTCAGACTAGCCAACTACATGGAGGGTTTAGAGACGAGCCGCGAGCGTTAGAAGCTATGAATGATCGAAGATCTTTCTTGAATAGCACCGGCAAAAAGCCCGTCGCTTGCGGGAGACGGGCTTTCTGACTGGCCGAAGGCTAGGAGAGTGTCATACCGCCCTACGGCTGGTTCGCACTTCCGTCCCGGCTGTCCAGATCAACGGCCGGCGATCAGTAGGCAGAGCTGGCGCAGGTCGCGGTCATAAGTCTCTTGGCTGCTAAGCACGTCTACGCACCGCTTCTTCATGCGAGCCAACTTGCCATCCGACATATTAGCGAGGGCACTGGCTACTTTGGGACCGGTCGGATTGCCTGGGTTGCTTGGGCTGCTCGGACTGTTTCCGACGCCGATGCCGAGAGCCATATTGACGCCGTTGCCAATGCCTACGCCCGCCCCAGCACCAACGCCGCTCGTGCCGCCCACAGTTGTACCCAATCCGGCCGTCACACCGTTGGTTCCGCCTACCCGCGCACCGGCTCCGGCATTAATACCGCTGGAGCCGCCGACCGACGCCCCGAGGCCGGCATTGACGCCGCTTGAGCCACCGACCGAAGCCCCCGCCCCTGCCCGCAATGTATTGGGGCCACCGATCTTTGCGCCAATTCTAGCCTTCAAAACCTTCGGGCTGCCCACCGTCGCAGCGGCTCCGGCACTGATGCCAGTGGTGCCACCAACTGATGTTCCGAGGCCGGCGTTCACGCCGCCTGCCCCTCCAACCGAAACACCAGCACCGGCATTGACGCCGCCCGCGCCACCGTTCGAGGCGCCGACGCCAGCGTTCACTCCGCCCGAACCGCCGATGGAAGCACCCACCCCCGCATTCACGCCGCCGCTCCCACCGACCGAGGCTCCGGCTCCGACGCCGATCCCGCCCGCATATGCCGGGATGCACATAACTGCAATCATTGCACCACTCGCCAATGCTTTGGCGGTTCTCGCAAGGATACTTGCCATGATGCACTCTCCTGTGGTTGACTTACTAAGTGCGGCAAGCGTAGGGCCGCCGCTCACATTAGTACGCGCTAAGGTGCCACTTCGTTGCCGAATACACAGGATATTCAGGCGGCATAGTGTCAGTTGCATATAAGACAACGACAGATTTTACTAAAATACTTGGGAATGCAGGCCAAGGACGTCGTCACTGATCACCTCGGACGACCCCACGTTTCAGGTCTTCGACATTCAGGATCGCTGCCAAGTCCTCGGCGTAGGGCTGGTCGAAGTGTTCAGCCGGTGCCCTCCACTCATCAGCCGGCTGCCCGGTGAACACGTCGAACACCCGTCCAGCTCCCATCCGGGTCTCGCCTCAAGTCGTACCTCTGCTGGCTCATGAGGGTAATTTAGGGTTTCCTGATGAGCCTGTTCAATGGCGTCGAGGAGTGAGGCTAACGTCGGCGGCAACTCAGGTTCGACCTCCAACCGGAAGGACCTCCGAACCTGACGACGGTTGTCCTCGTTTCGGATCAGTTCCTGAAGAGAGTCGGCGACGGTCTTGTGACCGGCATTGTCGCGCCTCGCCATTAGGGAGTCCCCATGAGTCCAGGCGCCTATAACCAATTGTCCGACAAAAGGTTCCATTGGGGTCGCGCCTGTCCGTATCTGGGTTCCATCGGGTCATTGCTTGCGTTTCCGATCTAGCTCGTCAAGCATGGACCGCTGCTCGTCGGACACGTCGGGGTTTGCCGGGAGGTTCAGCAAGCGGGTGATGTAACGCCGCAGGGTCTCTGAAGTAATCCACCTCCGAATGAGACGCGATATAGCCTGCTGTTGCTCGGTAGTAAGTTCTGGCATGGGAGGCCTGCACTGCTAACCAAACCCAACCTTCGGTGACCTTAATGGTTCCCGAACGATTGCTTGAATGGCTACTTCAGCTGGAGTGAATGAATAAGCTCCTCGCCGCGCAGGCCAAGCGGTCGTAAACCCGGTGGGTCTAATCGTGCAGGTCGAAGAGAACGGCTTTCCCAGTCCGCGCAGCTACTTGGACCACCTTTTCACATAGCGGGTTGTCGTGGCCCAATTCGTCCAGCTCGCCCTTTAGGTCAGGGCGCTTCGTTCGGATGAATGCGATGGCCTTCCTAAGGGAGACGATTTCGCCCTGAATAGCCTGGTCTATGGCTTGTTGTATGACGTCGTCGGACTTCAACAGGCGTTCCATCCGCGTGACCTCCCAATCCCCCTCTCAGTGCATATTGGGAGAACCTGCTGAAAAACCAAATCACATTATGGGGTCGGAATATTTGGTAAAAATTTCTGCGTCGGTGATCGGATAATTGGCCCGCGCGCCGGCCCCGCGGGGGTGCCTCCCGGCCGTCATTGATCCGCGATCCGCGCCCGCGTGAGACGTGATGCGCGCTCTGGGTTCGCTGCTCGCCATTCTCGAGCGTGTATTCATGCATCCCCCTCTCGGCAATCGGAACCAAAGCTGAAAATAATGGTTTGCTAATGGAAGGGATGGGAACCGAGGATGCCGAGCTATGACAGTGCTGTTCGAACCGCTCGACTCTGACGGGCATCTGCGCAGCTTGATGTACCATGACGCGCGACTCCAGATGCTCCACGATCGCGTCATCAACCGCATGGAGCGGGTTGATCACTTGGCAAATGAAGTTGAGCAGGCGGCGGCGACTCTGGTGGATGCAACTCGCAGTTCCGCCGTCCCTGAGGACCCGCTCAGCAATTCCTCGGCTGCCTTCCTTCTTCTGGAAGCCGGGCAAACTATTGGGCTGTGAAATCTGCCGCTCATTCGCCGAGACCCTTCAGGGAAGCGTCGCGGCTCGCCGAGTCGTGCCGCTAACAATCCAGACAGGAACCAAAGTGTGCAACGCTTCTGGCGCCCGAAGACCGCACCCGGCTCGAAGTCTACCGAAGACGGTATTCCTAGCTCGAAAGGAAGTCGTCCACTTTGCGTCTGAGCGGTCATCCGTCGCCGGTTCTCGAATGACCGCAGTGGGGCCGGCAGCTGAATGTCCGCTTCTGGCGTGAGATGCAAATGAGTGGAAGGACGGGTGGCGACAACTTGTGATCAACAGGCGATCTCAAATTATCTCCGCACACCTGTCGCAACGAGCCACGCGGTTTCCGAACTCGGTCTCAGCACCTCGGTGTCGCTGAACCCTGCATCTTGCAATGCGGCAATGACCTCGTCCGGCTCGCGTGCTGTGAAGATGTCGGCCGGCATGTTCATCCGATCCGTATGCACCTTCGGAAGGAGGCCAAGCACGACTCGCCCGCCTGGCTTGAGCACACGCCCGAGTTCCGCGGACCCAGCTTTAAGGCTTTGCCAGAAATGTGGATGCTGAGAGCCTTGTCGAATGTTGCATCCGGCAAGGGCAGGCTCTCGACCGTGCCGACCCGAAACTCGGCTCGCCCGGCATTGACTGCATCAACGAACCGCCGCGCGGCGGCGTTCACGACGCTCTCAGAGCGATCAACACCGCAGACGAATACTGCGCCCTCAAGAAGTCGCGGCAGCACCGTCCCACTGCCGAATCCGACTTCCACGACACGATCTTCCGGAGCCAAGTGCAATTGATCGACCGCGTAAGTGTTCAGCCGGGCATTGCCGCGGTTCATGCCTGCCCGGACAAGCCAACCACCGATCCCAGTCGGCCACGAAAGCTGTTTGGCTATGAACCTTGGCGTCACATCCAATCCCACCCCGCGCCGGATCATAGGGCGGTTCCTCTGCCAGGGGCAACTCCGTTTGCCCCGATCAGTCCTGTGAGAGCACCTCTCGCAAGGGTGGGTCACCACGCCGGAACGCGCGATGCTGATGCGTTGCGATGAGAGGGCGCGCTTCGGGCTTGTTATGTTTTGAAGAGCCTCGAGGGTGGCTCCGCAAGAGTGATGCGATTTCCGTCAGGGTCTGCAAACTGAGCGATCCTTCCGTAGTCACCCTCCGATTCGCCGGTCAGCCTCACTCCAGTTTCTTCGAGCGATTTGCGGGCATCATCTATTCTGGGCACGACAATTGTCAGTCTACCTGACCCTGCATTCTCTTTGTCTTGGAAGATCTGGATATTAGCGCCTGCCACGCCACGCCATTGGATCAACCCTTCCATGGGACGATCATCCGGCCCCCGGTCGAACAGGTGAGTATAGAACTTCTCTGCATCGCCCATGCTCGATGTCGCGAGCGCGGCGTATATTCCCTGGATTTCCATTGTGCGCGTCCTTCCAGTCGCCTGACCTGTAATGGGAGAACGCTTGCTTCGGTTCCACGTGCGGAACGCCGGGTAGCGGAGGCTGACGTCACAAGTTTGAGCGCCAGACCTATCCCGGCATCATCAAGAATATGATCCTGCCAAGGGCGCCGAAGAGAAGGGCGAATGCGGCGAGAGCTTGAATAAAGAAGCCGGGGTACCGCCTCAGCGGCGCAGACAGGTAACCGATGAAATAGGCGATCCTTCCGGCTATCCAAAGCAGTCCCAGTGCAGCCGCCCATGGCGCGCTCCAGTAGACCGCGAAAAGCCACATCGACGGCAGAAAGATCGGCAGCCATTCAATTGAGTTTGAATGGGCGCGGATTGTCCGCTCAAGCAACGGATCGCCAGTCATCGTCGGGGCGAGAATCCCTGTCTTTTTGTGGGTTCTGGCGACTGTCAGCGCCATGCCAAAGGTCATCAGGCTGCAGAGCAGCGTCACAATGGCCACCGAGAAATACCGTTCCATGCCTACTCCTTTCATTGCGAAACGGGTAGGCAAGCAAAGGGTGTCGCCAGTGGCAAGCTTGCCCTCTGTCATTCCTGACAAACAACGGTCAGGCGGCTTCACCCACGTGAGAGCTCGACGTGACCTTGACGACGAATAGCTGACTCGCTTGGTCGCGGACGCGGAAGGCAACTTCCCTGAAGCCGTGCGACTTCTGATCCCTGACTATTTCGAGAGGGCTCTAGTCGCTTCGTTCTCAACGGATTCCAAGGTGGGAAGGTCGACAGCTTCGGTGTCGGGATGAATTGCGGCGTCATCAGCTAAGTCGAAGAAAAAACGGGGCATTGCCTTCTAAGTTCGGATCGCGAAAAAAGTTCTCTGTACGATCTTTACGAAGCGAAGCGTTGCGGCGGCGCCGCCTATAAGGCGGTCGATCATGTGCATTGGTCGTGAATGGCATGCGCTTTTTTTGTCCTTAGTAGAACCTCACGTCCCAAGAACCCGTTCCAGCGACGGCAGCGCCTAGCGCTGCTGGTCAAGGAAAGGCAACCCTTGGCCGGGCTCGCATCACCCCCAAGTGGTGCGAGCCCTCTAAACGCCAATCGGATATGCGCCCGCGCGTTCGTTCGTGCTGGCGACACCAAGATGTTCCGGCCGGAACAGTCCATCCTCGAACGAGATCAGGGAGAAAGCGCCGAAAACAGAAGCCGGTCGCTGCGAAACTGCCCATAATTATAGGCCAGGCAAACCGCTTTCTTGACCGCCACCTTCATTTGAGGAACATCAGTCACGCGGCCTCTCTGATGTCTGCGGAGTTGGCAGGAACATGCTGTCGCGACAGGTCAGGCCGCCTAGCCCAGTCCCTCTGAGCGTCGAGCAGTTCATCCTTCCCAGTCAGGCCATTCATGAACAGCTTGAGGACGTGCGCAGCTATGTGCTCTCCGTCCTGCGAAGCAAGCGTTCGTCGTCGTGGACGGCGGCGCAGCGGCTGAAACGCTGCGGCGAGATCAGTACCGGGGCAGTATCAGCATGATCAGCGATGGCCAATCTCGGTCCGTTGATCGGCCGAATCTCTCCACGGACTGCCTTGCTGGGGGCCCAGGCACGGACATGATGCGTTGGTGACCCTCGGAAGGGGCCATGTTCGGGAAATCCGACCGGCCCGATCCGTGAGAACGAAGCCGAATGGCTGACCTCCCAGCCAAAGACCGGTTTCAAGCCGTTCACGTTCGTCGGCCTCGGATGGCGGGGAGTGTGGGCTCTCCATTTGCGAGATTTTACGCAACCAACTTAGTTTGCCAGCATTAACCTGGAAAGCACCGGAGGATCCCCATGCTGCATTACAGTGTGCCTCGGGAGTTTGAGATTGGCGACGAGGTCGCGTTGACCTCTACCGTCATCACGGTGCTCCCTAGCGGATGCGCCAGAGTCAGCATTCCGTCCTACGACCATCCTTATCCCGTGGATGCACCACCTAAAGCCCGAGCTGGGGATAAACTTGTTCTTGTTGGAGACATCATCCGCATCGATCGCGAAGCCAATAAGCTGACGGTGCGGATTGATTGCGGCGGGGTGATAACCATCGACAAGTCGGCGATCGCTAGGGTAAGAAAGCACCGTCACGTTTCGCGGCCTGACGCTCACTAAGGAAGCCGGCTCCATTCGAGGAATGTCATGCGTTCGCTGGACGGGCGCATGCCTACCTGCCTTTGCTTCGAACGCTTCGCCGCCAGAATGAGCGGGCGGCAATGTGCGGACACTCGATCATGGAACCCCGCCAACATGCGAACTGCCGTTGGGGATCGTGCTGGACGCCTGCCCGACCGGATGGAAATACGATGTACAGATCGGGAGAAGGCAGCGCTCCTTCGCAGCAGCACGAGTTGCTGGGTGGAGTCCGCCTCATTCAACAAGTCACGGGCCGGGTCTTGCGTGATCTTGCCGGGCTTGCCCGGTCCGACGGATACCCTGTCTCAGGTTAGCAACTGATACCACGCCGATATCGCTTTCGGATCCGGCCGCACCGATGGGATGGTCAGGTGTCGAGCTGTACTTTGTGATGACGGTGAACCGGGTAAGTGAGGTGAACCGCTCTCAAACGCTTGATCAAATTGGGACGAGCTTCGATTGTCCCGCCGACCACTGACCGCGGTTACACCTGAAGGCTGCAGGACCGTTCGCGAGGCAAGAGCTCTGCCAAGGGCGTCTGCTCCCCGCGGCCAACTAGCCTCGTGGCCGCGACGTCTTGACGAGGGGCGCTGAAGGTCCAAACTCAATTTATCGAGACGGAATATTGCCGGCCCGAACGACGAACTAAGGCCGCATTTGGTGTGCTCTTACGGACGAGATCCCTCCGCGGACGCTGCAATTGGGTCAGTCGTTGAAATGACGCTAGAGATCACCATTGGACCGCCGCGTTTAGCAATCAACCAGGGGCGCAGCTTCCTAGTGACCGAACCGGACGGCCAGATCCGCTGGCCTACGCAAAACGGGTTGTATGCGTCGGACACCCGCCTGATATCCAGCTGGCAGATCTTTGCCAATGGGCAACCATGGGACCTCCTCAATTCCGGAAATATCGCCTACTTCGCAGCCAAGGTCTATCTCGTGAACCAGGCGTTCGCGACTGAAACAGGCCATGTGCTCGCGGGCAGCCTGGGATTGGGGATCGGCCGAGCGTTGGATGAGGGGCTACATGAGGATCTTGACCTCGTAAACCACGGGCAAAAGGCTGTACGGTTCAATTTGGAAGTTGCTATGCGCAGCGACTTTGCCGATCTCTTCGAAGTCAAGGGCGGCCCGATCATCCGCCGCGGACGGATCACCACGGAATGGTCGTGCAAACTGGCACGCCTTCGCACGTCCTACGTCAATCAGGATTTTAAGCGAGAGGTCACGGTAAAAATCCGCCACACGTCCAAGAAGCCTGTCTATGCCAACGGCCGGATCAGTTTCGACATTAAGCTCGAGCCGGGCGAGGTATGGCATGCTTGCCTTCTATATGACTTCGGCAACGGTGATGCGGTCTATCGGGCACCACGCGTCTGCATCGACCAAGCCCTTAGCTCTAAAGCGGCGAAACGCCTCGCACAATGGCGAGGCAGTGCCCTGAACTTCAGCTGTTCCAATGACGAATTCTACCGCTTCTATCATCAGGCGGTCGAAGACATGGCGGCGCTGCGGCTGCCGATCGAAGGGACGGACGAGCTAGAATATGTCCCGGCCGCCGGACTGCCATGGTTCATCGGACTGTTTGGTCGTGACAGCCTGATAGTCTCGCTTCAGAATGCGCTGGTCTATCCGGATTTTTCGCGCGGTGCCCTGGACGTTTTGGGACGCCTTCAAGCAACCGAGCGCGACGACTACCGCGATGCGGAACCAGGGAAGATAATGCATGAGCTTCGCACCGGCGAACTCGCCCATTTCAATCTGATCCCCCATACACCGTATTACGGCACAGCCGATGCAACGCCTCTCTACCTCATCGTGCTTCACAACACTTGGCGATCCACCGGTGACTCCAGCCTGCTGGACCGACACATCGCCACGGCCGAAAAATGCCTGGATTGGATTGACCGCTATGGGGACCGCGACGGTGATGGCTTCCAGGAATATGAAACCCGTTCGGCTTCGGGATACGAAAATCAGAGTTGGAAAGACGCCGGCGATGCCCTGGTTTACACAGATGGTACGCTGGTAAAGGGACCCAAGGCGCTTTGCGAATTGCAAGGCTATGTCTACGACGCTTGGCAGCGCATGGCTGAAATCTTCGATGCCAGAGGCGACGGCGCACGTGCCGAGCAGCTTCGTGTCAAAGCCAGGAGCTTGTTCGACCGGTTCAACCGGGTCTTCTGGGATGAGGCGTCCGGCTTCTACGCGTTCGCGCTCGATGGCGACAAGAAACCGGTGCTGAGCGTCGCCTCCAACCCTGGTCACTGTCTTTGGTCGGGAATAGTTCCACCCGAACGAGCCGCTAGGGTGGTGCAGCGGCTGATGATGCAGGATATGTGGAGCGGTTGGGGAATCCGGACGCTTTCAGCCGATCACCCTGCCTACAATCCACATTCCTATCAATGCGGCTCCGTGTGGCCGCATGACAACGGACTGATAGCGCTCGGATTCCGACGCTATGGCTTCTGGGCGGAAGCTTGTCGCCTCTCTCGCGACGTAAGCAGCGCCGCAATCTACTTCATGCAACATCGAATGCCAGAGCTGTTCGCCGGCTTGCCGCGAACGCCCGCAACGTTCCCGGTGCAGTATAAGGGAGCGAACGTTCCGCAGGCCTGGGCGGCGGGGTCGTGCTTTTCACTTTTGCAGGCGATCATCGGCTTCCAGCCCGACGCTCCAAATGGCAAGCTGTACATCGATCCCACGCTGCCGGACTGGATGCCTGAATTCACCTTAAAAGACGTGCGGCTCGGGAAAGAGCGGCTCGAACTCCATTTCTGGCGCTCCGGAGCCGAGAGCTGTTGGGAAGTTCGAAGCGGCGATCCGTCCTTGGTGGAGGCGCGCAGTTGCGCTACCGGGCCCTCCTTGCGCTAGCCTGCCGGTCGCGGTGCGCGTTCGGCGTTCTGGTTAGGTGTCGCCTTACTGCACAAGTCGCAACTTATAGCCAGGCCAGATCGAACCGCCCAGACAGTTTTGCCCACGTCCGGGGCGGGCTGTGGAAGCTGAATGGAGGCAGCTCCGACCTTGGCTAGGGGGATTCAACCAAGGCAGATTCCGAACTTCACGCGTCTACGAATGTTCCAAATGTCGGTTGGGGACCAGGCTAACGGTTGGCGCAAGATGAGGCGATGACGGACACCAGCCAGTGGCTGGCCGCCCCGGTCTACAGCCCTCAAAGACCACGCTCGAGACCGCCGGATGATCACCGGTGACGAGCATCGTCCCGGTTCCGCACCCTCACACGCGGTCTGCGTTACTGATCTTTGGCCCTGTCATCCACGGCGGTGCTGTAGGCACATCCTCGATGACGCCGATCTTGCGGGCCCAAGTCGTAAAAGCCTTGTGCGCAGCCTCGACAGGCTTGCGGCCATCGTAAGCCGAGTAGCACGCCTCACAGGCCGCCGCGTGAAGGAGACCACGTTTTTCGACAGGCCATTCTTCCAGAAACTCAATAGCATCCATCACGCAGTCGATTTTTTGGATGTAGCCATTCTCCCCTACGAAGACTGGCTGCTTGAAAGCATCACTTTCCATAGTGACCTCCCTTCAACAACTGGACCTGGTGATCGTATCCGCAGATGCACTGCTCGTCCTCGAACCGCTGAATGCCGGCTGGACATCACAGAAGAGATTGGAAGCACCTCTTTTACCTTCAAGACCAGCTCGCCAGGCAAACGCCAGCAGTATCTCGAAGCCGATGGCAGGCACTCCGGCTGCGATTGCTAAGAGCGAACGGCCAGCGGCACCAGGCCCTCGTGCCGTTCACCGAGATAGCAGACAACCCGGTCGCCGACGCGCTGGAAATTGAGATCGACCTTCGCCTCCCCAACGGCTAAATGCCGGATGACGATGTTGTCGATGCCGATCGGCAACCGTGGGCGTTCGACATTGATCTCGCGCTTCCAACCATCGATGCGGATCCCAAGACAGGCCTGCAACATCATGAAGGCCGAACCGGCAGACCACGCCTGCGGCAGACAGGCAACCGGATAAGCAATCGGCGCGTCGCCGATGGCGCGCGTAAAGCCGCAGAACAGCTCCGGAAGCCGCATGTTGAACTGGACCGCCGCCTCGAACATGCTGCTCAAAAGCTTCACGACGCTGGTGCGCTGCTGATAGCGGGCTAGTCCTGCGGCACAGATTGCCGTGTCATGCGGCCAGATCGAGCCGTTATGATAGGACATCGGATTGAACGGGAGCTCGTCGTCGGCCAAGGTGCGAACGCCCCAACCGCTGTGGAGATGCGCCGACAGCAACTGCTCGGCAATTGATTGCGCCCGTTCCGCCGATGGCAGCCCAACGTAAAGCAGATGCGCCGCATTGGAGGCGCGCACCGCGCATTGCTTGCCTTCCCCATCGATTGCTAAGGCGTAGAAGTTTCGCTCCGGCATCCAGAATCGGCTCTCCACTGCGCTGCGGATTTTTTCCGCCATGGCGCTCCAGTGCGCTGCCTTGGCCGCGTCGCCGCGTTTGGCTGCCAATGCAGCCATGCCTTGATAGGCTGCGAAGACATAGCCTTGCACCTCCACCAGTGCGATTGGCCCCTTCGGTATCGTACCATCGGCATGGAAGATCGCATCGGCGCTGTCCTTCCAGCCCTGGTTGAAAAGCCCGGTATCCGCCGCCCTGCTGTAGGTCACGAAGCCGTCCCCGTTGCGAGCTCCCACCTCCTCCATCCACCCGATTGCCGCACATAGCGAATCCCACATGCGGTCCACGAATTCCTGATCTCCGGTGCGATCAGCGTAGGAACAACCCAGGTAGACATAGAGCGGAGTGGTGTCGACCCCACCATAGTAGCGGCCGAACGGCAGTTCGCGCAGGACAGCCATTTCCCCCTTGCGCGTCTCGTGCATGATCTTGCCGGGTTCGGCATCGTCAAATATCGAAGTCTCTGTCGACTGATAGCGGGCAAGGAACGCCAGGACTCCGCGAGCGAGCGCGGGGTTCAGCCACAGCATCTGCAAGGCGGAAATGACGCCGTCGCGGCCAAAAGCGGTCGAAAACCAGGGAATGCCGGCATACGGATATGGCCCGGTCTCCAGATCGGTGGTCAGCAGGGCAATGTCGGCCCGTGTTCGCGTGAGCCAGTCGTTGAACACGCGGCCCGAGCTGAAGATAGTGGCGCCCTGCCGACGCTTTGAGCGCATGGCAAACCGAGCTCGCGCCGCCGCCGCGCGGAAGCGATCGCTGGATGGCACTTCTTCGTTTTGACCGACCTCCAGGTACAATGCTCTTCTGGCGCGCCTCTCCACCCGAATGAGGAACTCGGCGTGATTGGGGTGCACCTGATCAGGCCTAATCGAAAACGCAATAACAGATTGGCGCGAAACATTGTCGAGGCCTTCGTACCGGAACGTGACGCTCGTCTCACCGACCAGCGCGTCATGGGCGCGACCACGGCGGCTTCGAGTGGTGCCGCGCACCTCGAACATGTCACGAAAATCGGCGTCAAAGTCGAAACGAACCGGCAGCAGGACCTCGCGTCGGGAGTAGTTCGAGAACGCGATTCGCTCGAACATGCGGTCTTGCCAGATGAACCTGGTCCGCTCGATGTGCACGACGCCCGGCAGTGCCTCACTACCGTCGGATCCGATTGTGGAAAGATTTGTGAGATTGGCTGTGAATAGGATGTTGTCCTGCGACAGCGAGGCGCCGAGCAGCGAGGGCATGTGGTCGCCGACGAACAGCCGGAAGCGCGACAGCACACGCGTATCGTCGCGGAAAAGCCCGTCGCCAGTGCCGCGTATGTCGCCATAACTGTCCGCAACGACGAAACAGTCCTCGTGCTTCAGCGCAAATTGTCTATGCGGCTCGCGCGGGGCCGATTCATCGAGTGCGGGAAGAGCAACGGCTGGATCAAGCTTACGCTCTTCGACTTCGATGCTCATCTCAACCCTCCTGTTCAGACGGCCGATGCTGGCGCTCATTCATATAGCCGCGCCCGGCCATACCCTATCAATAGTGTTTCGCATCAATCCCGCGATGCGCGCGTGCGGAGAGCGTCCTTCGAATCCTTGGCGGATTTTCGGCGAAGTTCCGCTGTTGAAGGTCGCTGAAGCCGGCGGGATTCTGGCGGCTCAGACAGCCAACAGTCCCGAAACAGGGCTGGTTACCGTATCTGCTTTTGCCGCGAAGCCATTTCGCGAGCCCAGTGAGAATCGTTGGTCGCGCGCCAGCGAGTGGTAGATTGCCAAATAATCGCTGCACATGCGCTCCACCGTGAACCGCTTTTCAAAAGTTTCCCGCACCTTTACGCGATCGAGACCGCCTATCCGCCGTATTGCGTCTACGGCCTCGTCAACGCTTTCCACGATCACTCCGGACACTCCATTGTCGATGACCTCTGGAACGGCTCCGCGGTTGAAGGCTATCACCGGGGTGCCGCAGGCCATCGCCTCGATCGTTACCAGGCCGAATGGCTCCGGCCAGTCTATAGGAAACAGCAGCGCCGCCGCATTGCCGAGAAACTCCGCCTTCTGCCGCTCATCGATCTCGCCAATGAACTCGACCTTCGAATTTCGAAGCAAACGGGGTTCGACTTTCTCACTCCAAAATGATTGGTCCACCGCGTCGATTTTGGCCGCGATCTTCAGTGGCATCCCGGCGCGCGCGGCGATTTCCATCGCGACTTCAGGCCCTTTTTCCGGCGAGATGCGGCCAAGGAACGCCAGATAGCCCGAGGCCTTGGGCTGGAAGGGGAGAATGTCGGGCGGCAAGCCATGATAGACGGTTCCGAGCCAATTGACCGGCGGCATCGGCCGCCGCTGGTCATTGGAAATCGAGACCAGCGGAATGTCGTCAAACATCGCGTAAAGCTGCGCCAGGTCCGGAAGGTCGAGCCGACCATGAAGGGTGGTAACGGTTCGCTGCGCGAACTCACGGATTATCGGAAAGTGTAGGACATCAACGTGAAAATGCAGAACGTCGAATTCATCCGCCCGTCGGCGGACGCGTTCCAGCATCATGACATGATACGGGATGTGGTTATGGGCATTCGGGTTCAGGCGCAGTGCAGCGTCGCAACACGCCACAAGTTCGGCCGAAGTGCTTGAATCGCCGCTGGCGAACAACGTCACATCGTGGCCCTGTCGAACCAGCTCTTCGGTCAAATAGGAAACGATCCGCTCGGTCCCGCCATAAAGCTTGGGCGGTACTGACTCCATCAGAGGTGCGATCTGGGCTATCTTCATCTGCACATAGTCGCTCAAGATTTTGAGACGGCCACGAAGAGCGATTGTCCCTGCCGTTCGATGCGGAACAGGATCGGCTTGTTCTGCTGCCGGGATTTCGCCCACTCCTGTCGGACATCCGAAGGCTGGGTAACATTCTGGTTGTTCGCCGAGACGATCACATCGCCGGGCTTGAGACCGCTTTCAGCCGCAAGACTGTTCGGCGCGACCTCCTGGACAAACACGCCGGTGGTACCCGGCTGGAGACCGAGCTGCTGACGCGCTTCATCCGGAATTGGGCTGAGCGACAGCCCGAGACCTTGATCCGCCGCTTCCGGATTCGGAACAGCACCGGTCTGCACCTCCTCGTCCTTGCGTTGACCGACGGTCAACTCGACCTCCTGCTGGGAGCCGCCGCGTTTCCTTGTCAGCGTCGCTCTCGACCCTGGCTTTTCGTTCGCCGCAGCCAGCGTCAAGTCATGGACACCCTGGATGTCCTTGCCGTTGAACCGAGTGATTACGTCGCCTGATCGTAGGCCGGCCTTCTCCGCTGGACTGCCGGGCTCGACCGAGGCGACCAGCGCTCCCTTGGTGCCAGACATTCCAAGCGCCTCGGCAATCGACGGAGTCACCTCCTGGAGACGCACACCGATGAAACCGCGCTCGATCCGGCCGGTGCGGATCAGTTGATCGGCCACGCTCCGTGCCGTTCGCGACGGCACGGCGAAGCCGATGCCTATGCTGCCGCCCGACGGCGAGACGATGGCCGTGTTGACGCCGATCACTTCGCCGCGTGCGTTAAATAGGGGACCCCCGGAGTTGCCTCTGTTGATCGAGGCGTCTGTCTGGAGGAAATCGTCATAAGGGCCGGCCTGGATGTCGCGCGAGCGGGCCGAAAGAACACCGACGGTAACGGTTCCCCCGAGCCCGAAGGGACTGCCGATCGCGATCGTCCAGGCACCCGGCTGCATTGCGTCGGAATCACCCCAGACCGCGATGGTCATGTTGGGCCGTGGATCGACCTTCAGCACCGCGATGTCGGTTGCTGGATCGCGGCCCACCAGTCGCGCGGGCGAAGTCTCCTTGTCGGAGAAGACGACGTGGATTTCGGTGGAGTCGGCTACGACATGATTGTTGGTGACGATATAACCCTCGGGACTGATGACGAAGCCGGAGCCAAGCGCTTCCCGCACCTGCGGCTGGACAGGCCCGCGGCCGTCGAAAGGATTCAGAAAATCGTCGAGCGTCGTTTGGTCCTGGATGATCTGCCTGGTCGTGATGGCGACCACCGCCGGCAGTTTCTGGCGCACGATGGCGCTGAAGTCGTTTGGGATTTCTTGTGCTGAAACCGGAGCAAAGCCGGCAGCCGAGAGCGTCAAAACTCCTGCGAGGAGGCCAATGCACAGCCGCTTCCTGGAAATGTGAGACATGATTGACTCTCCTGCCCGACTGCCCTGGCGCTGCTGCGCGCCTTGTTCAGACGCCAGAACTGACATTCACGCCGATTGTTTCACCGGTTCGAAAAAATGTTGATGTTGGGCTGAACCGTGAGGATGCGGCCTTGTTGGCGCCATTGAAATTAGGTCGAAACTCTCCAAAATTTCAGTCGGTGGAAATCACGAGAGCCACCAAGATGATGTCAACAGAGGAGCCTAGTGAAAGCGGAGGGACCACCGATGGAAAGAGCCATTTCGACGAGTTTTGCCCCAGTCGGGCCCGAAGCCCCTGATGTTTTTCTTGACCGGTTGCTGCATCCGGCACGGCATTTCGAGCGGCCTCAGGACGTGCTGATCGACGAGACGCTGGACGTCCAGGAGAAGCGTGCAATCCTGTCGTCATGGGCATCGGATGCCTGTGCAGTGGAGTCGATGCCGGCGCTGCGCATGCCGCCCGGGGTCACCGAACCGGTCAGCTTCGATGCCATCATGGACGCGTTGCGCCAATTGGATCAATGCGAGAAGCTTCCCGCCGCCGGTCGCAGTCACGAGATCGACATCGCGGCCGCCGGTTTCACAGCACTGGTCGATCGACTTTAACCCAAGCGCCGTCCTTCCGGAATCCGATGGGCCTTTCTGCTGGCGAAAATTCGCCAGCAGAACCACCCAATGCGTTCTTCCCGCCCATTCCCCAATACGTCCGGATCTTGCCTGAAAATTTTCCTAACCGCCCTCTTGAACGCGCAACCCGCCATTCTAAATCGACAATCGCCGGCCGCCTGATGGGGCCGGCGCTAAGTCAGGAGGCGTCAAGGCTCTCTTGGCGTCCTTTTGTATCCATGTTGCTCAAAGGAGGATATGGCTATGAAGACAAACCTCGATTTTACCCCCTTGTTCCGGTCCAGCATCGGCTTCGATCGCATTTTCGATCTGCTCGAAAATGCGAGCCGTGTCACCGCGATAGACAATTGGCCGCCCTACAACATCGCCAAGACCGGTGAGGACGACTATCGCATCACAATGGCGGTAGCCGGCTTCTCGCAGGATCAACTGACCATCACTCATCAACCGAACTTGCTGCTCGTGAGCGGCTCGCAATCGGGTGAGGACGACGGCCAGTATCTTTATCGCGGCGTTCCCGGGCGCGCCTTCGAGCGGCAGTTCGAACTGGCAGACCATGTGAAGGTCGTCGGCGCCAGCCTGGAAAACGGGCTGCTGAACATCGAACTCAAGCGCGAGCTTCCCGAAGAGATGAAACCGCGCCGGATCGCCATCGCCGGCAGCACGGCCCAGGCGAAGCCACGGCAGATCGAAGGCGAGAAGAACGCCGCCTGAACTCAGAGTGAACCAGAAGCGACAGGCACCGGCGGTCGTCCGGTGCCGCGCGGTTGAACATGGAGGTGAATGAAGATGAACATGCGTGACCTTATCCCGTGGAGCCGCAACAACAACCAGGCTCCCAGCATCTATAGCGGTGGCGATCCCTTCCTTTCGCTTCACCGCGAGGTAAACAGGCTCTTTGACGATATGTTGAGGAGCTTCGAGACGCGCTTGCCTGCTGCGGGGCAGCTTTCGTCTTTCGATAGTGGCTGGCCGAAGGTGGAGATTTCGGAGTCGGATAATGAGCTTCGCGTCACCGCCGAGGTCCCCGGCATGGAAGAGAAGGACATCGAAGTCCTGCTCGACGAAGACGTGCTGACCCTGCGTG
Organism: Mesorhizobium sp. B1-1-7; assembly: GCF_006442705.1. Classification (NCBI taxonomy): domain Bacteria; kingdom Pseudomonadati; phylum Pseudomonadota; class Alphaproteobacteria; order Hyphomicrobiales; family Phyllobacteriaceae; genus Mesorhizobium; species Mesorhizobium sp. B1-1-7. The sequence continues at coordinate 303,222 of NZ_VFWQ01000001.1, read as the reverse complement.
GCGAAAAGCGGTCGGAGACCGGCGAGAAGGGCTACTCCGAGCGCTTCTACGGTCGCTTCGAGCGGCGTATACCCCTCGGCTACGAGGTCGAGGACGACAAGATCAAGGCGTCCTTTGCCAATGGCGTCCTGAGCCTGACGCTGCCGAAGAACCCGAACTCGCAGTCGAAGGCGAAGCGCATCCCGATCACCCACTGACGCATGGAGCAAGTCGGAGGCGGCAGCCCGCTGCCTCCGGCGCATCCTTCGGCAAAATGGGAGGATGAACGATGCAGAAGCAAGAAAGAGAAGTCACACCAGTCGTAGAAAATCTCGGACCGGCAAACGACAATCGCAGGCCAGCGCTGTCATTCGGCAGATCCGAGTTCCCGCGTGATGCGGTCGCGCGGATCTACAAGCCTTCCCGTTCAGTCACGACCTCGGGCCGTGCGCGGCCGAAAGGCTGGCGTCTGGTGTTCGAGCGCCGTATGGCGCCGGTCATCGAACCGCTGATGGGCTACACCGGAAGCGGTGACACGCTGACTCAGGTGGAGCTCGATTTTCCGACGGTTCAGGCGGCCATTGACTATGCCGAACGTCAGGGCCTCGCTTATTCGGTTCAGGTAAATCCCGCGGCGGAAAAATCCGCGGAATCTTCCAGCGCCGAAAAGCGGCTGCAGGCCGGCAGGGACCTTGTCTGGAACCGCCTGCAACTGGCGTTGCACACGAGCAGCTACGGTGCCGTTTCACAGGCCTCGCATTATGGACCGGCATTGGCCGATCCTGAGGCGCTTTATGCATCGCCGATGGACCTCGTTGTCGATCCTCTTCTGACAGTCGACGAGAAACGCGCCATCCTGCGCAACTGGGCGTGGAACGAGTATCTCGTGGATCTCGCGACGGCCGAGGGGATGCCTGAAAACGCGCGTCCGACACGGCTCGACGAAGTGGAATCGGCACTGCTCGCACTGGAGCAGCTTACGACAGCGAAACTGGCCGTTTCCGTTCCTGAACAGAAGCAGAAGGCAGCGTGAGGTCGGCATCATGGATCCGATGATCGTGCTCGATTGTGAAAATACCGTGCCGAACCGTTTCGCGGCGGCCGGGCGGGCCTGGGCGCTCAGCCTGGGTGCTGAGCCTCGCCTGACCGGCGACGTGACGGTGCCCGTCGAACTCGCCCTGCGCGAGATCGCCGGCAACCGCTTCCAGCCCGACGAGGTCAAGCCCTTCGTTCTGGCCGGTTCGGTTCCGCGCGATGACCGCGTTCGGCCCGGCCGACGAAGAGAACTTAGCGGTGACGAAGGGCAATCCCTCGCCGCCGAACCCGCCCTCGCTCAAGGGGCGGTGCACTGAGCATATAAGGAAGGAGGATGAACAATGGAGAAATGGCTGAAAACTGAAAATCGTCCGGTGATCGATGTGGTCAATCTGATCGCCGGCATAGCACTAGTACTGTCGCCCGGTATCTCGGCTTTGCGGCTGAAACCTATGCAGCTTGGAACGCCTGGATCGCCGGTGCGGTGATTGCCCTGATAGCCGTGGGTGCGCTGGTCGCCTTCCATGCCTATGAGGAATGGGCAAATCTGGCGGTTGGGCTGTGGACACTGGTCTCGCCTTGGGCCCTCGGCTTTTCGGGGTTGGCGACGGCCATGTGGGCGCATGAAATCGTGGGTATTATCGTGGCGGCCTTGGCTGCCGGAAGCCTCTGGTTCTTCGGCAACCGCCCGCTTTCAACCGCCTGACGATTCCTCCCCGTGGGCCCGGATTTCCGGGCCCACCTTTTTTCAGCCGCGGTGGATGCGGTGTGCCATTGCAGGCGCAGTGTTCAGACCGGCCTCGTCCTGCCTTCGCAGCGGGTCGTTCCCGTGTTTGGCGCGCGGGGAAGGAAGAGATGAACGCTTGTTCCCTCGCCGACCTCACTCTCGATCCGAATATGCCCCCCGGACTGCTTGATGAAACCGTAAACCTGGCTAAGCCCAAGGCCGGTCCCCCGGCCATCGGCCTTTGTAGTAAAGAACGGCTCGAACACCTGGGCCAGGATCTCCTTGCTCATGCCGCACCCCGTATCCCTGACCGTGATCCGAACGAATGAGGCAGCCAGAGCGGGCACCTCTTCAATGTCGCCGGGGGTATCGCTGGTCTCGATCGCCAGCGTGCCTGTGCCGGCCATCGCGTCCTTGGCATTCACAGCCAGGTTTAGGATGGCGACGTCCAGCTGATTGGCGTCCACGACGACAGGACCGAGTGCTGGATCCAGTTCAAGGTTGATACTGATCCCATTCCCCAGCGTCCGCTCCAGCAGCATCGTCATCGCTTCGATTCGTCCATTCAGGTCGATTGTCTCCGGACGCAGTGACTGTCCACGAGAGAACGCGAGCAATTGCTGCGTCAGCGCACCGCCGTTCTGGGTTCGCTTAAGCAACTCTTCGATCAGCATCGACGCGTTCGGATTGGCAGGATCCTCGCGCAGCTGCTTCTGAAGCAGTCGCAGCCCCGATTCGAACACCGCGAGCAGGTTGTTCATGTCGTGAACGATGCCGGCAGCGAGCCGGCCGATCGCTTCGAGCTTTTGCGGTTGACGTCGACGCTCCTGCCGCGCGCGTTGCGCTGAAACGTCGCGAAGACTGGCAAGCAGTGCCGGCTTGCCATCCCAACTGAGCTCAACCGTCCGCATTTCCACGTCGGCTGGTGCTCTATCGGGCCGGTGGACGGTAATCTCCATGGTTTCGCCGGAGATGACCGGACGGCCGAGGGGGATGTGGACGAGATCGGCGACCGGATAGCCGAAAATCGCGGCTGCCGCCGGATTTGCATAAAGCACAGTTCCCAACAGACTGACGACGAGAACCCCGTCGGCCGTGTTCTCGATCAGCCGTCGAAAATCAAGTTGACTAATGCCCGTCAGAGTTGCATCGCCGTGTCGGTCTGAGACTTCGGCTGCGCTGCGCGCCACGTCGACGCTCCTCACGCCGGGGATGCGGCGGAATCGCCGAACACGTCGGGGGCGCCGTCGAAGGGCTGACCGAGATGCATGCCGGCACCGTCGATCGCGAAGCGTCGAATCTGCTTGTCATGCTCGCTGCCGCGCATTTTCAGCACCATGATTCCGCGATGCATGAAATCTCCCTCCTGGATGTACCGCAAGAGGATGATCGAGTCCGTAAGGGTTGAAATATGCTGTTCGCTGGCGCTCTGGCCGCCGACGAGCGACTTGTTGGTGGCCGTGCAAAGGCCGGCGATCTCGTGTTTCTTGATGAAGGAAGTGAGACTGATCAGGAACTCCCGGAAACCGGTCTCTGGCGCGATCCGTTCCAATGCCGACAGGCTGTCGATGGCGATCCGGTCAGGTTTGAACTCCTCAACGAGTTCGCGGACCATCAGCAGGTGGTCCGGCAAGTTCTGCGCTTCAGGGTAAATGCACACGATCTTCAGCCGGCCATCCGCCTCCATTGCCTCGAAATCGACGCCCCAGCCGCGCGCGTTGCGGAACAGCTGGCCACGGCTTTCCTCGTAGCCGACCAGCAAGGCACGTTCGCCGGCCGCTGCCCCGCCCGCCAGAAAGTTTGTCACCAGCAGCGTCTTGCCGGTGCCCGTCGCTCCGCTGACGAGAGTGACGCTGTCGCGGAAAAACCCACCGCCGCACATCCTGTCGAGTTCGGGATTGCCGCTCGTCACCCGCTTGGTGCTGGATTGCTGCTCGAGCCGCAGGCACCGCCACTATGCCTTGCTTCACCACGAGCGTGATCGGCACCTCGCCCTCGACGTGGCGGCTGCCCCGCATCTTGAGAACCTCGATCGTGCGCCTGCGCCGCTCGCGGTCCAGCGCGTTGCGCAAGATCACGACGTTGTCGGCGACGAACTCCTCGATCCGGTGGCGGGAGATATCGCCATATTCGCTGTTGCGTTCGGCGGTCATCAGCACCGTCAAGCCTTCCCGCTTGAGGGCTGTTGCGATGCGCAGGAGTTCCCGACGCACCGATGTCTGCTCGGCGACGAAATGGTCGAAGAGCTGGGTCACGGAATCCAGCACGATGCGCTTTGCCGCGGCGTGTCGCGCAGCGTGCAGGACACGCGTCAGCAGGCCCGACAAATCGAAATTGCCGATGATCATCTGGTCGTGGTCACGCGGGCTGGCGTCGACGAAAACCAGCTTGTTGTTCTCCCGCCAACCGCGGATGTCCCAGCCGAAGCTGGCCATGTTGACCTCGATCTCGGCCGGCGATTCCTCGAACGTGACGAAGACGCCGGGTTCGTCGCGCATTGTGATGCCGTGGGCGAGGAACTGTGTGGCAAATACTGTTTTGCCGCTGCCAGGCGTGCCACCGACGATGGTGGTGCGCCCGCGCGGAAGGCCGCCCATCACAAGATCGTCGAAAGCCTCGATACCTGTCCTGACGCGTTCGAGCGCAGGATCGACGAGGATCTCTTCAGCTGTGGTCATAGCCGCTGTCCTTCTTGCGATAACCGAAATAGTCGAGAACCTGAGCGATGTTGCTGATGTCACCAATCAGCCGGCGTGGAGGGGTGGTTGACTCATCCGAGAGCGTCGGCGTCGCCAGAATGCCGGCCCTTTCCGCCTCTTCAGGATGCGCAAGGACGTCTACGATCTGGATTTCGATACCGCCGGCCAACTCCTCCATTATCCTCAGACGGTTTTCCAGCGCCCGACGCGCACCCGGCGCATCGCCGGCGACATAGAGTCGAAGCAAGCCGTTGGCCCCCGGATCGGACCGATCACTGACGCTCATGCTCACGCCTTGCTGCACAAAGTTGCAGTTTTCGGCGTGCACGAGGCGCCACGCCACGGAATCCAGACGCCAGCATTTTTCTTCCCCGGCAGCCGTCGGTCTGCCTGGAAGCCGATGCACCGCGGCTCGCGCTCGGTGAGGCCCGGATCAGCGCCCCTATGCGGTTTGTAGATAGCCGCGCCCGCCTCGTCTGCGCACTTGTGAACATTTCTCGGCGCGGATCGTTGTAGACGCCGCCATTTGGAAAGAGGAGTGCTATGGAGAATCCGCGAGAACGATCAGACCCGATCGGGAACAACCTGCTTCGGGCTCTCAGAGCCGACGACTGGCAAATCCTGCAGCCGAGGCTCGAACAATGGTTGGCGCCCGCCGGGACTTTGCTGCACGAGCCAGGCGATGCAGTCCGTTATGCCTACTTTCCTCGCGGATCGGCCCTGGTCTCCTATCGTGTCGTGCTGCGCGACGGGCGAGCGATCGAGACTGCGCTCATCGGTCGTGAAGGAGCGGTCGGCGGCATCGTCAGCCAGGGCAGGCTCCCGGCGTATGCACGGGCCGAAGTTCAACTCGGTGGCTCGTTCTTCAGAATCGACCTGAACCATCTCGAAGAGGCCAAGGAGCGTTCCTTGACGTTGCGCCACCTGTTTGCCCGCTATGCCGATTGCCTGATGGCGCAGGTATTCCAGTCCGTCGCCTGCAGCGCGGCGCATTCGATCGAGCAGCGAACGGCAAGATGGCTGTTGGCCGCGACAGAACGCACGGGAGCCGAAAACCTGACGGTGACACAGGAACAGCTTGCAACGATGCTCGGGGTCGGCCGCTCCTATCTCAGCCGTGTCATTCACGAGCTAAGGCACCGTGGCGTCATCGAAACCAGGCGATCTCGGCTTGCGGTGCGCAATCCAGAAGGACTGCGCTCGCTCGCGTGCGAGTGCAACAAGGCCGTCAGCCGCCATTTCAATGATGTTTTGGAGGGTGTCTATCCGGCGGGGAAAACGGGTTAGCGGTGCGGCGGGCGTCTCGCCGAGGAAACGACAATAAGGCCCCAGCGGTCTTCGCCGGTCGGGCTTGACCTCCATTTTTGCGCCTCTGCCGATGCCGCTCGTGCTGGGCGCCCCTCCGGCTTAACCTTGCCGTCAGTGCGATGATACACAGGAACACGGTAGCGTGTCGAAGCCGCTTTCGCGAGGCTGGTTTCTAGGTGGAAGGAGCATGGTCCGCCAGATCTCCCTATGACGCGAGGCGCTTCCGTGGCAGAATTTTGGCATGGCACGTCTCGGCCCGCTGCTGGCGTTTTTAGCGCTCTATGCTGCAATTTACGCGGCATTCGGGACAGCGTCCCCGTTCTGGCCACGGTACTTTGAGGCGCGTGGCCTGACACCTGAAGAGCTGGGTGTTCTGTTCGGGTTAGGCAACGCTGCCCGGCTGATCGCCGGACCGCTCGCGAATCGAATTGCAGACATTTTCGGCGCTCTCCGTGTCACCCTGGCGGTCTGCATCGGGATCGCGGTGGCGGGGACGATTGGGCTGGCTGCCGTGCAAGGTCTGTTTCTTCTGCTGCTCGTTTATCTCACGCAGTCAGCCGGGCTGGCACCGATCACGACCCTTGCCGATGCACTTGCGACGGGCGCGTCGGTGCGCGAGCCGGGTTTTGAGTATGGCTGGGTGCGAGGTGCGGCATCGGCCGCCTTCGTTGTTGGCACCCTCGCTGCTGGCCAGGTGGTCGGAATCTTCGAGCTGGATGCGATTATTTGGATGTACGCCGCGCTGCTTGCCGCAGCGCTGGCAGCCGCAGCACTGGTGCCTGAATCAGACACCAACGCCGAGCGGGCTGCCGATCCGGTCGGGCAAAGCGTAATGGGCGGGCTGCGCGAGCTGCTCGATGTTCCGACTTTCCGGCGCATGGTGGTGCTTGCGGCGCTGATTTATGGCAGCCATGCGATGCATGACATCTTTTCGGTCATCCGCTGGACAGCGGCCGGGGTTGGCACGGCAGCGAGCAGCATACTTTGGTCGGAAGCCGTTGCAGCGGAGGTGGTGGTGTTCGTTTTGGTCGGGCCGATCCTGCTGCGCCGGCTTGGCGTGGCCGGTGCCGCTGCTCTGGCCGCCGTGGCCGGAATACTGCGCTGGGTCGTGGAAGCGGGAACGGCGGCGGGCTGGATGCTTGCGTTCGTGCAACCGCTTCACGGCATAACTTTCGCACTGCTGCATCTTGCCTGTATGCGTGTTATCGCCAGCAGTGTCCCCGCACATCTTGCCGCAACCGCGCAGGCCCTCTACGCGATAGGCCCAGGGCTCGCCACCGCCGGCCTTGTCTGGGTATCAGGTCAGCTATATGGAGCTTACGGTCCCCCCGCGTTCCTCGTGATGGCAGGACTGTGTGCGCTGTCCCTTCCGCTAGTGATTGGACTGCGCGAAAGGCCCCCGTCGCCGGATTGACACAGGCGCACCTGCCTCGTCCCCGCCGCTTCAGCAAAACCAGGCGGACCGGCACTTCCGCATGCACCGGAACGCCCCTGAAGATCACGGCCAAGATGGACGAATTTAAATTGCTTTGGGGTGACCGCAGGTGCCTCAGCATTCAATTGTCGAGTTGATGGGCGAGATCAATGAGCGGCAGAAGGCGGAGTTCTTGGGCAGTGCGACCTCGGTTAGAGGCCGAACGGTTCCGGCCAGTTGATGGGAACAGCAGCGGCGTCGGTGAAGCCTTCAGACCCGGTGCCGTTCCGGAAGTCATCGATGATGTTTTGTTCGGACCGATCGTAGCCAGCGTGGACGAAGCTGTGGAGACCCTACGGCGGATAGCTCGTCTCGATCGCGCACGGGTCCGGGAAACTTTTGAAAAGCGGTTCTTGGTCGGGCGCATGTGTCGCGACTGTATGGCGATCTATCGCTCGCCCGCAGGCAACAAGCGATTTGCAAATTTGTAGGTCGGAGACAAATTTCGGGGGAACAATGGTTCCTTATTGTCGTTCATTCGACCCCGGACGCATGTATGGCTGACCCATTCGGTCGCTCGTCCGCCGCTCGATGTTGGCACGGCGGACTGGCGTTGGACGATGAAAATGGAGGAAACTATGATACGCACTGTTATAGTCGCCGCCGCACTAGTAGGCTTGTTGGGTGCTCCCGCAATTGCTGCGACGCACTATTGGGTCGCCAAGGACACGAGCACCAAGACATGCACGGTGGTCTCTATGAAGCCCGATGGAGTTAAGATGACGGCTGTCGGCAAGAAAACCTACTCGAGCTATTCCAGTGCAGACAAAGCTCTGAGAGCATCGGCCGCGTGCAAGAGCTGACAAGCATATGTGACCTGGCCTTTTGCCGCGCCGTAATTGTCGCTGATGCCGCGCTTTCCGGCTTTCGGCTGCGTTCCATATCGAGGCTATTTGTCTCGCCCATGGGTCTATGGCCGCTAAGTCGTTATCTGTCGAGGGAGGCGCAATCTACGGCTGGCGTCGTCAGCGGTATGTCTGCCTATAAGCCGGCATGAAGACCGCAGCGACTTACGATTCGGAGGCAGGCACTTTCACGATCGAGAAAGACAAATGGCGAGGGACCTTCTCGATTGCCGACTTGCCGAAATGGCTGCACTTCTACCGCCAGCAGCAGGAGCGATACCCCGCTCACGCGCATTCCTATGGGTCAGACGTGGAGGCGCTTGAGGGCCTCGCCGTCATACTAGCCTGTGGCCAGTAACTAGCTATCCACCATGGCTGCATCCTAATTGAAGGCGACACAATCGCGCTAACGTGGCGGTGCTCCAGAGCGCCTGCATGATCACCGCCAATTTGTGCGCCACTGCGAAACGAGCGTCTGATGTTGCGCCCCTGACTTCAGAGGCTGAGGAAACGAAGGTCCACTTCAAGCGAACACAGACGGGCGGTACTCAGGATGTCCTGCTGTTACGAGTTTCCGATGTTCCGGATGGGTGCGCGGCAAACGGGGAACAGCACCAGCAGGATGATGGCCGCATCGATCCAGAGGACCCTGTTCACGCCCATAGTATCGACGATCTGACTGCTCGCGAGGGTACCCACGGAGATCGCAAGATTGAAAACGAAGCAGTAGATGGCCGTCGCAGCTTCCGGGCTTTCTGATGCTGCACCTAACACCCACGTCTGCAGCGTGACGGGAGCCGCACCATACGCGAAGCCCCACACCAGCAGCAGGATGGTTCCCGTGAGCGGTGTGACGCCGAGCAACGGGAAGAGAGCAAGCGTGGCCCCGAGCCCAATCACGATACAGGCCAATGTGCGACCCACGGATTTTGCGGCCCAGAAGCCTGCGACGGCGTTGCCAATCATTCCCAGAATACCATACCCCAACAGGAGCCAACCGACGCTCCTTGCGCTGACGCCCGCGACGTCCAGCAAAACTGGGCTCACGAAGGTGTAGGCACCGTAGTGGGCAGCCACCAGCAGCGCGGTCGCAACCACACCCGCCGTGAGGGCAGGATTATGCAACTGTGCACGCAGGGCTTTAATCTCCACGGGCTCCGCCGCCTCGAGCTTCGGAAGCACGAGCAGTGCGGCGAGCAGAATGGCAAAGCTCAGGGCGGCGAGAGACCAGAACGCGCCGCGCCAGCCGACTACATGGCCAATGATCGCACCGGCAGGCACACCCAGCACCGCAGCGGCACTGACACCGCCGAAGACGATCGTCAGGGCACGCGGCACGGACGGTCCAGGGACGAGGCGGACCGCGATACTTCCAGCGATCGCCCAAAAGCCACCGATGGTGATCCCGACGAGCAGCCTGGACGCGAGCAGCACGGGAAAGCTTGGCGCGAGTGCTGAAATCACGCTCGCCGCGGCCATCACCGCGAGCAGGCCGGCCATCAGAATACGCCGGTCAAGCCTGCCCACCGCCAACGGCAAACCGATAGAAGCGAAAGCGGCGATTACACCCGGTATCGTTACCGTGAGACCGCCACTCCCAACAGAGACATTCAACTCAGAAGAAATTGCCGGGATCAGCCCTACAGGCAGTTGCTCCGCGGTGATCATCGAAAAAATACCCATCGAAACAGTGAGCACGCTGAGCCACATGCGCACAGTGGCTCCCCGTTCCTCCTGAAGGACTGCTTTGGTCACAGACATGATCACCTCCAGCCCGCGCGAAAGCACTCGACGCCAGCGTTTCCCGGGCAACGTTAGGGAGACGGATCGGCGAATTGATCCGCGTTTCCTGTGAAATAATCTGTGCATTGCGAATTGATAATTGAGGCAAACATGGATGGTGAATTTACGAAGCGTAAATGAAAGAGGTGATCGCAGTTGGACCATCTGACCAGCATGACCGTGTTTGCCAATGTCGTCAGCGAAGGCAGTTTCGCTGGAGCGGCAAAGCGAATGCGACTATCTCCAGCGGCCGTGAGCAAGCATGTCCATTTGCTGGAGGAGTGGCTTGGCGCACGCCTTCTCAATCGGACGACCCGGCGCATCAGCCTGACCGAGGTCGGCGCGTCGGTCTACGAACGCAGTCTGCGCATCCTGGAGGATGTCGAGGATGTTCGTACGAGCGCAGCTGAGAGCCATGCACGTCCGACCGGCTCACTGCGCGTCAGCGCGCCGATCTCCTTCGGAGCGCTGTACCTGGGTAAAGTCGTTGCGGAATACCTTGCGGCCTATCCGGAGGTGTCGGTTGAGCTGGTGTTGGACGACCGCGTCGTTGATATCGTGGAAGAGGGACTGGACGTCGCGGTACGCATCGCTCCACTCACGGATTCCAACCTTATCGCTCGCCGGATCGCCCCCTCCTGGGAGGTCATCTGCGCTTCGCCCGAATATATAGACAGACGCGGACGTCCCACCAAACCGTCAGATCTCCAGGACCATGACTGCCTGGACTACGCGTTGCGCGCTGGCCGCGGAAAATGGCGGTTCGACGGGCCGGAGGGTGAAGTAGCGGTGAAGGTCAGCGCACGCATGACGGCGACGAACGGGCAGCTCCTGCGCGATGCGGCGCTGAGTGGAGCAGGCATAGTACTTGGTCCTACATTCCTTCTTGGCGAAGCCGTCCGTTCGGGCTGGTTGGAGATAGTGATGCCACTGTTCAAGCCGGTAGGGCGGTCGATATACGCGGTGTACCCATCACGAAGGCATCTTTCCGCCAAAGTACAGAGTTTCGTGACGCTTCTAGCCGACCGTTTCGGCGAGAACCCACCTTGGGACAATTGGAACGTGGCGAGTGGCGTTGACAACCCGGACTGAGTGAGCGGGACATCCCTTCACCCAGCCTTCACCTCCACGCCATCGTGACTAGAGGCACCCGGATGTGCCCTAGCGCCAACCACGTTGACTCACGCCAGGCCGCTACCCGGTGCCAAGCCGGCAAGTATATGGCGAGCAAGCGAGCCACCGGTCCATCGGTGGGGTCGATAACAAAATAATCACTTACCTTCAAAGGCGCGCAACTTCTGCGGTGTGCGCAAGAGAGCACAGTTCGGCCGGACGCATCGGACAGAAATTCGAAAAGCTTCCAGGAACCCGAGGGAAATTGGACGCCGTATCGGACAACAAGAGGCACGGATATCGCAGCGAAGGTCCGCAATGGGACGGTCAATGTTGTCGGCAAAAGAGCGTCAAAATAGGGCTGTCGGCGGCTCCGTCGCGGGAACGAAAAAAGAAGAGAAGCAGAACTTCCGTGTGCGATTTTTGCACACAGCGACTCGTAAATAGCTGATTTTATTTATGTATCTGCCCCATCCATCATCCGATTTATATCCGGCCCTATCCGCCGCTACCCGCCATGGAACGCGAGCTTGTCGGTCCAGCACATGGCTCGTAAACAACCGAGGCTATTGCGGCTGAATTTGAAAGCCACGCCGACTGAAAACCAGCCAGCCCATTGCGCATGCCAAGCCGACGTTGATCAGTGCCAGGCCGGTGAGCGTGGCCAGTGTGCCGTAGGCGCCAAAGCGTTGCAGCAGCAATGCGCCAATGGACGGTGCTGCTGCCTGGGCGATCAGGCTGGGCATGGCAAGGCGGCCCATCAGTTGGGCGTATCCGTTAGAGCCGAACAAGGCGAGCGGTAGCGTACCGCGAGCAATGGACTCCAACCCGATGCCCGCCCCGTAGAACGCGAGCGCCAACGGCACGATCGGCATGCCGACCCAGAGCGCCGAGACCCCGATTGCGACGAAGGCCACCGACGCGAACTTGGTCCAGATCGGGTGATGAAAGCGCGCGATCATCATCTCGATTGTGCGTGCAGCGACCTGGGAGGGACCGACGAGCGCCCCAAGCGCCACGGCCGCAGTGAGAGTCTTGCCGCTCTTTTGCAGGATCGTTAGAAAATGCACCGACAAGGTCGAGGAGATGACGGCGGCAAGCGTAAGAGTCGCGGCCAGGACAACCATGATCGTGAGATGGCGGCCGATTGGCAGAGCCGGCGTCGCTACCGCGTTCGGTCCGGCTTGGGCAGACGGTTGAGGCACGCCGCGAGGCAGGATCACGAGGTAGAGCGGCAAAGCAATGAAAAGCTGAACGGCGGCGTAAACCAGACAGGCGCCGCGCCAACCAATCTCGCCCAGCAGAAACGCCGAGATCGGCCAGCACACTGTGCTCGCAAAGCCACCGAACAGGGTGAGCGTCGTGATGGCGGACCGCGCCCCATGACCGTAGAGCCGGCCAAGCGTCCCAAACGCGGCGTCGTAAAGCCCTGCCCCCATGCCGAGGCCGATCACCAGCCAGGCCCCGATGTACGCGGCCAAATTGGGCGCGACCGCAAGTCCGATCTGGCCAAGGCCGATGCATCCCGCGCTGAATGCCAAGACGTTTCGGCCGCCGTGTCGTTCGATCGAGGAACCGACATGCGGCGAGATGACTCCCGCCGTGAGCAATCCAAGAGACAGGCCTCCGACGACCCAGGCCAGAGGCCAGCCGGTATCCGCAGCGACTGCCGGCGCAATGACCGCGGGGAGATAGTACGATGATCCCCACGCCATGATCTGTGTGACGCCAAGCGTGGTGATGATCGTGCGCCGGCTGCGCACGGTGGTGGTCGGCTGAGGCGAAGAGGTCATGCCGCGGCGCTGCAGCCGCAGCCAGACTTGCCACTCTCCTTGGCCTGGACATCCGCAACACAGCAGGCATCAACCGCCGCTGGCGCCGGGCCACCGCAACAGCCTTCGGCTGACGAGCCGAAAAAGGATGCCGGCACCGTGCAAACTCCCGTCTCCGGCAGAACCAGTTGAACGGCATCGGCGGCCGCCATGTCACCGGCGATCGCCGCCGCGACGGAGCGGGCCTGCTCGTAGCCCGTCAACAGCAGGAATGTCGGAGCGCGACCGTAGCTCTTTATGCCGACGGTATAGAACCCCGGTTCGGGGTGGCTGGGCTCGCGGTGGCCATGCGGCGGGACGTCCCCACAAGAGTGCTCATTGGGATCGATGAGAGGACCGAGGGCCTTCACGCTTTCAAGCCATGGATCGAGGTCGAGCCGCAGCTCGCGGGTCAAGGCAATTTCCGGGCGCTGGCCGGTGGCCGCGATAATCCTGTCGACGGGACCGATGGTTTGAATACCGTCTTTTGTTTGCCCTTCCACGAGCAGGCGGCCGTCAACCTCCCGGATTGCTGTCGTGGCAAAGCCCGTGACAAGTTGGACGCGACCGCTTTCGGCAAGCTCCCTCACTTCGGAGCCGAGTTCGCCACGTGCCGGCAACGCGTCGGCATCGCCACCACCGTAGATGCGGACTAGGTCAGTGCTGCGCGTCGTCCAGATTGCTGAAGTGCCCGGGGCGCTTTCTGACAGCTTGGTCAGTTCCAGCAATGCGTTGGCTGCGGAATGACCGGCCCCCACCACGAGAGTCGTACGCCCCGCGTAGAGATGGCGGTCCCGGCCGAGTACATCAGGTATGCCGTAGGCGATCCGGTCGCCGAACTCGTTTTCGCCTTCGGCGGATAGGCCTCCGGCGCCAAGCGGGTTGGGTGTTTGCCATGTGCCCGAGGCGTCGATTACAGCGCTGGCCGCATCCCCGCGCCGGCCGCCGGCAGTTTCGACCATCAGCATAAAGGGCTTAGTTGCACGCTCTTTGCTGACAACCTTGTCCGCACCCCATCGGGACACCGCGACGACGCGAGCATTTGTTTCGATGGACGGGGCCAGTTCCGGAAGTTGCGCGAGCGGGCTGATGTATTGGGCGACGATCTCACCGGCAGTGGGGAATGCCTCGGGCTCGGGCATTCTCCACCCATGGCTTTCGAGCAGCTGCCGGGCGACGGCATCGACGCAATAGCGCCAGGGCGTGAAGACCCGCACGTGCCCCCAGTCCAAAAGGTTCGAACCGGCATGCGAGCCGGCCTCGTAAACCTTCACCTTCAGCCCGCGGCGGATCAGTTGGGCTGCCGCGGCCAAGCCGACCGGACCGGCGCCGATGACTGCCACCGGTAGATCTGCGATTGCGTCCATTTTTCGATCCTTCCAGTATCTTCGAATTACGCAGGTAAAAAAAATCAGGCCATGGCTTTGCTGGCCGCGGGCGCACATTTCGCGTCGGCACAGCACTCGTCGGCCAAATAGCCAATCAACGCATTCATCCCGGGATAGTTGGCGCGGCAGATCAGCGTCGTCGCCTGGCGTTCTTGCGCAAGCCCGGCTGAAGCCAGGCCAAGGTTCCAAAGCGTTCAGGAACCTTTCAGTCGCAATTGCAGAACTTTCGAACCTCAGAGCGAACTATCTCGTCTCGCGCACAGATCAGCAGATAAAGGCCGTTCGGCGACTGTCCGCTCTGACGTTGGGGCTAATGGAGCAACCATGAAAACGCCCGCCGCAAAAATGCTTCGCCACCCGTCCTGACAACCTCACCGTGCGCCACGACGACGTGCTCGGGGTGCTTTCCGATCAGCTCACGAATCTTTGGGCGCGCTGTTGAGCGGTTGCGGAAACTGACCCGATAGTCGATCGGGGGATAACCCCACCCTTCGATCATTTTGGAAACTCTTGCGATTGCTCGCATCCACCAAGGCCAATGGTGTTTCAAGAACGTCGCGCTGAAGGTCTGAGAGAGGTCGGCGATGATGGCGGTCCGCGACGCGCGGTGAAAGAAGATCAGTTCGTCCATGAATGGCGAATTGGTGAAGTAGAATTGGTCGACCTGCCCGTTCCATTCGGCGGGCGGATTGTCGGCCAGTACCCCGCAAAAGCGGAGCTGCCTGCACTTTGCGAGTGTCGTCGCCGTCGCCCACACATTCGCATCCGGGAATGCGGCCTGCCAGTCCTCCAGAAACAGATAGTGCAGCTTGTTGGGGCTGACGATATGCCGAACAGGACCCAGGGACCGAATCTCGGCCTCAATTGCTGCCGTTCTTTCGACTGGCGACCATAGCCACAGTCCGCCGTCGGCAAGACGCACGACGACCATGCGTGTTGGATAGTCGAAGCCTTTGAACGATACGACTCCGCCATCCGCAAACCAAAGATCCGATCCCAGCGGCTCCAGCATGTGGGGAAATCTAGTCCGCCAGATGAACGCTTTCCACCCCCTCAAGGGCGTCATGGTGCGATCGAGGCGGTATCGAAAGCGATCGCCCGACACGGCCGAACAACCGCTTTCGCCCTGCATATCTTTTCACAGTCAGGTCCGCAGGCCATTCTGTAAAGTTCCTCACGACCTGCTTGGGCATACCAAGCCGATCCAGGATCGCGCGGGCATGTGGTTCGCGAGCAAACGCTCTGCCTGTGCACACGACGATCCCAAAGCTACGTGAAGCCCGACTCGGAAAGAGCAGTCTCCATCTCCGCGGCAATCAAGGCTTCGTCGTCGACGACCAGGACGAGAGGTTTGTCCATGTGAGGCACGGTGGTTTCCGTCCGAGCTCAGATTTGCATGCCTCCACAAGCTCAATCAAGAGGAGCGTCCCGCGAGGGACGAGCTACAGGAACAAATTGGCGACACCCGCGTTACAGCCGGTTGAGCAGAAAGGGGTTTTGGGATGAATGAAGTGCCGCAGGCGAATGTTGTCGCGTTCAAGAACCCGGACATGCCTTGTGAGGATAATCGGAACTTCGACTACCAGGATTTCTTCGAAAATGGCGCCGTTGCGCTCCATCTGGTAAGTGCGGATGGTGTCGTTCTTCATGCCAACCAGGCCGAGCTCGACCTTCTCGGGTTTCCGGCGCAGGACTATATCGGTCGCCACGTCGCGGAGTTCTATCCCGACCGGGAAGTGATCGAGGACATTTTGGACCGCCTCTCCCGTGGCGAGAAGATCGCCAGATATCCGGCGCGATTGAGAGCCCACGACGGATCGATCAAGCACGTTGAAATTTCTTCCAGCGGGCATTTCCGCGACGGCAAGCTAATCAACACACGCTGTTTCACTGTCGATGTAACCGACCTGGAACGCACCCGCACGGAGCTCAAGCGGCAGGACAGCACCTATCACCAGGTCCTCGACAGTCTCCCTGTCGCCATCTACACGACTGACCCGGATGGGGTCATCACCTACTACAACCGAGCCGCCGCCGAAATGGCGGGCCGCGAGCCCGAGATCGGCAAGGACAAGTGGTGCGTGACGTTCAAGCTGTTCACACCGGACGGCAAGGACCTTCCTCACGATGAGTGCCCCATGGCGATCGCGCTGAAGGAAAACCGCCCTGTGCGTGGCCAGCAGGCGATAGCGCAGCGCCCTGACGGATCTTTCTTCCCATTTCAGCCATATCCGACGCCACTCCGCGATGAGACGGGCAAGCTGATCGGTGCCGTCAACATGCTGTTTGACCTCACCGACCGCCAGAATGCCGAGGAGGCCAGGCACCATTTGTCGGCGATCGTGGAATCCTCGTTCGATGCCATCGTGAGCAAGGACCTGAACACCATCATCAAGAGCTGGAATCGCGGCGCAGAACGGCTGTTCGGCTACACCGCCGAGGAAGCGATCGGCCGTTCGGTGACGATGCTGATCCCGGATGACCACCAGGACGAGGAACCCCGCATCCTCGAACGCATCCGCCGTGGGGAAGTCGTCGACACATACGAGACGGTCCGTCAGCGCAAGGATGGCAGTCTGGTTCCGGTCTCGCTGACGGTATCGCCCGTGCGCAGCGCAACCGGGCAGATCATCGGCGCATCGAAGATTGCCAGGGACATCACATCGGCAAAAGAGAACGAGCAGCGGATCCGCATGCTGATGCGCGAGGTCAACCACCGGGTCAAAAACCAGTATTCCGTCATCCTTTCGATGATCAGGGAAACCAACAAGCGCGCCGAGAACCCTGCGGTGTTCGAACGGCAGGTTCGCGAGCGGATCATGGCCCTGTCACGCTCGCACGATCTGCTTGTCGCTGGCGATTGGAGAGGCGTGACCCTTTTCGAACTGCTGCTGTCGCAAGCCAAACCGTTCGGGAATGAGGGGCGGATTTCCATGTCGGGACCATCGATCGTGCTGAGCCCCAACGCCGTCCAGTATTTCGGCATTGCCTTTCACGAACTCGCGACCAACTCAGCCAAGTACGGCGTGCTTTCGGGGGACAGGGGCACGATTTCCGTCCAATGGCATACGACCGGTTCGGGAGATTCGAAGCTCTTCAAGCTCGCCTGGGCCGAAACCGATGGGCCGAAGGTCCAGGCCATCGGTCAGGGCGGCTTCGGAACCGTGGTGCTGAAGCGGGTGGCGCCTGAGGCTGTCGGCGGGAAGGCCGATCTTGAGTATGGCTCGCATGGCATTACTTGGACGTTGGAAGCGCCAATGGCTGCCGTGGACGCATCTGTTGTGAGTGAGGCCTAGTGAACTCGGCATTCGGTGGGTAGATAACTACAGGACCGGTGCTGCCGCCTGTAGGTGGGTGGCGCCTCGTAACAACGGGTTTAACGTGGGGATAACCGCCAACTAAGAAAGGGGCGCTTCGTCCCATGTCATCAATTTGATTTGGATCTGCAATCACAAAATATTAGATTGACGCTGCTCAAGTATGGATGTTCTTCTCTGAATAAAAACGCGAAGCATCTCGCGTCGCGCAAACACCGAGAACGGGGATGGTGGCTGGAGAACCAAACGAGGTGTTGGTTAAACACGTCGAGAACCGGTGGATCGTCCGTGTCGTTGAGAGTGGCGAGTCAACGGTCGAAGTGTTCGCGACGCAGGCTCTTGCCGAGGACTACGTACACAATCATCGAAACAGACTTGGGCTTCCTGGGAAGCCGCCTGTAGAACCGATGGGATTTCGAAACACTTAGGGCCAAACAATTGGAAAAGACAGTCGCATCTCCACTCGGAAATGGAGTCAGCGCGAAACCATAGGTCGCATTGCTTGCCGGAGCCGCCGACCATGTGTAGCTCAGTGTCCTGGGCAGGTCGCACACGTAGGCGCCGCGAGGAACGATTAGTCGCTTGTCGTCGGAGCCGACTTTGACCTGGAACTGATCGAGAGCCGGACGTTTGACGGCCTTACCCAAGAGCTCATCTATCGGCCTACGCTGCACGGTTGAGGTCGTTCCGCGCTGTCGGAGATCGAGGCGTGCATTCCGCCGTCCGATCGTTTTGCGTCAGATATGCACGAGTGTAACATTGCAACCCAAGCGAGGACGGTCTCCTTGTGGCTCAAAGCTGCCGTTCAAAGGTAGCACGCGTGGGACATCGTGCTGACACGCAATCTGGCGTATGTGCAAGAAGTCGATGCCTTCAAAGCTATCCTAAAACCGAATCTAGTGTCCTACTTTGTTCAAAAACAACCGCAATTCGGACTGAGGCGCCACCCAGAAATTTCGAAAAACTTCCAAGAACCCCAGTCAATCACGAATTGTAGAACTGTTGAATGACCGCTTGGCCGTGAGCAGACTGGCGGCCTTGGGCGATCTGGACCGGACAGCTGCCGTTCCGCCAAGCAGGTAGCCGGTACGACCGTTTTCGCCCAGAGCCGTCATGTTGTCACGTCCTTGTAGATCCAGATTGCGGGGAGCGAGATATTGCCTTCTGACACGATGTATAGGCGAAGGCGCTAGCGTCAACGTCCGCGGTTCCAGTATATGCGAAGCAGGCAGGCAGCAAACGCAGCAGCTATCACTCAGCTGGCCGCACGCAGACGCCGAGAGCGAACCAAGACCTTCAGGCGGTCGGAATCCAATGCCTGCCCAAAGGCATAACCCTGCAGTATATCGCAGCCCAACCCCTTGAGCACGCGTGCGTGCTCCATCGTCTCGACGCCTTCCGCTATAACCTCGATACCCAAGGACTTGCCAATTTCGATGATCGACGAGACAACCTGCCTTCGTTGCGGCGATTCGACAATTGGGATGACCAGCTGCCGATCTATCTTCAGTCGGCGAGGCTGTAGCTTGAGCAGGCTGACTATGGAGGCATAGCCGGTGCCAAAATCATCTATCTCTATATCAATGCCCAGTTGCTTGATCTGGTCGACATTCCAAGTCACCAAATCGTCGTTTTCATCAAGGAAAATGGATTCAACAAGCTCGAACGAAACTGTTCCCTTCTTGATATTTAGTTCTCTCAAGCTCTTTATGAGTTCTTCGTCCTGAAGCCGCCGTGCCGAAACGTTGACCGATACGCGCGGTATATGAAGACCCGCAGCAGACCAGCCTTGGAAAGCTGAAAGCGCTTGGTTCAGTATGGTTCGATCGATCGTCGACACGACATTTAGTTCTTCTGCAATCTTTAGAAAGACATCCGGCGCTAAAATACCCTCCTTTGGGTGTCTCCATCGCGCAAGGGCCTCGACTCCGACAATTTCGAGCGTTTTTGCGCTAAATTGGGGCTGGTAGAAGGCTATGAACTCGTTACGCTCGAGGCCGCCAAGCAGCTCATCGGCAATCCGCTTTGTGTCGACGATTTCGCTTTGCATCGCCTCAGTGAAGAATTCGTGTCGATTGCGCCCACGACTTTTTGCTCGGTAAAGCGCGATGTCGGCGTTCATCAGCAGGTGCTTGGCTTCGGCGTCTTTTCGGTTGTCGACTGCAATTCCCACGCTGACACCAAAACGGCATCGGTGACCGCGGTAGTAGACGGGTTCGCCCATCTGACTGATGATGCGGTCAGCCAGCAGCGCTAGTTGCTTGATATCGTCATTCACCGTGCACAGGACGACGAATTCGTCTCCTCCGATCCGAGCGACGAATCCCCCATTCTCGACCTTGGATCGGAGGACGGCAGATGCGTGTACCAACATCGCGTCACCCGCGGCATGGCCAAGAGTATCGTTGATGTGCTTGAACCGGTCCAAGTCGATGTGAAGCAGGGCCGCATAGCACCCATCACGCTTTGCATTTGCTGTGTACTCCTCCAACATCTGGTCGAGGTAACGACGGTTGGGCAGACCGGTCAGCGAATCGTGAAGCGCAATATGCTCTATGCGCGCCTTGGCTGCCCCGAGTTCCGCATTTTTCGACTCAGACAGCTGTTTTGCGCGAACCAGATCGGTATTCAGCAAAACGTCGGCTGTTACATCCCATTCCGCACCAATCATTTTGGCCGTCTCGTTTGGAGCCTGGTATATCGTCGCCTTGGCTCGGACATGACGAATCTCGCCGTCCGAACGAATAATCCGGTACTCCGACGAATATGTTCCGCGGCTGGCCACGGCACGGTCGAAATCTGCGTTGGCGCCGGCTAAATCCTGGGGGTGAATTGCCCCCGCCCAATCCGAGTAGCCGCGAGGTCCTCCATCGCTGGGTTTGCCGTATATTTCGTTGACGCGGTCGTCCCAGGACAGATCATTGGTCGCGAGATCGTGTTCCCAAACGCCAATAGCCGACGCCTCCAGAGCGAGTTCGAGGCGTCTCGACAATCGACGCAGTTCCGCATAATTGCGCTGCCTCTCGCCAATCAGACGACTGGTGACCAAGAATGGGATCACAACCAGCGCCCCGGCCGCGGCCATGATCGCGCGCAAGAACCACGCGTTGCTAGGTGTCGAAGGCCAGCCGCTTTTGGGGATGGCCGCTATTTGCCAGGAACCTGAGGGGAGCAGAACTTCGGCCGTCACTGGATTGCTTTTGCGGACGCCGATATCGCCGAAGAATTGATCTCCACGCGGGCCGAGGGCGTCTTTACCGATGAGCGCGACGTCAATCCCGAGATCATCGTCAAACAGGCCGCTCGCCCTGTAAAGGCGCTGCACGTCGACAACGGCGGAAATGATGCCCCAGAATCTTTCAGTATTGCCCGCGCTCGGCACGAAAACCGGAAAACGGCCGATGAAGCCTTGGCCGCCCTGCTTCAGGTCGACCGGACCGGCTAGAATCAACTTGCGCTCGTCTCGTGCCCGCAGCGCGGCGTTGCGCTGCCGATCGTCCATTCGGTAATCGAGGCCCACCGCTTTCTCGTTGCCCTTCAGAGGGTACATTAAGGAAACGACCAGATCGGGCGCGCCAGCAATATTGTTCAATTGCGAGTCGCCGCCAAACAGGTTGCTCGCGAGCGAGGCGAAGCGTTGCTGTCCCATATAGGGTTCAGTCACGACCGTCGCGACCAGTCCATGCACGAGTTGAAGGTTTCCGTTGATGTTCCCTTCTAGCTTGGCGCGGATCAGATTGACCTTGACCAGAACATCCGCACGAGCGGTTTGGTCCGAAACGATTTTGTTCTGGTGGTCCGCATACGCTGCGCTAATCGCAATAACCAAGACCGCCATTGCGGCCGGGATGTTTGCCGAGGAAAAAACAGCATCCTTTATGCCGCCGAACCTAGCGCCGAAAAGAGCCAATAGGGTGAGACTCCCCTGTGTTGTTCAGATTCTCGGATCTATCCGCCGATAGAACATTAGCTTTCATTAATTAATTTTGAACTTCACAGTTCTGAAAACTTTGCACTGTCCGACCGCGGAGGTCGTTCTGGCACGTCGCCGGAGGCGATTGGACCCAGCGGCCACTCAATGAGGCAACGTGTCGGCGGGGATGATCCCCGGGTCCGGGTGATCGTGCCCAGGGGATGACAGTGCAAAACTGGATTAACAGTGGTCCGCAATCGTTTTGGGAGCAACAAGGTATGGTATCTTGCCGACGCTTCGCTTAGTCGCGCCAATGGAGTAGGCCATTGGGATCTTGGGAGAGTTGTTGGGTAAGCCGTACATATCCTTGCCGGCTCTCACCGCGAATGAAAAGTGCTGCCAAGAAACCGTGTCATGCTCATTCAGAAAATCGAGCGTCATCCCAGCTGAAATCAGCGCGTTCACCACGTCGCTGATCGGATGAATCCACTCATAATAGCGAGAATGCTTCAAAATGCGGTCGTCGCCAGTATAGGTCCGTTCCTCGTTCCATGTGAGCGGCAGAGCTGTAGGCGTTCGCCAATCGTGCTTAAACTCCAGCGCCGCGGCCTTGCGATCACATTGAAACATCAACGGATGGCCCTCGGCCATATAGAGCCTGCCGCCGGGTCGCAGGAGATCAGCAACAACCCGCGCCCAGCGGAACACGTCGTCCAGCCAGTTTACCGAGCCCCAGGTAACATAAACGACGTCGAAGGTCCGGCCGAGTGCTTCAACTGCCTCGAACAGTGGCGCCTCGACGAAGCGCACCTCAGTGCCTGCCTTCGCAGCGAAATCCCGCGCAGCGGCGATCGCCGTCGGTGAAAAGTCGAGACCGGTCACGCTGCCCGCGCCGAGATTCTTCAAGCTGATCGTGTCGAGCCCAATATGACATTGCAAATGGACGATGTCTTTGCCGACAATATCACCGACCTCCTCCGTCTCCAGTTCATAAAGATTGGATCCGCCTGCCAGCACATTTTCGATGTGATAGCTGCCTGTTGTGTCGGTCGAATGCAGTTCGGCCCGATCATCCCAATTGAGGCGGTTCGTACCCAGAAACGGTTCCAAATTCCCCCCAAGTTCCCAGCGGTGACTGGCGCCTGGTAAACAAATCGTTAATATATCCTTGCAGCGAAAGGGTCGCGCGTCAATGCGCCGGTTGGTAATGGGTCGGTTTGAAATTCAGCCATTTAATTGAGCCAGGCAGGAAACGGGCGGCGGCTTTACCCGCCAACGGTCAACTCCACCGATATGGCCCGCCGCCCGGGGTCGAGCAGGCCTGTCTCGGAGCACCGGACACTCTGATTGCGGCGTGTTGGGAGGGAAAGCAGGAAGCCGCACACTCGAACCGGCATTCCCTGGTCGATCTTCCAAAAGAAAACCCGTCGACCGAAATCGACGGGCTACCTTCCTCATATCTGCCCCTAGTTCCCAGACGGTCCACCGTGCCCAGGAAACCCCTACGCAAAGATCTTGTAGACTAAAACCAGGTATTGCGCTGTAACCCCGGGGCAACACTGGCCTTAGATGTGTCTCGTTTTGGGACCGAAGGGCCGGCATCCGGCTTGCACGGAAGATGCTGTCGGTATCGAAACCAGGCGATCTCGGCTTGCGGTGCGCAATCCAGAAGGACTGCGCTCGCTCGCGTGCGAGTGCAACAAGGCCGTCAGCCGCCATTTCAATGATGTTTTGGAGGGTGTCTATCCGGCGGGGAAAACGGGTTAGCGGTGCGGCGGGCGTCTCGCCGAGGAAACGACAATAAAGCCCCAGCGGTCTTCGCCACCCGGTCTTGACCTCCACTTTTGCGCCGAAGCCGGGCATGATCACCAATGGCATGGACCGGCGGAACAAACTCGGGAGGCGCCGGTTAGGGCGTCCGGCGGAGGGCGGCACCCGGCCGTGCCTTGAAGTTGCATCACGGGAAGAGGTCAGATGGAAAGCGCGAAGAACGCGCGCCCCAAGGACGCGTCCTCTCCAGGATTGCTGGGCGAGCCAGTGTTGTTGCCATCCAGCCCCAAGCCGGGGCGGCAACTGCTCTGGGTCCCGGCAATCGCATTCTTCCCCGGCTGCGCGGGAGGTGTGCTCGACCCGCAAGGACCCATTGGCTCGGGCAACCGCACGATCCTCTTGAACTCACTGGCGGTGATGCTGGTGATCGTTGTCCCGACGCTTGTTGCGCTCCTGGCCTTCGCATGGAAATTCCGCGCCTCGAACAGCAACGCGCGCTATGACCCGGAGTTCACCTATTCGGGGCGCATCGAGTTGATCGTCTGGTCGATCCCGACGCTCACCATCTTTTTCCTTGGCGGGCTGATCTATTACGGATCGTACCAGCTCGATCCGCGCAAGCCGATCCCTTCCGCGCAGCCGCCGCTTGACATCCAGGTGGTGGCGCTCGACTGGAAATGGCTATTCCTCTATCCCGAGCAGGGCGTGGGCGCGGTCAATCAATTGGTCATCCCCGCCGGCGTTCCAGTGCATTTCAAGCTGACCTCGGCCAGCGTGATGAACACGTTCTTCGTGCCCCAGCTTGGCAGCATGGTTTACGTCATGAACGGCATGCAGACCGAGTTGCATCTGCAGGCCGACCGCGAGGGCAGCTTTTACGGCCAGTCGGCGCACTTCAGCGGCGACGGCTTCTCGGACATGAATTTCAGCGTGAGCGCAGTGTCAGCCGATGCCTTCGCCCGCTGGGCGTCGTCGCTGCGCGGCGGCGGCGGCGTGCTCAACGCCAATGCCTATCGCGAGCTCGCCCGGCAAAGCACCAACGTGGCGCCGTCCACGTTCGGCCATGTTCAGCCCGGGCTGTTCGATGCCGTCGCTCAGCAGACATTGCCCCCGGGTCCGGGGCCCGCTGAAAGTGCAGCCGGCGGCGAGCCACAGGTGAGCCCAAAGGCATTGCCCGCGGCGGCGGCGGCGACCGGGCATCATCCACAGGCAGAAGGGGCGCAATGACGATGCTGGGCAAGCTCGACTGGTTGGCCATTCCCTTCGATCAACCCATCCCGCTCGTCGCGGCTCTCGGCGTCTTTCTGGCAGCGGCCGCCGTGCTTGGCTGGATAACGGTGAAGGGCTACTGGCCCTATCTGTGGAACGAGTGGATAAGCTCGGTCGACCACAAGCGCATCGGCGTGATGTACATTGTGCTGGCGATGCTCATGCTTCTGCGTGGCTTCATCGATGCCATCATGATGCGCACGCAACAGGTGCTGGCGATCCACGGGCCGGGCTACCTGCCGCCGGAGCATTACGACCAGATCTTCTCCGCGCACGGCACGATCATGATCTTCTTCGCGGCGATGCCTTTCATGATCGGCCTGATGAATTTCGCCGTACCGCTGCAGCTTGGCATACGCGATGTAGCCTTTCCGACGCTCAACTCCGTCAGCTTCTGGCTGACGGCTTCCGGAGCCCTGCTGGTCAACATCTCGCTTGTCATCGGTGAGTTCGCGCGCACCGGCTGGCTGCCCTATGCCCCCTTGTCGGAGACAACCTACTCGCCGGGCGTCGGTGTCGATTACTATCTTTGGTCGATCCAGATCTCCGGCGTCGGCACGCTGCTTACCGGCGTCAACCTGGTGACGACCATCCTCAAGATGCGTGCGCCTGGTATGGGCTACCTGCGAATGCCGATGTTCTGCTGGACCTCGCTCGCGTCCAACCTGCTCATCGTCGCCGCCTTCCCGATCCTCACCGCCACGCTGGCGATGCTGACGCTGGACCGCTATCTCGGCTTCCATTTCTTCACCAACGAAGCCGGCGGAAATCAGATGATGTTCGTCAACCTGATCTGGGCCTGGGGCCATCCCGAGGTCTACATTCTGGTGCTTCCCGCCTTCGGCATCTTCTCCGAGGTCTTCTCGACATTCTCGTCAAAGCCGCTGTTCGGATACCGTTCGATGGTCGCGGCCACGATGTTCATCTGCATCGTCTCGTTCATGGTCTGGCTGCATCACTTCTTCACCATGGGCGCCGGAGCAGACGTCAACGCCGCCTTCGGCATTGCCACGTCGGTCATCGCCGTCGGCACCGGGGTGAAGATCTACAACTGGCTCTTCACCATGTATGGCGGGCGTATCCGCTTCGACACGCCGATGCTTTGGGCGCTGGCCTTCGTGACCACCTTCACCGTCGGCGGCATGACTGGCGTTCTGCTTGCCGTCCCACCGGCCGATTTCGTGCTGCACAATTCCCTTTTCCTCGTGGCGCATTTCCACAATGTCATCATTTCGGGCGTGCTGTTCGGCGCGTTCGCCGGCTTCACCTACTGGTTTCCCAAGGCGTTCGGCTTCCGCTTGCACGAAGGCTGGGGCAAGGCCGCATTCTGGGTCACCTTGGCCGGCTACATGCTGGTCTTCGTGCCGCTCTATATCGTCGGTCTGCTCGGCATGACGCGGCGCCTGCAACATATCGATATGGATCTGTGGGCGCCATGGCTGGTGGTGGCCGCGTTCGGCGTGCTGGTGATGATCGCCGGCGCCGCACTGCAGATCATGCAACTGGCCGTTTCGATCCGACATCGCGATAAACTTCGCGACGAGACAGGCGATCCATGGGACGGGCGTTCACTGGAATGGTCGACATCCTCCCCTCCCCCCATCTTCAACTACGCGCGGCTGCCTTACGTCGAGGATGAAGAGCCCTACTGGGGCATCAAGCAACAAGCAAGGGAGGAGAAGAGGCCCGATGCGGAGGAAGCATACGAGCCTATCGAGATGCCGCGCAACAGCCCGACAGGCTTCGTCACCGCCTTCTTCAGCACGCTGATCGGCTTCGCGCTGATCTGGCACATATGGTGGCTGGCAATCGTCGGCTTCATCGGCGCCTACGCAACCTTCGTCGTCTTCGCCTGGCGCGATCATGGGGATTATGAGATTCCCGCCGAAGAGGTCGCGCGCATCGACGAGGGCCGCAAGGCCGCGCAGTTTGCCTGGTTGCGCAGAAGGGAGCGCCCGACATGAGCGATCACGCTTTACCCGGCGACTTCGGCGCGGGCACCCAGACACGAGACCCCTATCGGCTTGGTCACGGCGGCCGGTACGGCGTGCGCTCCGCGACCGGCCACGGAGAAGGCGGCCCGGCGTCGAAATTCGTCACCGTAGCATATGGCTTCTGGATCTTTCTGCTGTCTGACATCATCATATTCTCGGCCTTCTTCGCGGCGTATGCCGTGCTTGCCAAGGCGACCGCCGGCGGACCGACCGGCAAGGAATTGTTCGAGCCCACCCGCGTTGCGGTGCAGACGGGCCTTCTGCTCACGTCGAGCTTCACCGGTGGCCTGGCAACGCTCGCGACCGATCGCAGATCGATGGCTGCCACGCAGGCTTGGCTGCTCGTCACCGGATTGCTCGGGGCAGCCTTCCTGTTTCTAGAGGTGCAGGAATTCGCGGCGATGATCGGCGAGCAGGCGGGGCCTTCGCGCAGCGCATTTCTATCAGCCTTCTTTGCCCTAGTTGGCTGCCACGGCACCCATGTCGGGCTCGGCCTGCTCTGGCTGGGCACGATGATGGCGCAGCTGTGGGTCAAGGGTTTTCGGTCGGATATTTTGCGGCGGCTCCACTGCTTCGGGCTTTTCTGGCACGCACTCGACATCATCTGGGTCGCCATCTTCACCCTGGTCTATCTGTTGGGAGCATCGCCATGACCGACATCGAGAGCGGGCCCGGCGAGATGCAGGATCGCCGCGATTCCGCACCGGGCGAGGAACGCATAACCGAGCACGAAGTGGCTGGAGGGCTGTTGGGCTATCTGATCGGCTACGGCCTGGCCATCCTGCTCACGATCGCGTCATTCCTGGCGGCTCAAACCGACCTGATTTACCAGCCGGCGGTGATCTC
The DNA here is from genome assembly GCF_006442705.1 of Mesorhizobium sp. B1-1-7. Taxonomy (NCBI): domain Bacteria; kingdom Pseudomonadati; phylum Pseudomonadota; class Alphaproteobacteria; order Hyphomicrobiales; family Phyllobacteriaceae; genus Mesorhizobium; species Mesorhizobium sp. B1-1-7. Next base: position 275,952 of record NZ_VFWQ01000001.1, on the reverse strand, counting down.
GGCCCTGGTGGTGCTCGCGGTCGCTCAAATGGGTGTGCATCTCGTCTTCTTTCTGCACCTGACCACCGGGCCGGACAACACCAACAACATTCTCGCCCTGGCCTTCGGCGTGCTGATCGTTGCGCTGGTGGTCCTGGGATCGGTTTGGATCATGGCCCACCTGAACGAGAACATGGCCGCCATGACGGCCCATCAAGCCGGAACGATGCCTTGAACGACCTGCACCCTCCCAAGGCACGGTCACCGAAGCCCATTTTCCTGAATCCGACAGGCCGGAGCGCCCTCCTCCAGCTCATTTGGCCGGCACTAGGGCGTCTTTCTTGCGTGCCGGCGGCCTGCGACGAGCACGCCGCTTGGCAACGGCCTTCAGCGCCACCGCAGGATCCCTCGATAGCGCTCCGGTCACCGCGGCGACCATGTCGAGCGCGATGAAATCGGCATTGATGTCATTGCCCGTTTTACCGGCTGTCTCGCCGTGATCTTCGCCGTTTCCTCCCCAGAACACCACGCCCACCCGTATCGCTGGATTGATACGTTTTATGCGGCGCACCATAAAACGTGCATGTTTGACGGAGTTGCGGTTCAGGAACCCGATCACGACAGCGTTGAGCCCTCCCAGCTCCAGCCGGCGAATGCCCGCCGGATGCAGATCTACGAAACTGGCCTTCGACGTCGCCGCGCCTTGGATCAGCAGGATCTGCGCCAGCATCGCGGCGGCCGCGTCGTCGAGTTCGCCGCGCCCGCCGGCGCAAAGCACGGTCAGGCCTGTGCCGTCTGGGAGCTCTACGTCCTGTCCGGCTTCCGCGTCGATTGCCTTCTCCTTTTCCGAGCCGGACGCCTCGCCCGGGGCGAGATCGTCCTCCTCCGCTTCCTCGTGAGCGCTGTCGTCAAGATTGGCTACCAAGGTCTGGGCGCTGGCAGCCAGCTGCCGCAGCTGGTGATCATCCATCACGCCCCTGACCCGATCCTGTTCGCCCAGCAGAAGGGCGGGAACCGCGACCTTGCCGTAGAACTCGACCAGATATTGTTCCTCGAGAATTTCCTCGGCGTGGTCCGTGGCTTCTTCTGGATCGCCGGCCAGCAGGCGCTGATACAGCCGGGCATGCGGCTCGAGCACCGGTTCGTTACCGAACAGGACGTCGAGGAACTCGAACTGCGTCACATGCCTGCCCAGCACGACAAGGCAGACCGTGAGCGGAGTAGACAAGACCAGACCGAGAGGTCCCCAGAGCCAGGTCCAGAAAATCGCTGCCACGATGACGGCCAAGGGAGAAAGCCCTGTGCGCGATCCGTAGAGCCAAGGTTCGATGACATTGCCGGTGATGACTTCCATGATCACGAACAGCGCGGCTGTCCACAGTAGGAGCGACCACCCGGGCGCCACGGCCAGGGCAAGGAACAAGGGCAGCAGTGCACCGATGACAGGACCGATATAGGGAACGAATCGCAGCGCCAATGCGAGCAAACCCCATAACAGCGCATTGGGGATCCCAAGGATCCACAGCCCGATCGAGATGGGGACGGCATACAAGATGTTCACGACCAGTTGCATGAGCAGATAGCGGCCGAGCCGTTTGCCGGCGTCCTGAAGCGCTTCGGTGGTTCTGTGAAGATCGCCGTAGCCGACCAACCGTATGAAGCGATCGCGAAGATCCTCGCGCTCAAGCAGCATGAAAATGACGACGACGATGATGAGCCCCGCCGACGCCAGCGGACTGACAAGCGGGGCGATCAAATTTTGCAGGATCTCGAGCGGCCTTTCATGTGACACGATCTCAACGGGAACCGGCTCGCGTTGAGGCTGGCTGGCTGCTGGCTGGGCCGGCTCCTGCTTGTTGATCTCCTGGCCGACGCGCTCGATCACCCCGGTCAATCTGGCGATGATGCCGCCGCCGACGCCGGTTTCCTTGAGCGACCTGACCTTGGCCAGGATATTTGTTTGGTAAAGCGAAACATTCTGCGCCAGTTCCCCGACTTGCGTAACGACAATGAAGGAGAAGAAGGCGAGCGCTGCGAAGGTACCAAGCACGCTGGAGATGACGGCGGCAAGGCGGGGAATGCCAATCCGTTTGAGCGCCGAAACCACCGGCGCAAGCGCGAAAGTCAGCAGCAGCGCGATCGCGATCGGCAGGAATACCTCGCGGCCGAAATACAACGCGGCGACCACTGTCACGACGGTCGCTACGGTGGGCAAAGCGGTGCGCGGGTGAGCCGTGGCCGCGGTGTCGATGTCCCTCAATCTAGGAACAGAGGGCTGCGCGCCGTTTAGCCGACTTATCGCCATCCAATTCTCCTGCCCAACTTCACATGATCAGACATATTCGCGCAGAGCGCAACTTGCGCTGCCCCAAGTGGCTTTCGGCACGTTGGGCGTGGAGCGGGAACATTGGTCCCAGCACCAAGTTTGGTCATAAAAGAGGATTCGCGCCTCGTTTCGTGAAGACATCATGATCGAGGTTGCCGAGATATTTCCGGCAGTCACTCACGAGAGCGGAGCCGACCGCTGAATGCCTGTCGAGGTGCCGAACTTCCCACACGATCTGGAGCCGGTAGTCCGCGCGAATCCGCCATATGCGGTGTGGCCGCAAGGCGCAGTTGACTGCAGCCGGATTCCAAGCATGCCGGAACGGGCGCGGGTTAATGTCGCGCGTGCCCGTGACCATGAGATCGCCGATGCTCACGGGTTCGGGCAAATCACGTCACCCGACTGGGCGGCGCGCACGGCGCCAAGTGCCAGGCGGACTGCATCGGCGTCCGAGGCCTGGACTGATCGCCTGAAAATCAAGCGGCCGTTTCGGTATCCAGGCCCAGCGCCTTCCTGTTGCGCCATAGGGACGCCATCGGCTTCTTACGCAAGGTGATCGCAACGGCTTCGGGGCCCACGTCGACTTTGCCGACGCCCAGTTCCGATGCTGCTATTCGCAACCTGGCTGAGCCTCTCGCTTCAGGTCAAATTGATGAAATAGCTTTTCTGATGCAGCCAAGGTGATCAGCCCACCACCCCCACGGCGCACGGTCTTTGCCACGTGTCCGCACCCGCTGGGCATCCTCGATAGGTCGGCCATCGGGCCGCAGTAAGCCGTGTCGCCTGCAGACTGTTGTTCAACTCGCCTCGGTTCTGCACCCGACCGGGGAACCATCGAAGACCCGCCGAGTTCGAGCCGCGGACAAAGTTCGGGTGCATAACATGGAAGAAATCGGCAAGGCACAACAGAAGGTCATAGCCCGTCTCATTCGTCAGTGGATTTCATCAGATGCCAGTCGTCGCCAGTTGCGCCAATTGCTGGATTTGCCAACTGATGCGGACATGCCCAGCGAGCATCGGTCACTGCTGGACGAACTCGACCGAAAGCTCAGCCAATGAGACCGGGGTCGGGACAATCAGACGCGCCGTCAAGGCGGCCATCATCTCGATCAGTCGAGTGGTTTCATGTTCGTTGAGAAGGCTGATCTGTAGATCCAGCTCCGCTCGGCGCTCACTGTGTTCGGCCATTCTGTTCTGATTGATCAGCACGAAGGTCGACAGGAAGATTGCCTCGACAGAGGCGACCATGGCCAGGATCACAAACGTTGGGTCCCAGGCTGGAAGGGTTGGTATCACGCCAAGGTTCGCAACAACCCAGGCGGCAAGAATTGCGAGATGCAGATAGACGAAAGTCATGCTTCCCGCGAAGCGCGAAATGGCACAATGCGCACCTGTGCTCCTCCTGTTGTCGCCTCTGCTCGACCAGAGCCTGTATGTTCTGGTGCAGTACCGACTGCATGTCGGCTTGATCACTCATGTTGAGAACCCCGTTTGAACGGTTCGTGCAAACGGCATCACTTGTCGCCCGCCTGGAATCTCTGCGAGGCCGGACCTGCCTCGAACTCCTCGGCACACGGCTCGAGCCGCCGCCGACGGGGCCTTTCGGACATGGCGTGCCGTCCTGCAATCGCGTGCAACATGCCGACCACGGCCTGCGGGGCGCTCTGATGAACCATATGGCCAGTGTCCGGAATGACCTCAAGGAGAGAGCCACAGATCTCCGCATGCAGGCGTCGCGCATCCCGTTCCGCGTCGAACAAGCGGTCGCCGGCTCCCGCCAGGATGCCGGTAGGCACGGCAATGTCCCTATAGCTGGCCTTCCTCGACAGAGCCGCGCCCAGCATCGACGCCGACTCGAAACAAACCGCCCGCAGTTGCGATGGCCGGCTGGCGACATCTTTTGCGAGTGCGGCGAAATCGCCCGCTATTGCCGCTGGTTGAAAGATCTTCCCCATTGCCCAAGGCCAGGCATGCCTCACCAGCAGCGGCAGCAAGGCGTGACGAAACACGGTGCCGATCACAGGCAATGCCGGCAGCGCGGCCAGTGCAAGATCCAGCCGCGGTGGCGGATAGTAGTAGCCTGAGACCAGCACGATGCCGGCGACGGATGGCGAATGCCTGCGCGCCAGATCGAGGGCGATCCAAGCTCCCCAGGAATGTCCAAGCACGAGATATTTCTCTATACCGAGCCTGTTGACGGCGGCATGTATGAGGTCGGCTTGGTCGCCAGCGGACCAGCGCCGGCGCGACCGTGAGCTTCTCCCAAAGCCGGGACGGTCGAATGCGAGTACCCGGTAGGTTTTTGCCGCCTCATCGAAGATGCCGCTCCATTTGAAATCCTCCGCCATCGATCCGTTGCCATGCAGCAGAAGCAGCGGCATGCCGGATCCGGCTTCGATAAAATGCAGGCGCAGACCACCGATCTCCATCACGCATCCGTATGCCCGGGCGGCGATCGCCCGTCTGGCGCGGACGGCGTTGTATCCCGCCAGTGCCGCCAATGCCGCGACAAGCAGTCCGGCCGCGAGTTTCGCATCCTCTCTGTCGAACGCCATGCCCGTGCCTGTTGGAACCTGTCTGCGTGCCCCCAACCTTCGGGGCCACAGCTTGTTCCGCCAGACACCGACAACGCTGCACAGCCGGTTCAACAGCTTGGAAATAAGCTCTCCATGAGCATGGGCGCGGCGGATCTGTCTGTGTTCGCATCGAAACCTTCTTGGCGATTGGTGGTTGATGCTGATTGTCAAGATGAACTCACCGAATGGAGAGCACCATGAGTGGATCGCCTCGAAGATGATCAGGGTCGCGACTTTCAATGTGAACGGCGTCAACGGGCGGTTGCCGGTTCTGCTCAAATGGCTGGGCGAGACGCAGTACGACATTGTTTGTCTTCAGGAATTAAAGACATCGGACGAGAAGTTTCCGGCCGAGGCCATCAGGAACGCCGGCTACGGAGCGATATGGCATGGGCAGAAGTCCTATAATGGCGTAGCCATTCTCGCGCGAGGCAAGCAGCCGCAGGAACGTCGCCGCGGTTTGCCGGGTGACGTCGACGATACGCACAGCCGTTACATCGAGGCGGACATCGACGGGCTTGTCGTCGGCTGTCTCTACTTGCCCAACGGCAACCCAGCACCCGGTCCGAAGTTCGATTACAAGCTCCGCTGGTTCGAGCGGCTGATCGACTACGGACGGCTCCTGATCAGGGACTCGCCTGCCAGCGTGCTCTGCGGCGACTATAATGTTGTGCCCGCGCCGATCGACGCCGCGGTGCCGGCTCGATGGCTGAGTGACGCCGTCTACTTTCCGGAGAGCCGGCAAGCTTACGCCGAGATGCTTGCCGAGGGCTGGATCGACGCAGTCAGGCTGATCCAGCCCGAAAGGGGTGTCTATACCTATTGGAACTTCTCCTACCGGGGCGGCTACGACCGCAGCTCCGGCCTTCGCATGGACCATCTTCTCGTGAGCCCCTCGCTCAGGGAGCGGCTGGGTGGCGCGGGCGTGGATGTTGCGGTGCGAGGATGGGAAAAGCCGAGCGATCACGCACCAGCCTGGATCGAGTTGGATTGGCCTCGTTGAGTTGAGACATGCGCCTCAGCTCGGGCGCTGCTGTCGGTGGCGCCATGGATCGGCACGCCTGGCCATCAAACGTCAGGCAGCGCTGCTGTGTTCCATTTTCCAATCGCCTTGCCACCGCGCACGCACGGCAACCATCAGCATGGCCGCTTCCGTCATTCCGGTCTGGAAAAGCCTGACAAGTTCCCTGGCGATGGAATGGGCCGCCGTGCTGTCCGGCAGAACGGCAAATTCCTGGCACATTGCGTCGAAAACCGCGCGAAGAGTGTCCAGGTCATTCGGGTAGAGAGCTTCCGTGTTCGTGCGAGTGGCTCGGTTAAGCATCAGCGTCTCCAAACGCGCGAGAGTGCGATCGTCGCTCCCAGGCAGCGGAGCTCGTCACATGTCCGCTGGTCCGACGTTTATGCGACGCGGCGCACCACGTGTCATTAAACTATGATGTACCCAAATAAGGATTCATGAGGGAAGACCGTCATCGGCAGAGCCGATGTGGCCAGTGTCGGGCTCGCAGCCGTCACGTCGGTCAGAACGTGCCGTCCTTTAAGGGAACTCTTGGCCGTCGACCGCATTATTCAGTCCGGGCAAAAACGGGGGCGAGATGGGGGACACTTCACGCGGTCGTCAGTCTGAACTGCAGCGCTTCGAGCTTTTGGCAGCGCTGGGCGACCGGATTCGCGAGATTACGGATCCTGCAGAACTGGCCTACGCAGCCGCGGAACTGCTGGGGCACCATTTTGGCATCAGCCGAGCCGGATACGGCACGATCGATCTTGAGAATGAAACCATCACCATCGACAGGGATTGGAACGCACCCGGCATCAAAAGCCTGGCCGGGACGCTGAATTTCAGGAACTACGGTTCGTACATCGACGATTTGAAGCGCGGCGAAACCGTCGTCTTTGAGAACGCCGAGACAGACCCGCGAACCAGCGGCCATGCGGATGCCCTCAAAGCCATCAGCGCTCAATCCGTCATCAACATGCCCGTTACCGAGCATGGCGGGTTGGTGGCGCTGCTATACCTGAACCACTCCGCGCCCAGACGTTGGGCGACCGAGGAGATCGCCCTCATCTCGGAGGTGGCGGACCGGACGCGTACCGCGATAGAGAGGCTTCGCGCCGAGAACGCCCTGCGCGAGAACGCCGAGCGTCTCGCCTTTCTGGACCGCCTCGGCAGGGAGATTGCCCTCGCGGCCGATGCCGACGCCGTCATGCGGATCACCACTCGTCTCCTCGGTGAACACCTGGGCGTCTCGATTTGCGCCTACGCCGACATGGAGCAGGACCAGGACCATTTCACTATTCGCGGCGACTGGAGCGCACCCGGCTCGCCAAGCATCAGGGGGTATTACAGTCTTGCCGATTTCGGTCGCCTGGCAGTCACCAATCTCCGCGCCAATCGGCCGCTTATCATCAACAACAACCTTGCGGAAATTGCTCCCGAGGAGGCCAAGACCTTTCAGGATATCGGCATAACGGCAACCATCTGCATGCCTCTGGTCAAACAGGGCCGGCTGACCGCCCTGATGGCCATCCATGACAAGCAGCCTCGCGTCTGGTCGCAACGCGAACTGTCCTTGCTGACCGAGGTGACGGAGAGGTCCTGGGCTCACATCGAACGCGTTCGCTCGGAACAGGCGGCCCGGGCGAGCGAGGAGCGGCTGAGGCTTGCCACCGACGCGGCCGCTATCGGCACCTGGGACTACGATCCCGTAACCAGGGTGCTGCGCTGGGACGATCGCTGCAAAGCCCTTTTTGGGCTGCCGCCGGACGCGGAGGTGACATATGAAAGCGCATTCTTGGCGGGCCTCCATCCAGAGGATCGAGCACGGGCCGACGAGGCCGTACGCCAGGCGCTCGCGCCAGGCACCTCTTCGCGCTACGACATCGAATACCGGACCATTGGCCTGCGGGACGGCAAGGAGCGCTGGATTGCCGCAACGGGGGAATCGATTTTCCAGTCCGGCCGCGCGGTTCGCTTCATCGGCACCGTCGTGGATGTCACCGAGCGAAAACGGGTGGAGCATCAGCTCCAGTTGATGAACGCCACCGCTGCCGCCGTGGCGGCCGAGCTTGACGTGGAGCGGATCGTCCAGACAGTCACCGATGCCGGCGTAGAACTGTCGGGCGCACAATTCGGAGCCTTCTTCTACAATGTGATCGACGACAAGGGCGACAGCTATATGCTCTACGCCCTGTCCGGGGCACCTCGTTCCGCATTCGAAAATTTCCCCATGCCGCGCAACACCGCGGTTTTCGAGCCCACATTCCGCGGGACAAGCGTCGTGCGCTCCGACGATATACTCGCCGATCCGCGTTACGGAAAGAACTGGCCCCGCAAGGGAATGCCGGAGGGCCATCTGCCGGTGCGTTCCTATCTTGCCGTACCGGTCGTCTCGCGTTCGGGCGAGGTGCTGGGCGGCCTCTTCTTTGGTCATTCAGAGACCGGCGTCTTCGCCGAACAGCAAGAGACGGCGTTGCTGGGGCTTGCGGGCCATGCCGCGACGGCAATCGACAACTCCCGACTGTTCAAGGCGCTGCAGACACTCAACGGCACGCTCGAACAGCGTGTCATAGACGAAGTTGCCGAACGCACCAGAGCAGAAGAGCACCTGCGCCAGGCCCAGAAGATGGAAGCTGTCGGACAGCTCACCGGTGGTATCGCGCACGACTTCAACAACATGCTGGCTGTCATCATCGGCGGCCTCAATCTTGTGCAGCGCAAGCTCAGAAACGGCGACACCAACGTCCACCAATTCGTGACCGGCGCGATAGATGGAGCACAGCGCGCGGCGGAACTTACCAAGCGGCTGCTTGCCTTTTCCCGCCAGCAGCCGCTGGCGCCGAAGCGGCTGAATCCAAATCGCCTTGTCTCCGGCATGAGCGAATTGCTGAACCGGACGCTTGGCGAGACCATCCAGATCGAGACCGTGCTCGCCGCGGGACTATGGCATGTGGAGGCCGACGCAGGGCAATTGGAAAGCGCGCTGCTCAACCTTTGCGTCAACGCACGGGATGCCATGCCTAGCGGTGGAAAGCTGACGATCGAGACATCCAACACCCACATCGACGATCGCTATGGCAGGGAGAACGCTATTCCCTCCGGCCAGTACGTAATGATAGCCGTTACGGATACCGGAACCGGCATGACTGCTGACGTTTTGGCCAGAGCCTTCGATCCGTTCTTCACCACCAAAGGGGTCGGCAAAGGCACCGGGCTGGGGCTGAGCCAAGTCTATGGGTTTGTTCGTCAGTCGGGCGGCAGCGTGAAGATCTATTCCGAGCAGGGTATCGGAACCACTTTGAAAATTTACTTGCCGCGTTCGCACGGCGGAGTGCTCGACAGCCAAACCGAGGCCGTGGCGGGCGAGCACCCCGGCAGTGCGGACGAGATCATCATGGTCGTCGAGGATGAAGATCGCGTCCGGCTGATGGCCGCGGAAGCGCTGCGGGAACTGGGCTATTCCGTGTTGGAAATGCAAGGGCCAAGGGAGGCGCTGGCGGCTGTTCAAAACGGGCAAGTGCCTTCGCTTCTGTTCACTGACGTGGTCATGCCAGAGATGTCGGGCCGCGAACTGGTCGACCAGGTCAAACAAGCGCACCCCTCGCTAAAAGTGCTCTACACCACCGGCTACACGCGCAACGCAATTGTCCACAACGGTACGCTCGATTTTGGAACGGAGCTTTTGACCAAGCCCTACACGATCGACGAATTGGCCGAGAAGATCCGCAAGGTGCTGGATCGAAAGTGAACGGGCAACGGCCAGCCTCGCTCACCGATCTCTCTTCATTTCAGCCGCGAGACCGAGCCGCGCTTGCCGCGCAAGATGGGCAATGGAACGGGCCGGAAGTCCCAGCTGTCGACACCGACATCATATTGGCGTGTCAGCGGCTTCAATTTGCCGTGCGAATGTCCGTGCAGGTTTATCGACTTCTTGCCCATCCGGTTCCACGTCCGGAACGGATAGTGGCACAACACGATGAGCTGGTCCTCGTGCATGAACTCCCTATAGTGCTGGACGCTGTTCCACCCGCCCGCAGCCGTTGTTTCGGAAGCATCATTGTTGCCGACGATGAGGTTCTTGCGGCCGTTTAGGCGGGCCAGCAGTGCTTCGACGCTCGACTTGCCGAGGCGCGCGAAATCGCCAAGGTGCCAGATTTCATCCTCGGGGCCGACAGTCTCGTTCCACCGCGCAATCAGCGCCTCGTCGTGCTCGGCCAGCGACCCGAACGGCCGGCGATCGATCCGGAGGATGCGTGGATCGTTGAAATGCGTATCGCTCGTAAAAAAGACCATTGCCTTCACGCGCTTATGGGGAGGGCCGACGACACCATCGGCTGGGATCGGTCATCGAAACAGAAAACGGGCCAGGAGTCAGCCGCTGAGGGAACAATCGTCTTGCGGGGATGTTCGGACGTTCTAACCGGAGAAATGTCCATGTTCATGCATAACAAGCGCCTGCAATACACCGTTCGCGTCTCGGAGCCCAATCCCCGCCTGGCCTGCATGATCATGGAGCAGTTCGGGGGCGCCGATGGCGAGCTTGCCGCGGCGATGCGTTATTTCACGCAGGGGCTTGGCGAAGACGATCTTGGCCGTCGCGACATGTTGCTGGATATCGCGACCGAAGAACTCAGCCACCTCGAAGTGGTGGGATCGATCGTCACCATGCTGAACAAGGGGCTCAAGGCACAACTTGCCGAGGGCCAAATGAAAGAAGCGGACCTTTACCTGATGATCGGCGCCAGCGGTACAACGGCCAAGGAATCGATTCTGTTCGGCGGCGCTCCCGCGCTTTGCGACTCAGCCGGCGTTCCCTGGACCGCCGCCTATGTCGACTCGCGCGGCGAGCCTACGGTGGACCTGCGATCCAATATCGCCGCCGAAGCGCGCGCCAAAATCGTTTACGAACGCCTCATCAACATCACCGACGACCCGGGCATCAAGGACGCGCTCGGCTTCCTGATGACGCGCGAGATTGCTCACCAGAAGTCGTTTGAGAAAGCACTCTATGCGATCGAAAACAATTTCCCGTCAGGCAAGCTCCCGGGCGTCGAAAAGTTCGCCAGCATGTACGTCAACACCTCTCAGGGCGACGGCGACGTCAATGGCCCATGGAATTCGGGCGAAGAGTGGGATCGGATCGATGATCTCGAACAGGTGATGCCCGTCGATGGCGGAGACGGCCTAGCGACCGTCAAGTTGGGCGCCAAAGACATGAAGGTGGTGGCCAAGATGGCCGAGCGTACTCTTTCCGATCCCGCTTCCGATCCGACTACAGGCGCTGACCTGGGTGCCGGTCCGGGAGCCGGTCGTACCAAGAACGTGGATTTCGGAGGCGCGGCCGACATCGAGGAAGCTCCGGCCGCGGCAGAGCGCGCCGCCAAACGCTCACGTAAGGGTTAGTTGAGAGCCGAACGTCGTTGCGGGAGCAGCGACGTTCGGCGACAAGCCTGGAACAGGTCGGTGGTGAACGCCCTCGCAAGGCAACAGCCTTGTCGCGGAGAGGCGAGTGCCTCCGCGGTCCCCGTTTTCGCGTTTCAGGTGCTCGCCGCAGGCGCCGTGAACGGCTAGCGTTCCAATCCAGCTGCACGAATTTTTCCAACGCAGGAACATAGAAGCATTCTGCGAGTTACGCACCGACCGCGTTGAACTCACCCTCCTGTTTCGGGTTTGCAGGGTGCTCTTTTGGTGTCGAACGAATGCGCAGGACGATGTGTGGCCGTCAGCTTTTGGTGCCTGTCTTTGGTCTGCTGTTGCTGATGGCTGACCTGTTCCACGCCGACAAGGCCATGGCGCAGCAGCCCTGCCCGGCCGATCACGACAAGCTGCTTACAACCCTCAAGGCCAATGTGAAGGCAAGCGGCGGACCGGCCAATGGCGGCTTTGACACCAATGAATGGGCGGCGATCATTGCCCGCGACGGCACTGTCTGCGCGGTTGCGTTCAGTGGACCTGCCGTCGATTCGCAATGGCCGGGCAGCCGGCTGATCGCAGCGGAGAAAGCCAACACGGCCAACGGCCTCAGCCTGGCTCAGATGGCGCTGTCGACGGCCAATCTCTACGCGGGAGTGCAGCCGGGCGGGCCGCTGTTTGGCTTGCAGGCGACCAATCCCGTCAACCAGGCCGCGGCTTATGCGGGCGATCCCAAAACCTTCGGAAGCGCGAGCGATCCGCTGGTCGGCAAGCCGATCGGAGGCGTCGTGGTGTTTGGCGGCGGGCTTGCCCTTTACGACGGCAAGGGCATCGTGGGCGGCCTCGGCGTTTCCGGGGACTCCTCATGCGCCGATCACAATGTCGCCTGGCGCATCCGGGCCGCGCTCGGCCTCGACAAGGTTCCCGCAGGCGTCAACCCCAATCGCAAGGACGCCATTGTCTACGATCTCGACCCCGGCGGCAAAAGCGCTTCCGGCTGGGGCCATCCGCTTTGTGCCGGCACCGAGGCCGACATTGCAGCGGAACTCGGTGCCGGCGTGGGAGGCTCGATCCATAAATGAAAGGCATGCCGCAGCTGGGACCAACGCGCGTTGACGCAGGACGACACACCCGCACGTTGGCCACCCGGAATTCCCTCGGCACGGGCATCTTTCTAGTAACGTTGCTCACCTGGCTCCCGCTCCAGGGCGCTGTCTCGGAGCCCTCTAAGACAGAAGCGATTGCACCGCCCGCCGCAGCCTCGCCACCCGATGACGGTCAATGGGCGATGCCGGCCAAGAACTATGCGTCGACGCGCTTCAGCGAACTCTCCGAGATCAACGAAGGCAACGTGAAGAACCTGCAGGTTGCGTTCACGTTCTCGACCGGCGTGAACAAGGGGCAGGAAGCAGCGCCCCTGGTCGTCGGCAACACCATGTACATCGTCACGCCATTCCCCAACTTCGTCTATGCGCTCGATCTCTCCAAGCCCGGCGCGCCGATGAAGTGGAAGTACGAGCCCAATCCCGAGCCGGCGGCACAGGGGGTGGCCTGCTGCGACGTCGTCAATCGAGGGGCGGCCTTCGCCGACGGGCGCATTTTCTTCAATACGCTGGACGGCCACACCATTGCCCTCGATGCGAACACCGGAAAGCCGATCTGGAACACGCATATCGGCAACATCAACATCGGCGAGACCATCACCATGGCGCCGCTTGTGGTGAAGGGCAAAGTGCTGGTCGGCAATTCCGGCGGCGAGATGGGCGTGCGCGGCTGGGTCAAGGCGCTCGATGTGGGAGACGGGCATGTCGTCTGGACGGCATACGGCACCGGCCCCGACAAGGACGTGCTGATAGGGCCGGACTTCAAGCCGCATTACGACGCGGACAAAGGCAAGGACCTTGGCGTAACCACTTGGCCGCCGGAAGCCTGGAAGATCGGCGGCGGCAACATGTGGGGCTGGATTTCCTATGATCCCGATCTGAACCTGATCTTCCACGGCACTGGCAATCCAGGACCATGGAATCCGGATTTGCGGCCGGGCGACAACAAATGGACGTCCGGCATTTTTGCGCGCGATCCCGACACCGGGGCGGCGAAATGGTTTTATCAGTGGAGCCCGCATGACCTCCACGACTATGACGGCATCAACGAACAGATCCTGCTCGACATGACCTGGCAGGGCAAGCCGCGCAAGGTGCTGGTCCGGCCGGAGCGCAACGGCTATCTCTACATCCTCGACCGGACCACCGGCGAGGTCCTGTCGGCAAAGCCGTTCGGCCCCGTCAACTCCAGCAAAGGTGTCGATCTCAAGACGGGCCGGCTGATCGAAAACCCGGACAAGAAGACCGGCACCGGCAAGGTCGTTCGCGATATCTGTCCGACGGCATCGGGTCTCAAGGACTGGCAGCCGTCCGCGTTCTCGCCGAAGACCGGCCTGCTCTACATCCCGCACAACAATCTGTGCATGGATGAAGAAGGCGTCGAGGTGAATTACATCGCCGGCACGCCCTATGTGGGAATGAACGTCCGCATGATCCCCGGCCCCGGCGGCAATCGCGGCGCCTTCACCGCCTGGGACATAGCCGCGGAGAAACCCGCCTGGAGCTTGAAGGAGAATTTCCCGGTGTGGAGCGGCGCGGTGGTGACCGCGGGCGATGTGGTCTTCTACGGCACGATGGAGGGCTGGTTCAAGGCGGTCAGCGCTAGGACCGGAGAGCTGCTTTGGCAGTTCAAAACATCGTCGGGCATCATCGGCCAGCCGATCACGTATCGCGGACCCGACGGGCATCAATATGTCGCCATCCTCTCCGGCGTCGGCGGCTGGGCCGGCGCCATCGTCTCCGGCGACCTCGACCCACGTGACGCCACTGCCGCGCTTGGCTTCGTCAACGCCATGAAGGATCTGAAGAACGCGACCACGGCGGGAGGCACGCTCTATGTGTTCCGGCTCCCTTGATGTGTTCGAGACAGCCGTGAGGCTGGGACGCTGGGCCCTCGTGCTGCTTGCGATCGGCATCGGCACGCTGGCCCCGATGCTTGCGGCGACAGCGGCCGATGCACGCGAGCTCAGGGTATGCGCCGATCCCAACAACATGCCCTTCTCCAATGCGGATGGTCAGGGCTTCGAGAACAAAATCGCGCAAATCGTGGCGGGCGAGCTCGGGGCAAAGCTGTCCTACACCTGGTGGGCCCAGCGGCGCGGCTTCGTGCGCAACACCCTGAAGGCCGGATTGTGCGATCTTGTTCCCGGCACCCCGGCTAATCTCCAAATGCTGCGCACCACCACGCCATATTATAGGTCGTCCTACGTTTTCGTCACGCGCCAGGACGGTCCGGACATCGGATCCTTCAACGATGCGCGCCTGCGCGAATTGCGGATCGGCGTTCAGCTCATCGGCGACGACGGCGCCAACTCGCCGCCGGTCCAGGCGCTTGGCCGCCGCGGCATCGTCGGACATCTCGTCGGCTATCCTGTCTATGGCGATTATTCCGCGCCCAATCCTCCGGCGCGCATCGTCGAAGCGGTGGCCGCGGGTCAGATCGATCTCGCCGTCGTATGGGGACCGCTTGCCGGCTATTTCGCCGCTAGGCAGAAGGTGCCGCTCCGCGTCACGCCGGTCGTGCCTCTCATAGACGGGCCACTGTTGCCGATGGTCTACGACATCTCCATGGGGGTACGCCGCGAGGACGATGCGTTGCGCGGCGAAGTGAATGCCGCGCTCGCCAAGCACAGGGCCGAGATCAACGCCGTGCTGGCCCAGTACGGCGTTCCCCGTCTCGACGCTTCCGGGAGTACGGTACGATGATGCGCGCGGTTGCCGTGCTGGTTTCGGCAACGATGATCCTGGCCGCCTGCCAACGCGAGGAGCGTGACACGCGCCCGCAATCGGCGCTCGGATCCGGCGAACAGCCGACGCCTGTGACCACGCTGGAGCCGGGCGGCCAGCGACCCTCCCCCACCGACAACAAGGCGGCGAGCTTCGCAGCCAACGCCTTCCACATGAGCGAGGGCAAGCGTCTGTTCAGCTGGTTCAACTGTTCGGGGTGCCACGCCAATGGCGGCGGCGGCATGGGGCCGGCGCTGATGGACCAGAAGTGGATCTATGGCAGCTCGATGGAAAGCATCCATGCCACGATCCGCGACGGCCGGCCGAACGGCATGCCGAGCTTTCGCGACAAGATCCCCGACGACCAGATCTGGGAGCTTGCGGCTTATGTACACTCGCTGAGCGGCAACGCGCCGTCTTCCGCCGCGCCGCAACGCAATGACGACATGATGGTGCATCCTTCCGAAAACCGCATGCCGGACGCGGCCACGCTGGGGAAGTCGCCGTGAACCGCCTCATCTCGATGGCGTTCGCCACCGCCGGCACTCTGTTGCTCCAGGGATGCGCGGGCTGGCAATCGGCCCTCGACCCGAAAGGTCCCGCCGCGAGCGAGTTGGCGTGGCTGATCTGGTTCTTCACCGGCCTCTGCGCGGTGGTGTGGGTGCTGGTGATGATCGCCCTCGCCGCGCCGCTGATGATGCGGTCGCGCGCGCAGGCGGAACCGCTCGCGATCGACGCCGGCGCCGACAGCCGGAAGTTGCGCGTGGTCCTGACCGCCGTGGGATTGACCGCCATGATCCTGATCGGGCTGACGCTGCTGAGCTTCTTCGCCAACAGGACGCTCGCCGCGATCGGCTCGGACGCCGCGCTGACCATTCGGGTCACGGGCCATCAATGGTGGTGGGAGGTACGCTATGAGGATGCCACGCCGAGCCGCATCCTGACCACGGCGAACGAGATCCATATCCCTGCAGGCGAGCCGGTGCGGCTTCTTCTGACCTCGACCGACGTCATCCATTCCTTCTGGATTCCGAGCCTTTCCGGCAAGCTCGACCTCATTCCCGGCCACGTCAACGTGCTCGACATCAAAGCCGACAAGCCCGGCGTCTACCGGGGCCAATGCGCCGAGTTCTGCGGCGCGCAGCACGCAAACATGGGCACCTTCATCATCGCCGAGCCGCGTGCAAAGTTCGACGCCTGGTGGAACGACCAGTTGCAGCCGGCCGCTGCTCCGACCGGGGACGAGGCCAAAGCCGGCGAAGATCTGTTTCTGCGGCGCCCCTGCGTGATGTGTCACAGGATAGGCGGCACGGCCGCGGGAGGAACCGTCGCCCCCGATCTCACTCATATAGCCAGTCGGCAGACGCTCGCCGCCGGAACATTGACGATGAGCCGCGGCAATCTCGCCGCCTGGATAGCCGACCCGCAAGGCATCAAGCCCGGGTCGCACATGCCGGTGGTCGATCTTAGCGGCGACGAGCTCAACGCCATCGTCGCCTATCTCGAGGGTCTGAAATGAGCAGCGCTGACCTCACAAGCCAGCGCGACCTGCCGCCGGAGCGCGAAACATCCGCCAAGGGCGATGTCGCACCCGAGCATGACGGACCGCGCGACACCGGCATGGACGATGCCAGCCTGCATCGCTGGCTGGCGCGGACATGGCGCACGCCGCCCGGCATCATCGGCGCGCTGTCGAGCGTCGATCACAAAGTCATCGCCCGGCGCTATCTGATCACCGCCTTCGTATTTCTGTGCCTGGGCGGGCTCAATGCGGTGGCCATGCGCATCCAGCTCTCAGGTCCACAGCGCGGTCTGATCGGACCGGACCTGTATAACCAGCTGTTCACCATGCACGGCGTTACCATGATGTTTCTGTTCGCGGTGCCCATCGTGCAGGCGACTGGAATTTATCTCGTGCCGCTGATGGTCGGCACCCGCAACATCGCGTTCCCTCGCCTGAACGCCTTCAGCTATTGGATCTACGTTTCGGGTGGCGTTTTCGCCTGGGTGTCTTTCGCGCTCAACATGGCGCCCGATGTCGGCTGGTTTGCTTACGTGCCGCTGTCCGGCCCCGAATTCGCACCGGGCAAGCGGGCTGACGTCTGGGCGCAGATGATCACCTATACGGAAGTGTCGTCCCTGGCCGTCGCGGTGGCGACCATCGTTACGGTGTTCAAGCAGCGGGCGCCCGGTATGTCGCTGGACAAGATCCCGCTCTATGTCTGGGCGATGCTGGTCACTTCCTTCGTCGTCGTTTTCGCGATGCCGGCGGTGATGATCACCTCCACCTTCCTGATCCTGGACCGGCTGGTCGGCACCCATATCTTCAACCCCGCGGAAGGTGGGGACGCTCTGCTGTTCCAACATCTCTTCTGGTTCTTTGGCCACCCGGAAGTCTACATCATCTTCCTGCCGGCTACCGGCATGGTGTCTTCGATCATCCCCGCCTTCGCCAGGCGGCCGACCTTCGGCCACCTCGGGCTTGTCCTGTCGCTGATCGCGGTCGGCTTCCTCTCGTTCGGGCTTTGGGTCCATCACATGTTCGCCACCGGCTTGCCGAAGCTTGGCGCCAGCTTCTTCACCGCATCCAGCATGATGATCGCCATTCCGAACGGTGTGCAGATCTTCTGCTGGCTCGCGACTTTATGGGACGGCAGACCCGTGGTTCGGACCCCATTGCTGTTCGTCTTCGGCTTCTTCTTTATCTTCGTCATCGGCGGCCTGACCGGAGTCATGCTCGCCTCGGTGCCGTTGGATCTCCAGGTCCACGATACCTACTTCGTCGTCGCGCATTTCCACTACGTGCTGATCGGCGGCTCGGTGTTCCCGCTGATTGGCGCGGCTTATTTCTGGTTCCCGAAGATCAGCGGCCGCATGATGAGCGAGCGCCTCGGACGCTGGCATTTCTGGCTGGCCTTCATCGGCTTTAACGCGACGTTTTTCCCGATGCATCTCGTCGGGCTGTGGGGCATGCCACGAAGGGTCTACACCTATCCGGCCGAGCTTGGCTGGGGAAACATCAATCTTTTCATCTCGGCCGGGGCGGTGCTCTTCTTCTTGAGCTTCGTCCTGTTCACTTTCAACCTCGCGTATAGCGCGCTGAAAGGCGCCCCGGCCGGAAACAATCCCTGGGGTGCCGGAACGTTGGAATGGGCAACGTCTTCGCCACCGCCGAGCTACAATTTTGCGCGCATTCCGATTGTCACGCATGTCGAGCCGCTCTGGGCCGAGCGCGAAGCGCTGCCCGTGGCGACCGGGTTGCGGGTCGATGCGCGCGAACTCCTCATCTCGACCGTTGCGGAGGCCCATCCAGACATTCGCGAGAAATCGGCGACACCGTCGATCTGGCCGCTGCTGGCGGCGCTCTCCGTCGGCGGCACGTTTGTCTACTCGATCTTCACGCCATGGGCGGTTGTCTGGGGCGCCGCTCCGATCGCCATCACCTTGATCGGATGGTTTTGGCCCAAGGGCGATCCGGAGGACGAGGAATGAGCCAGCGTCCTGAGCTAGATCTTTCCGGCCTGCCGACTTTTGGACATGGCCCGCGCAGCCCGACTTGGTGGGGTACGCTTGGTTTCATGGCGCTGGAGGGCACGGGCTTTGCGCTGGCCGCAGGCGCCTACCTCTATCTGACGACGGTGTGGCCCAACTGGCGTCTAAGCGCTCCGCAGCCTAACCATTGGCCGGGGACGATCGTGACCCTGCTTCTCATCGTCAGCCTAGTGCCGAACCACATCCTCAACCGGTACGCCAAGCAATGCGCGATCGGGCCGGTGCGGATCGGCATGGTGGTGATGTCGCTGCTCGGCTTGGCTCCGCTTGTCGTGCGCTGGTTCGAGTTTCCGGCGCTGAACATCTATTGGGACACCAATGCTTATGGATCCATGCTCTGGGTGCTGCTCGGGCTGCACACCACGCATCTCATAACCGATATCGGCGACACGATCGTTTTGACGGTGCTGATGTTCACACGCCACGGCTATAGCGGCCGGCGCTTCGGCGATGTCGGCGACAATGTCTTCTATTGGGATTTCGTGGTCCTGACCTGGATCCCGATCTATCTGCTCATCTACTGGATGCCGAGGCTGGGCTGATGCGCGCGTTGCGAATGGGAACGTCCTGGGGCGGTCTTCTGTCAGGGCCGATGGCTTGGGCAATCTCCACGCAGCTGAACTACGCAATCGTGCCGTGGCAGTGCAACCGTCAGGTCGAGGTGGTACTTCCCTCGGCACTGGTGCTCGTCGTGCTTTCGCTGCTCGGCGGCGCCTTGTCATGGCGGGCGGAGCGGCAGGGCGGCGCCGCCTTCAAGCCGGAGCGCACGCGCAGCACCGAGCAATTCGTCGCCAATCTCGGCATGTTGTCGGCTCTGCTGTTTGCA
Organism: Mesorhizobium sp. B1-1-7; assembly: GCF_006442705.1. Taxonomy (NCBI): domain Bacteria; kingdom Pseudomonadati; phylum Pseudomonadota; class Alphaproteobacteria; order Hyphomicrobiales; family Phyllobacteriaceae; genus Mesorhizobium; species Mesorhizobium sp. B1-1-7. Next base: position 256,448 of record NZ_VFWQ01000001.1, on the reverse strand, counting down.
CTTGTCATCGTCATGCAAGGCAGCGCCGCGCTTATCCTGGACGAGTGCCTGCGATGAACCTCGACGCGCTGTTCTCAACCTCGATCTGCTATGGTGCCGGCGCCCCGGAAGCCGGATGGACGCTCGCGCTGCCCATTACGCTGCCGCTTGCCATACTCGGTCTCGTCTATGTCGTGGGTGCGAGCCGGCTCTGGCGGCGCAGCGGCCGCGGTAGGACATTGCGGTTGCGCCAGGCGCTGCTGTTCACGGCCGGATGGGGCGTGTTGACAGCCGCATTGGTCAGCCCCATTCACGCTCTCGGCGAGCAGGTGTTTGCCGCGCATATGATTGAGCATGAACTGCTGATGGCCGTGGCGGCGCCGCTGTTGGTCGCGGCCTGCCCGGCCGCGGCCTTGATGTGGGGCCTCCCCACCCGCTTCCGCCACGTTCTGGGAATTGCCGGGCACGCCGGATGGTTGCAGGCGGTCTGGGCTTTCGCAACCCGGCCGCTCAGCGCGACCATCATTCACGGCATCGCCATATGGATCTGGCATATTCCGGCGCTGTTCGTGGCCGCGCTGGAGCGCGGCGTGCTGCACTATGCCCAGCATGCGAGCTTCCTTGGAACCGGCCTGCTGTTCTGGTGGGTGATCTTGCCGCGCTCCGGCCGCCAACAGAGCCATGGCGGCGCGGTCATGCATCTTTTCGTCACCTCGCTGCACACCGGCCTGCTCGGCGTCCTCCTGCTGCTCTCGCCACGGCTCTGGTACCCGGAGAATGCCGTGGGGGCGGCGCTGTGGAATTTGAGCCCCCTCGAGGACCAGCAGCTTGCCGGGCTGGTGATGTGGGTGCCGGCCGGATTGATCTATGGCGGGGCGGCATTGCTGCTGGCCGGGCTGTGGATCAGGGCGAGCGGAAGGAGGGAGGCGGCGCATGCGCTCGGGCCTGTCTAAACTGCTTGCCGCCGCCAGCGCCACGCTGCTGCTGCTCATCGCCGTTGTGGTCGGGCTGACCTGGTGGTCCGATCGGGCCGCGCGCATCCGGCACGAGGCGCAGGCCGCCACGGGCGGTGACGTTGCGCGCGCTCTGCCGATCATGACCGCGAATGGCTGCTCCGGCTGTCACACGATTACGGGCGTGCCGGGCGCGCAAGGGCAAGTCGGCCCTCGCCTCGACGCAAGCCTTGCCGACCGTGTCATTATCGGCGGCGTCATGGCCAACAATCCGGAGAACCTGGTGCGCTGGATACGATCGGCCAGGGAGATCAATCCGCACACGGCCATGCCATCGACAGGGATCACGGAGCAGCAGGCGCGCGATATCGCAGCCTACCTCTATGCCTTGAAGTGATTGGAGCAGTTTATCGTTCAGCTTCCGGGGCGCCGCGACCACAGGCCGCGACCGGGGTCATAACCGACCACGGCAGCGAGGAAGAACGCGAGCAGACAGATGAATACGACGAAGGCTGAAGCGGCATCGAACCGCAGATACAGCGCAAAGCGGATCAACTCGACCGCCGAGCTGAACGGGTTCCACGCGGCGATCGTTGCCAGGACCGGCCCCGCCTCGGCGAGACGCCACAGCGGATAGAGCGCCGTCGAAGCAAAGAACATCGGGAAGATGACGAAATTCATCACGCCGGCGAAGTTCTCCATTTGCGTCGAGACCGACGATACGAGCAATCCGAAGGCGCCAAGCATCAGGCCCGACAGCAAGAGCGCCGGAAACGCCGCGACATAGCCGAGAGCCGGCGGCCGGACGTCCCAATAGCGCGCGATAACTAGGAATAGATAGACCAGAGGCATGACGACAATGACGCTGGCCAGCAGCCGCGCGGCAAGCAGGTACCAGCGTGGCAACGGCGCCGTCAGCAACAGGCGCATGCTGCCCATCTCGCGGTCGTAGACCATGGCCAGCGAGCTCGCCATGGCGTGGAAGAGCAGCATCATGGCCGCCAGCCCGGGCACCACATACACTTCGTAGAGCACATAGGTCTGGTAGGGCGGCGTGATCGACAGGCCGAGAACGGAGCGGAAGCCGGCGGCAAAGATCGCCAGCCAGACAAGCGGCCTTACCATCGCTGAGAGCAATCGGCCGCGTTGCCGCAGCGTGCGTAGCATCTCCCTGCGCAGGATACCGTTCAGCGCCCGCACGGCGTGAGACGTTTTCATTCGGCCCCCGTCAGCAACGCGAAGGCTTCCGCCGTGCTGGCGACACCGAGATCGGCAGCGAGGCGATCGGCGCGGCCGGCCCAGCGTACTGTTCCTCGATGCAGCACCACCACATCGTCATCGGCCGTTAGTTCCTCCAGAAAATGCGTTGCCCACAGAACAGCAATGCCGCGCTCACGGCAAAGCTCCCTTACGTGCCGCTCGAGCGCGCGGCGGCCCGGCACGTCGAGCCCGGTGGTCGGCTCGTCCAGCAGCAAAAGGCGTGGGTCATGCATCAGAGCGCGTGCGATCTCGACACGGCGACGCTGCCCCCCGGAAAGCGCGCGGACAGGATCGTCGATCCTGTCGGCCACTTCGAGCCGGCTGAGCTCCTCAATGGACCGCTCTTTGCTCAACGCCTTGGAGAGCCCATGCAGGGCAGCATGGTAGCGCAGGTTCTCGCCGGCCGTCAGGTCGAGGTCAAGCGTCAGCTGTTGGAAGACAACACCCATTTGAGCAAGAGCGGTTGACGGGCTCGCCTTCATCGCATGGCCAAGGACAAGGACTGACCCGGCGCGGGCGTGATAGAGCCCGGTGACAAGCGAGAACAATGTCGTCTTGCCGGCGCCGTTGCGTCCAAGCAGAATGCACATCCCGCCCTCCGGCACCGAAAACGACACCTCGTCCAGAACCCGCCGGCTTCCGAAACTGTGGCTGAGATGCTCGACCGACAAGACGTTCATGGGCCGATCACCACGCCCCATGGACCGCGGCCTACCGGCAGCGATTTCACCACCTCCTGGTTCTCGATATCGATAAAGGAGATGTCGCCGGAATTGCCGTTGGCGCTGACCAGACGCTTCTGGTCGGCGGAGAGCGCAACGTGCCAGGGCCGTAGGCCAACAAGGTAGAGCCGACGGACCGTCAGCGTTTTCACATCGACTTCAGCCACCCTGTTGGCTGGTCCAAGCGCCACGTAGGCGGTCGCGCCGTCGCGCGAAATGGCCAAGCCGACCGCCTGCACGCCCTCGGGTCGGATACCCGGCACCGCGAACTCGATCTTGCCGGTTTGCGCGCGCGTTGCCGTGTCGAAGACGGTGACGGTGCCCCGTATCTCCGACGAGACCCACAATTGCTTACCATCCGGCGAGAATGAAGCCGCTCGCGGTCGGGTGTCGACGAGCAGATTGTCGACCAGTTCGAGCGTGCCTGCGTCGATCAGATGGACCATGCTGGTGGTCTCCGACGTGCAGGCGACATAGCGGCCATCGGCGCTGGCCGCCATGCCTTCCGGTTCGACGCCCACATCGACCGTGCCGATGACCTTGGCGGCGGCAATGTCCACTACCGACACCAGATTGTCGTTCTCGTTGGCCACGAACAGCCGCTTGCCGTCCGGATGGACCACGAAGAATTCCGGATCGGCTCCCGAGGGCAACTGCCCGACCATCCGGCGCGTCGCGACGTCGACCACGTCGATGCGGTTGTCGTCACCTTCCGCGACGAACAGCGCCTTGTTGTCGACCGAAAGCGCCAGTCCACGCGGACGTCGGCCGACGTCGATCGTCGCCAGCATGGTCATTGTCGCACCATCGACGACCGCGACAGTATTGTCCTGCTCGTTGGACACGTAGATGGTCTCGGCGGCGGCGGGAGCAGGAAGTGCGAACGACGCCAGCAACAGCGCCATCAGAACTTGCATAGGCTCTCCTCCAGGTCGATGCCTAGGGTATCGAGCGGCGTGCGCTGATGCAGGAAGCCCGGTTGCGGCGAGCTGGAAATCAGCAGGCGCGGCCCGGCGATCAAGATGGGCTGGCGCATCTGTCCATCCCAGGCACGGAAACTGAGCCCCTGCCCCTTGAAGCCGGCGAGAAGAAACGTGTCGCCGCGCATGTATCTCCCGATTGCCGCGGGATCGAGACTGTGCAGACGCGTCGCTGCCTCGCCGAGGCTGCGTACCGCGAGCCAGGCGGCGTAGTCGCTGGGCAGCATCCACCGCCCCGCCTGCCTGCGGAACCGATCCTGCAGTTGAGTTGCGCCCCACTCCTCGCTCACGGGGCTCCAGCCGGTCGCGACCAGCCCTTGCGTGCCGGCGATGATCCTCGGCAGGGCGGTGCGGCCCTCGAGGTAGGCGCCGAATTCATCCGCCTCGTCGGCGGCCACGAGCACATCATAGTCGCTGACCTGCGTGACCGCGGGTATTTCGGTTTGCAACGTGACGTGCCCGGTATCGGCGCGTCCGTTGGCGGGCCTGAACGTCCACGGCTGGTCGATCGTGATCTCGGCTCCGAAGCGAGCCGCCGCCCTTCGAAAAGCCGCCGCCATGGCCTGATCCTGCGGGTGCGGCCCCACAAGCAGGAACCAATGCTGCCACCGCTTCCAGACGAGATATTGCGCCAACCCGTCGGCGAGCATGGCGCGGCTCGGAATCGTGTGCAGCACGTTCCTGCGGCAATCCTGCTGGCGCAGCACGTCGTCCGGCGCTCGGCTGTTGAGCAACGTCATCCGCTCGGCTCCGGGCGCGGCACTGGCCTGCAGAAGCTGACCGGCATCGAGATCGGCAATGACAAAGACGATGCCGGCATTGGCGAATTGCCTTACCGCGTCGGCCGGAGGTTCAGTGGGCGCCAGGATCCTTTCCTCCAACCGAAATTTCTGCCCAAGAAACCGGCCGGTGCTGTCGTCGTCGGCAATACCGAGCCTTGCGCCTTGCAGGCCATCATCGGCGACGGTTTCGTCAAGGGGTCCCAAGGGCAGAGCCGGTTTGCGCTGCTGGCCGATATAGCCGATTAGCATCGTCTGTTCCTCGGCGGCGCCAGGGCCGGCGATCAACAGAAGACAGAGAAGGGCCAGCACCAGTCTCATTGTACCGGACTTCCCAGCCTAAAGCGCGACGATCCGGCTTCATCGCGACGTGAGATTGCCACATCGCGCACGATGCGCGCCGGCGATCCTTCCAGAACGATGACCCGGTCGCCCAGCGACGAGGCGTATGCAAGATCGTGGGTGACCAGCAGCGTGGTGGGGCGCCGCTTGGCGAAACTATCCTGCAGCAGGCGGCGCATGGCTTGCGCCGTCGCCTCGTCGAGTGATGCGAACGGCTCGTCGAGGAGCAGGAGCGCGGGCTCGACGGCGAGCGCCCGGGCGAGCGCTACGCGCCGCGCCATGCCGCCCGAGAGACGTTGCGGAAAATCCTGCTCATGACCTTTCAAGCCGACAGCGGCGAGCCACCGGGCGGCATCGGGCGCGTGGCCCGGGACGGCGAGTTCGACATTGCGCAAGGCGGTGAGCCACGGCAGCAGCCTCGGCGTCTGGAAAAGCATGCCTACTGGAAGCGCGCGGCCGCTCACGCTGCCGGAGAATTCGCCGTCGACCCCCGAAACGATCGACAGCAGCGTCGACTTGCCGACACCGGACGGGCCGGTCAGGACGCAGACCTGCCCGTCGGCTATATCGAGCGACAGCGGACAAAAGATCGTCCGGCGTTGGCCGTCGTCACCCGGGAAAGTCTTCTCCTCGATTCTGATCCTGAGCATCAGCGTCGCCATGCGAGCAGACGGCGTTCCAACGGCACAAGCAGCCCATACTCTATGGCAAGCATCACGACGCCGAAACTGATGGCATAGGCAAGGATGTGGGTGACGTCGAAGTTCTGGAAATAGACCTGCAGCTGGAACCCGACGCCGTTGGAGCGGCCGAGCAGTTCGGCGAGCAGCACGATCTTCCACGTCAGTGCCAGCCCGTTGCGCAGGGTGACCAGGAAGAAAGGCGCCAGTTGCGGCAGCACGACATACCGCAGCATCGCAGCGCGGCCGAAACGATAGAGCTCGGCCATTTCGGCAAAGTCCTTGTCTAGCCGGCCGGCGCCTTCACGGATAGTCACCACAACATTGGGGATCTTGTTGAGCGCGACGGCCAGGACAAGCGCCGTGTCGGCAAGGCCCAGCCAGATATATATCAGGATGACGGTGATCAGCGCCGGCATGTTGAGGAGTAACACGATCCAAGGCCTCATCCAGACGTCGGCCCTGCGCGAGCGGCCTGCCGCATAGCCAAGGACCGCTCCGATCAGGATTGCCGCCCCAAGGCTTGCGGCGACGCGGGCGAGCGAGATGCCGAGATGGTACAGCAGCTCGCCCCGAACCGCTTCGTGCAAGAGAACCGACACAACCTGGACCGGACCGGGAAACAGCCTATTGGCGGCAATCGATGCCGCGATCTGCCATGTAAGCACCATGGCAAGCAATGCCGCAGCGGACTGCCAACGCTGAATGTTGGTGGTAATGGCTGAGACCTCGGTCATGATCGCCAGCTCAAGCCAGTATGGGCCAGAAAACACCGGGATCCAAGCTCGTTGCCTTGCCGACCAGATCCTCGCCGCCCAATTCAGCCAGAATTGCAAACAACCGCGCCGCGCCATCACGTTCGTCTTTGCCGAAGCGACGAGGGATTCCGGCCCGATAAGCGTCGCGTAGCGCCGCCTGGAGGTGAAGATCGTCAGTGCCCAATTGCGGCGCAAGCATCCGCCATTCGTCGTCCGAGGACGCGAGCAGCGACTTCGCCGCCACAGTGGCGTTCGTGAATCGCGCGAGGGCGATCGGGTTGGCTCGGGCCCAGCTTTCATGGAAGACGTAGCCGAGCATCGGCAGTTCCCTGGATACGCCAAGCCCCTGCAGCACTTGCGCGACGCTGAGCAGAGGCCTTGCTCCCCCCGATTCGAGACGGGCGGCGAAATTCCAGAATGTCAGCAGGCCATCCAGTCGCCGCGCCAGGAATTCCTGCTCCAACAAAGGCGGCGCGCCGAACACCGGATACACCTCTTCAGCAAGATCGCGCTTCACCTGACGGAGGCCGAGCGCGCGCAACAGAATCCAGCTTTTGTCCAGCGGCCCACCCGCGATCCCCAGCCTTTTGCCCTTGAGGTCCGCAAGAGTTCGGATGGGCGAACCTTGTGGCAGTTCCAATGCGCCGACGGCACGAGAATAGGGATAGAAGACCAGATCGGCGCCTTCGCTCCGCTGGCGCATAACCCACACCCAATCCGAAACGATAACGTCGACACTGCCCGCCAACAATGCGGTCTTGCCCGCTTCGGCTCCAGCAAGCCGCTGCGCCTCGATTGATACTCCGAATGCAGTGTCCAACGCGTGCCGCCGCATGACGTCGACTTCCCAAGCAGCGGTGCCATATCCCAGCACGCCAAACCGCACGCGCGGCTGTGGCCGTGCCTCGGCTTCCGAGGAAACAGCCAGCAGCCAGCAACCGATACCTGCAAGAGCCGTCCGCCGCGAGATGTGGCCCTGTTCGTGCCGGGTGAGCCATTCGCCTGGGAGGTTCGCAGTTAACACGGAGCAGCACCGGTGTGAAGGAACTCAGCTAACGTCTTGGCGGCAGGAATGTTCCTCTACGGTGCATGGAACTAACTCGGAATTGACCTGGCGCCCATTACGAGACGGGCCTCGCTATGCCACCTCCCGCGGGATTGGTCAGGCGAACGGAAGGCGGTTGTTAGGGCCTACGGCCCCCTCTTGGGATCATCGACCTCCAGCGCGTCCATCACAGGCGCCAGATCGTCCCCTTCGGATCTCAGGCTCTGCACCGCGGCGTTCTTTATCGTTTGCTCGAAAGCATCCTCGATGTTTCCGAGTTCGTCCTCCCTTACGTCGTGCCCGTAACCAGCCACCTCGGCATCCTGTTCGAATTGCTGGGCGAGCACCGTGACGCTGACTTCCTCTCTGCCAGGAAGGGTGCCGACGTTCTCCTGTAACCAATTTTCAAAAGATTCTCTGGTCGCGCCCATCTCAGACCCTTTCGCCAGATTAAGCACGGCGGTGATCCGAAGTTCCATGACGGCTTCACTTTCCTGGTGGCGCTGTATTCACGGGATGGCAGCTACGACGTTTATGCCTCGGTTCAAGGCTCGCTCTTGTTGGGTGTCCATTCGACACCACGTGGAACAAGGTTGTTTCGCGTGGGTTGGGCGCTATGCCATGTTCTTCCGGCTCACAAATTTTTGACGTTGCTATCGTCGGCGGCGGCCCAGCAGGGCTCGCCGCAGCCACGTATTTGGCCAGGTTTCTGCGTTCGGTGATCTCATTCGACGCGGGGGATGCGCGTGCCAAGCTCATTCCAAAATGCCATAACTGTCCCGGCTTCCCCGACGGCATCAACGGGGAAGAACTGCTCGGCCGCCTACGAGCCCAAGCACGTCTATACGGGGCGAGTGTCGCCGACGGTTACGTAGCTCACGCCGAAAAACGCGAGGGATATTTTCTTCTGACGACGGCCTGCGGGATGGTCCAAGCAAGGCGCGTAATTCTGGCAACGGGCATTGTGGACAAGGCACCTTCGATTAAAGGACTGCAGCAGGCGATCGCGGATGGCATTGTCAGACTATGCCCGGTTTGCGATGCGTATGAGGCCAGGGGCAGCCGCATCGGCGTCGTTGGCCCGGAGCATCTCGCCGTCAGGGAGGCTCTGTTCCTGAAGGAATATGGCAGTCGAGTTGCCTTGCTCGCCAACCACCCGGATGATGTTTCCGAGGCTGCCCGCGACGTCGCATTGGCAGGCGGAGTAGAAATCTGGGACGCTGTCGATGACCTGATCCCTCGACGAACCGGGTTCGATGTCGTCATGGCCGAGGGCGCCCCGCTGCGCAACATTGATGTGGTGTACCCCTCCATGGGCTGCGACGTACGCTCCGAACTCGCGGTTGCGCTCGGGGCTATCCGTGACGAAGAGGGCTATGTCCTGGTCAATCGGCACCTTGAGACTTCAACGCCAGGGCTCTATGCCATCGGTGACGTGGCGGAGGGGCTCAATCAAATTGCCGTTTCGTTCGGACATGCCGCCACGGCTGCAACTCACATTCACAACGACCTGCGCGATTGCGCCAAGCCGGCGCCGAAATGTCGATGAAGTAGACCTGCAGATGCGAACGCACTCTACCGCCGGCCACTCTTCGCTGCATTGTCGCCTGGAGCTTGTTCCACCGGTGTGACACTGCTGGCTTCGGCCTTGATCAGGTTCTCTCCGGCGCGGTGGCCGGGTCTATGAAGGCGCACGCGCCGGCGAACGGCGGGAGGAAGGAATGAAAGTTCTCGTCACCGGCGCGTCGGGTCTGATTGGGGACGCGCTTTGCGCGCGCCTGACAGGTGAGGAACATGAGGTAGTTCGCGTGCTTCACCGCCCAGGTACTGGCGTCCACCCGGATATCCCAACAATTTCTCTGGATATGGCGCGGGCCTTGCGACCTGAGGATTGGACGCCCTATCTGGCCGGTGTGGACGCCGTCGTAAACTGTGCCGGCGTTCTGCAGGATAGTGCCCGGGAAAACACCCGGCATGTCCATTCGACCGGCGCCTCGGCTCTCTTCATCGCGTGTGAGCAGGCAGATGTGAACAAGGTTATCCACTTTTCCGCCATCGGGGTCGATCGCCAGCAGCCGTCCGCCTTTTCCATCAGCAAGCTCGCCGGCGATGAAGCATTGATGGCGCGCAGTCTTGACTGGGTGATCCTGCGCCCATCGGTAGTTCTGGGAAGGCCGGCTTTCGGCGCCAGTGCGCTTTTTCGCGGCCTCGCGGCTTTGCCGCTCTTGCCTGTGATGCCCGACACGGGCCGGCTCCAGGTCGTTCAGCTCGATGACGTGATCTCCACCGTTCTCTTTTTCCTCGAACCCGGCAGTCCATCGCGCCTCACACTTGATCTGGCTGGGCCCGAGGCGCTTTCGATGAGAGAGGTCGTGGGTTGCTATCGCCGCTGGTTCGGATGGAGCAGTGCTCAAGAGTTCATCTTGCCCAATTGGACCGCAGCTACCTTGTACAGGTTGGGGGATGCCGCGGCTCAGCTAGGCTGGCGCCCGCCGATGCGCACCAATGCTGCAAAAGAGATCACGCGTGGCGCTGTCGGCGATCCCCAGCCGTGGATGAGGGTGACCGCCATTCAGCCATCTAGTCTTACAGCCGCGCTACGTCTAAATCCTGCGACGGTGCAGGAGCGATGGTTCGCCGGTCTTTACTTTGTGAAGCCGGCGCTGTTTGTCGTTTTGCCGCTCTTCTGGATTTTGACCGGTATCATTTCCCTCACCGTCGGCTGGCGCAGCGGAGTTGACTTGCTGATTGGCACTGCTGCCGGCGCCTTGGCCGAACCGGCGGTCGTCGCCGGCGCGCTGGCTGACATGGTCGTGGGGGCGTTTATCGCTTGGCGTCCAACCAGCCGGCTTGGTCTTTTCGGCGCTATCGCGGTAACGCTTTTCTATGCGATCGCTGGGAGCATTCTGCGGCCGGATCTTTGGTACGAGCCACTCGGGCCGCTGTTGAAAATCTTCCCGATCCTCGTTTTGCATTTTGCAGCGCTGGCCATTCTGGAGGAACGCTGATGATGTACTTTGTGCTCAAATACCTGCACGTCATCGGTGCGGCTGTGCTGCTCGGGACTGGCGCCGGCATCGCGTTTTTCATGCTTATGGCACACCGGACCGGAAACGCCGCGACGATCGCCGCGGTCGCCCGTATTGTCGTCCTGGCTGATTTCCTGTTCACGGCTACGGCGGTTGTCGCACAACCTCTGACCGGACTAGGCCTTGCTTGGCTTGCGGGGTATTCACTGTCCGAAGGCTGGATCGTCCTCTCGATCCTGCTTTACATCGCAACCGGCGTGTTCTGGCTGCCTGTCGTGTGGATGCAGATCGAGATGCGAAATCTGGCGACACAGGCCGCCCTATCCAACCAGGCCCCGCCCGAGCGCTACAATCAACTGTTCAGACGCTGGTTTGTCTTCGGCTTCCCGGCTTTCGGCGCGGTCCTCGCCATTTTCTGGCTGATGATTGCGCACCCGGCAATCGCATGGCCAGCGTTGTAGCTAGGCACGATCGGCAACCATCATACTGTCAACTAGCCTGTCGCGCCTGGCAGGCTCATGGCGGCGCAATGTACTGCGCTCGGGAACAAGGCTCGCCGCCGCAAGTTCTTTGGGATGACCAACCATCCCGTCACCCGCGTGCTTACCTCAATCGGCACATTGACCTCTCGTCCCGCGGCATTCCTGATCTTGTTGGTCTATGCGGTGCTTTGGATGATCTTCGAGCGACAGAGCCTGGACTGGCATGGAGCGGCCACCTTGTTCACCTGGGCCATGACGCTGTTCATTCAGCGAGCAGAGCACCGCGATACCCAGGCCATCCATGCCAAACTGGACGAGATCCTGCGATCAGATCACAATGCTTCCAACATCACGCGCATCGACGATGAAGAGCCCGAGGAAATCGAAAAACACCGCCATCGCAAACAGGAGGGCGATTGATGAGCGGCGCTCCGGTTTGCGGCAGGGCTTCAATCGAGGATTTCCGAGATAAGGCCGAACTCAATGGCCTCTGCCGCCGTCAGGTAGCAGTTCGTCTTCGCCCCTTCGCGAGCAACTCTGTTTCCTGACGCGGCACGAGAACGCCCGGAGCCAGTTCGAGCATCACGCTTATGAAACGATGCAGACGGGGCGTAGAACGGCCGGCTAAGGGCTGCTGCTCTGTGCGGCACTGCGGTTCGTAACGTCATCCCGACAATGGGGGGGGGTAGCTGGGCCTTCACTATGGTTGGATTTATGCCTGTCGCCCCCATGCTTCGTGAAGGATGTTTCTTCCGGTGAGAAGCTATTCGTGGTTGCGATGCTTAGCGATTTGGGGCTCGTGCATCTATTTCTTCCGACATGTCATTGGCTGGCTGTTCTTCGCGGCCGCTGGAATGAGGAAGGCGATCCGCTAAGCCGGCAACCTCTCGCTTGTGTAGATGCTTCTGGCCGGATAGCAGATCGAATTCACAAGCTCCACGCGCTGCTTGACCACGCCGAGTGACATGATCCCATAGCGGCCCGTCGTGACGCTTGGCTGTGTGTTCAAGCGCGCCACCCCTGAACGTTCGAAAAGCTTTCATTGAGCCGGTCAAGCTGCACAGCTGGACACCTGGAGCGGGACAATGAGGTTCGACGGAAATCCGGCGAACAGCCGCATTGGGGAGGCGAATGCCGTCGGCACAAGAGCATCCCAAAAGGGCTATCGGCGGCTCCATCGTGGGAACGAAAAAAGAAGAGAAGCAGAACTTTCGTGTGCGATTTTTGCACACAGAAGCTCGTAACTAGCTGATTTTATTTATGTATCTGCCCGATCCATCATAGGGGCTATGGCAAGTTTGGGAGATAACATACCAATTTTACGATCTTTGTTATGTCTCGGTCCGTCCAATACCCCGCTGGAACGACAGACGAATTTGGCGATAGACGCCGCTGAAAGTAGCCTAATTTGTGGTTACGCCGCCGCAGCGGAAACCACTTGCCTATATCGAGGTTCTCACCGCACACATAGTGCACACGACAGCGGTTGGTCTAGTGCCCTCCAGACGTTACTGGCTTTATGCCAGACTGCGCCCGATCCGCCACTGATATGGCGGCGACGCGTCTTTGACGCCGTAACCACCAACGACGCGATCCCTGTAGATGCGCGGGGGTGTGCAGTTGGCATTCATGCGGCTATTTTCAGGAATATTTTTTTTGGCTGCGGCCATGAGCGCGACAGGTGCCTTTGCAGCAGACGTTGTCGAGCCGGTGGCATCCATGGAGCGTTTTCCTGGACAGGCTTCCGGCGGTGGCGTCGAATATGCATTGCAGTGACAAGTAGCGTATTTGCCGCCCCCCTTTCAATCTGCCTGATAACCTAGCGCCGCGCGCCAACGCACCCCCGCGCGCTATCACGACGCGAGGGCTACGCCTGTGAAGCCATGGCTCCTAACGCCGCAGCGCGTATATGTCCGCCATGTTTTCGCCGGCTACGGGCAACGCCATGTCGTCGTCCAGAAGCCGCGTGATCCGGGCAAAGCCGGTGAACGCCTTTCTTGCTTCTTCGGCTGACATCTGGCCCGACAACGCGGCCGCGCAGCAATTCAGCGCGCACTGATATACAGGCCCGCGGCGGCCTGTCGGCCATTTGCGCAAGAAAACCATCGCCTCGGCGACATTATCCACTTCTTCTACAGGATGCCCCTGCCCGCGCGAAATCCGCACGGGCGAAAAGAAATGCAGGTAGTCCATTGGTTCCTCCCGGTCGATCGCAATGCGTGCGATCGAACCGATTGAAACGCGCGGCTTGGCGGTTGGTTCCACGCGGACGGTGGAATTTTTCAAAAAACTGTCGGCCATGGTCCAGGCGCCGATGGGCGGCCGGCTATGCCGTTGGAAAGTGGCAGGCTACCTTTCGGCCCGGTCGATATTCCCTCAACTCCGGCCGCTCGGTGCGGCAACGATCCGCCGCGATCGGGCATCGCGGATGGAAACGGCACCCGGATGGCGGCTTGAGCGGGCTCGGCACGTCGCCGGTCAGGATGATGCGCTTGCGCGTCCCGCTAGGCGTCGTCTCCACGACGGGAACCGCCGAGATCAGCGCCTGGCTGTAGGGATGGGCAGGTGTTGCGAACACCTTTTCCGCCGGACCTTCCTCGACGATCGAGCCGAGATACATGACCGCGATGCGGGTCGACACCTGGCGCACCACCGACAGGTCATGGGCGATGAAGATGTAGGTGAGGTTGAGCTTCTCCTGCAGGTCGGCAAGCAGGTTGACGATCTGCGCCTGCACCGACACGTCGAGCGCCGAGACGGGCTCATCCAGCACGACCAGATCGGGGTTGAGGGCAATGGCCCGTGCAATGCCGACACGCTGGCGCTGCCCGCCGGAAAATTCGTGCGGGAACCGCATGACATGATCCGGCAACAGCCCGACGAGGTCGAACAGTTCGGCAACGCGCGCGGTGATCTCGCGAGACGAAAGCTTGCCGTGGATGCGCAGCGGCTCGGCCACCAGGTCGCCGACACGACGGCGCGGATTGAGCGAGGCGGACGGGTCCTGGAAGACCATTTGCAGGCGCCGCCGCAGCGGTCTGAGTTCGGAGAGCGACTTCGAGGTGATGTCGTCACCTTCGAACAGAAGCGTGCCGTCCGTGATGTCGTAGAGCCTTACCAGGCAGCGCGCCAGCGTGGACTTGCCGCATCCGGATTCGCCGACCAGCCCGACAGTCTCGCCGCGCCGAACCGTCAGCGAAACATTGTCGACCGCATGGACGGTTCGCCTGCCTTCCGCCGAAAACCGGGTGCCGATCGAGAAGCGCTTTCCCAGCGAACGCGTCTCGAGGATTGGCTGATCCCTGTCGGTCATCGGTTCCTTGTCGGTCGTCGATTCTTTGTCGATCATTGCTCCGCTCATGCCTGCACCGCCCGGAAGCATGCGGCGGCGTGGGCTCCAGCCCCGAGGTCGGGCTTGCCGGTCGCGCAGGGTTCGTAGTGGACCGGGCAACGCGGACCGAAAGCGCAGCCCTGCGGCAAGCGCAGCAGCGACGGCGGCGAGCCGGGAATGGCCGGCAGGCGGCGCGGTTTTTCACCGGTCAGCGGCGGGATCGAACCGAGCAACGCGCGCGTATAGGGATGGCGCGGATCGGAAAACAGTTCCATGCGGCTGCCGCGTTCCACCACGCGGCCGGCATACATGACCATGACGCGGTCGGCGAGTTCGGAGACCACGCCCATGTCATGCGTGATGAAGACCACGGCCGACTTGTGCGTCGCGCGCAGTTTGCGCACGAGATCGAGAATGCCGGCCTGCACCGTGACGTCGAGCGCGGTGGTCGGCTCGTCCGCCACCAGCAGGGCCGGATTGCACGACAGCGCCATTGCGATCACCGCCCGCTGGCGCATGCCGCCGGAAAGCTGGTGCGGGTAGCGCGACATCGCCTCGTGCGGGTTGGGAAAGTTCACCTCGGCCAGCAGTTCCTCGACGCGCTCCATCGCTTTGGATTTGCTGATATTTCGATGTGCGCGGATCTGCTCGGCGATTTGCCAGCCGATCGTGTAGACCGGCGTCAGCGCCGTCATCGGATCCTGGAAGATCATCGCGATCTCGTTGCCGCGCAGGCGCCGAAGTTCACGCGCCGGCAGTCCCACCAACTCGCGGCCCTTGTAACGGATCGAGCCCTCGATGACGGCATTGGGGTCGGTGATGAGGCCCATCACGGCCAGCAGCGATACGGTCTTGCCGGAACCGGATTCGCCGACGACGCCGAGAATCTCGCTTTCCCCAAGATCGAAGGAAACGCCGTCGATGGCCCGTACCAGGCCGTCATCGGTCCGGAAGGATACTCTGAGGTCACGCACCGACAGTATCATGACGTCCTCAGGCGGGGATCGAGAAGGATGTAGACGAAATCGACAACCGCGTTGGCGATGACCACGAACATGGAAGCATACATCACCGTTGCCATGATCATCGGCAGATCGAGATTCTGCAGCGCGTCATAGGTGAGCTTGCCGATGCCGTGCAGCCCGAACACCACCTCCGTCAGCAAGGCGGAGCCACC
Organism: Mesorhizobium sp. B1-1-7; assembly: GCF_006442705.1. Lineage (NCBI taxonomy): Bacteria > Pseudomonadati > Pseudomonadota > Alphaproteobacteria > Hyphomicrobiales > Phyllobacteriaceae > Mesorhizobium > Mesorhizobium sp. B1-1-7. The sequence continues at coordinate 240,931 of NZ_VFWQ01000001.1, read as the reverse complement.
CACCAGCGCGCCGAAATCGAGACCGAACAGCGTGACGAATGCGATGAGCGACGTGCGCAGCGCGTGGCGCAGCAGGATGCGGGTTTCCGACAGGCCCTTGGCGCGGGCCGTGCGGATATAGTCTTCCTGCAGGGATTCGATGATCGCCGCGCGCAGCACGCGCCCATAGATGCCGATGTAGAGAATGGCCAGCGTGATCCACGGAATGACCAGCGTCAGGAACCAGCCCTTGGGATCGTCCGAGAAATTCTTGTAGCCGAGCGGCGGTACCCAGGAGAACAGCCAACTGTCGTGGTAACGGCTCTGGGTGATCAGGTTCATCACCTCGCCCAGCCAATAGACCGGCATGGAAATGCCGAGCAGTCCCAGCGCCATCAGAACCTTGTCCAGCCAGCTGTCGCGCGTGGCCGCGGCGATGATGCCGATGATGATGGACACCACCACCCACAGAATCGCCGCTCCGAACACCAGCGACAGCGTGACGGGGATGGAATCCATGACCGCCGGCACCACCTTCCAGCCGCGGTTGACGAAGGAGGTCAGATCGCCGGTGACGAAGATCTTCTCCATCATCGTCACGTACTGGACGTAGAGCGGCCGGTCGAAGCCGAAGCTGTGGCGCACCGCCTCCAGCACTTCGGGCGACGCGTTGCGGCCGGCGATGCGCGCCGCCGGATCGGCGCCCGGCGTCGCGAAGAAGATCAGGAAGACGATGACCGAGATGCCGAACATCACGAACAGCATCTGACCGAAGCGGCGCAGGATCGCGTAGATCATCAGTCGCGCCCCAGCCGAACCTTGGAGCGTGGGTCGAGCGCATCGCGCAGGCCGTCACCGAAGACGTTGAGCGCCATGACGGACACGGCGATCGCCAGGCCAGGCGCCAGCGCCACCAGCGGCCGCGTATAGAGCAATGCCTGTCCGTCCTGGATGATGGTGCCCCAGCTCGCCGCCGGCGGCTGCACGCCGATCGACAGGAAGGAGAGCGCCGATTCGGTCAGCATGTTCAGCGCCATCATCAGCGGCATGAAGACGATGAGCGTGGTGGTGATGTTGGGCAGGATGTCGCGCCACAGGATGCGCCATCCCGGCACGCCCAGATTGACCGCGGCGTGCACGAATTCGCTGCGGCGCAGCGACAGGACCTGCCCGCGTATCGGGCGTGCCACATAAGGCACGTAGACGATGCCGATGATGATGACCGGCAGCCACAGGCTGCCGGATTCGATCTCGATCGGGCCGATCGAAATGCCTTGCGCGATGGTGACGATGGAAAGCGAAATCGCCAGAAGATAGATCGGGAACGCCCACAGCACATCCAGGAAGCGCGACAGGACCGTATCGGTGATGCCGCCGAAATAGCCGGCGATCAGTCCGGCTGACGTGCCTAGGATCAGGGTGAAGATTGTGGCGGCGCCGGAGATCAACAGCGAACTCAGCCCGCCATAGAGCATCCTGGCCATGACGTCGCGCCCCTGGCTGTCGGCGCCGAGAAAGTAATTGCCGAGCCGCCAGGTCGGGCCGAGCGGCGTATAGCCAAGGCCCAGCCCCTCCGTCGACGGCTCCATCACCGCGACGTCGGCGCCATCGATCTGGATGACGGCGTCGAGCGTCGAGGCGAAAGGGTCGACTTGCGCCCAGTGCGCATAGAGAGGCGCACTGACGCAAGCCAGGACAATAAGGAGGAAGACGGCCAGGGACGCCATGGCGGCCCTGTTCCTTGCCAGCTTCGCAAACGCGACGGCCCAGGGCCCTCGCGTCTTGCGCGGCATGGCAGCGACTTGGTTCGACACGGACGCGCCCCTCTCCGCAGTTCGTTACTGCACCCAGGCCATCACTGCACCCAGGCCATCACTGCACCCAAGATTGGGTGATCATCCAGTTGAACTGCCGGTTGAACTTGAAATTGCCCACGCGCTTGCTGACGAAGTCAAGCCGCTTCGGTGTAAACAGGCCGACAGCCGGCGCCTTGTCCGTGACCTGCTTGTCGATCTCGGCCCACATCTTGTCTGCAGCCTTCTGGTCGGTCACCCCGAGATCGAGCGCCTTCTGCATCTTTGCGTCGATATCCTTGTCGCAGAAGCCGGCGATGTTGATCGAAGCGTCCGACCCTTCACGGAAGGAAGCGCAGGAGAACAGGATGTTGAGGAAGTCGGAAGCCGCCGGATAGTCCTTGTACCACTGGGTGATGGACATCTGCACTTTGTTGTTGGTGTTCTGGATGTAGGTGAACTGGATGTTGGACGAGATCGGCTTGACGTCGGCGACATAGCCGATGGTGGTCAGCACGCTCTGCAGATAGACGCCGATGGAGCGTGAGATGGCGGTGTCTTCGGCGATGATGGTCACCTTCTGGCCCTTGGTGCCGGATTCCTCGACGAGTTGCTTTGCCTTGTCGAGATCGGGCGCCGACCATTTGGCGCCAGGGTTCTTGGTGAAGGGGCAATAATCTTCGTGGCCAGGGAAGTCCGGCGGCAGGACCTGGCAGACCGGCGAGGCCAACACCTTGCCGCCGAACAGCTTGACCAGCGTGTTGCGGTCGATCGCATAGGCGACGGCCTGGCGCGCCTTTTCGTTGTCGAACGGAGCGAGACGGTTGTTCAGCGGCGCATACCACCACGCTGAAAGCGGCGAGATGTGCAGCTGGTCCATGGACTTGCTGCCAAGTTCGCCCAGGCGATCGCTCGGCAGCGCATCGAACATCCAGTCTGCTTCGCCGTTCTGGATCGCCGAGACGGCCGCTTCCTCGGACAGGCCGAAATCATATTGGACGACATCCGGATAGCCGTCCGGCTGCGCGTCCTCGCTCCACTGCTTGAAATTGGGGTTGCGCGACACCGTCATGCCCTTGTTGGGGTCGAAGGCGGAGATCATGTACGCGCCGGTGCTGGGAATGGGCTTGGAGCCCATGTCTTCGGCGGGCGTGTCCGCCGGCAGCACCACGGCGTGGGGCAAGGCGAGCTTGTAGAGGATCTCGGCGTCAGGCTTGGTGAGATTGAGGGTGACGGTGCCGGCGGCTTCGTCCCCGACAACGCCGCCTTCCAGCGTGCAGCTCTTGGTGTCGGCCAGACATTTGTCGGCGCCGACGATGCCGGCATAGAAAGTGCCGGAGGTCGGCCCGGAAACCTTGAAGATGCGCTGGAAGGACGCAACGACGTCCTTCACACTGAGATCATGGCCGTCGGAGAACTTGATGCCCTTGCGCAGCTTGAAGGTGAAGGTCTTGCCGTCATTGCTGACCTGCGGCAGCGCCTCCGCGAGGTCGGGTACGATGGTGAAGCCGTCCATGCCCTCGGCTTTGCGGAAGGCGACCAGGCCGTCATAGATCGGCTGGTACATCTGCCAGCCCTGGTCGGTGTAGTTGATGTGCGGATCGAGCGTTCCCGCCGCGGAGCGGGCCAGAAGACGGATGGTGCCGCCTCGGTGCTCTTTGAGATATTCGGCCTGCGCCGGAGCCAGCCATGCGCTGGCCAGCAATGCCGCGGCTGACGCCGCCAGAAGCAGTTTCTTCATGCTTAGTTCCCCTTTTCTCTGTTGTCGTTGTCGTCCAGGAAGTCTCCCACCACCCGCATGCATCGATCCTGCTCTTCGACATGCGGCATATGGCTGGAATGCTCGAATATCTCCCAGCGCGATCCCTTGATGCCGTCCTTGTAGGGCTGCACGGTCGCGGGCGTGGCCTCGTCATGGCGTCCGGAGATGATCAGCGTCGGAACATCGACAGCCGGCAGGCGATCGATGATGCTCCAGTTCTTCAGCGTTCCGATGACATGGAACTCGTTGGGCCCGTTCATCACATGATAGACCGTCGGATTGCGCACGACCTGGGCGAAGGTCTCGGCTACCTCGGGCGGGAAAGGCACCACCCGGCAGACATGCCGTTCGTAGAACACCATCGTCGCCGCCTGGTAGGCCGGATCGTCCGTCGTGCCGGCCTGCTCGTGGCGGGTCAGTGTTTCCTGGACATCCCCGGGCAGGTCGGCGCGCAACCGGTTGGCCTCTTCGACCCACAGCTTCATAGAAGCCGGCGAGTTGGCGATGGTCAGCGACTTCAGACCCTTCGGCCGCGTCACCGCATATTCGGCGCCCAGCATGCCGCCCCAGCTCTGGCCAAGGACATGGAAGCCGGCGCGAATGCCGAGATGGTCGACCAGGTTTTCAAGCTCGTCGATGAAGAGCCTGGGCGTCCAGAAGTCGGCGCCCTTCTCGGGCAGCAAAGTCGAATTGCCGCAACCCAACTGGTCGTAATGGATGATGGCGCGATCCCTTCGGGCAAGAAGCTTGTAGGCATCGACATAATTGTGGGCGACACCCGGACCGCCGTGCAGGATCACGATTGGAGCCTTGTCGGTATCCAGTTCGCCGGAGATTCGATACCAGGTTTCGTAGCTGCCGAAGGCGGCCCGCCCTTCCCTACTGCTGATCTCAGACGACATCCCGGCTCCTTGCATGTTTGAAAGGCATCTTGTCGTTGTCCGTGGGCGCCTAGTTCATCTTGCGGTTGGCCTGGACCCATTCTTCCAGCATCTGCACGCCGAACGCCGTGGCGCCCTCCCGGCCGAGCGGCTGATCCTTGTCGGCCATTTCCTTGCCGGCTATGTCGAGATGCACCCAGGGCCGATCCTCGGTGAAGTGGCGCAGGAACGCCGCCGCATAGGGCGCGTCGCCATCTTCCATGTCCTTGGCGTGGTGCCGGATATCGGCGAATGGCGACTGAAGCCCCTCATTGTAGGCTCGGTCGAGCGGCAACTGCCAGAAGCGCTCGCCGACCGTTTCTCCGGCCGCGATCATCTGCGTCGCGATGGCATTGTCGGTGCTGAACAGACCGGCGAATATCGATCCGAGGCCGCGCATCACCGAATAGGTCAGCGTCGCCAGATCGACGATCACCGAGGGGTTGAAGCGCGAAGCCGCATAGTAAAGGCAGTCGGCCAGGATCAGGCGCCCTTCCGCATCCGTGTCGAACACTTCCACGGTCTGTCCTGAAGCCGTCGTGATGATGTCGCGCGGCTTCAGCGCGGTGCCAGACGGCATGTTCTCGGCAATGCCCAGAATGCCGACAGCATGCACAGGGCTGCCTTGCCGGGCCAGCGCTATCAGCAGGCCGACAACGGCGGCCGCGCCACCCATGTCGGCCTTCATGTCGAACATCTGCTCGCCGCGCTTGATGCAGAGCCCGCCGGAGTCAAAGCATACGCCCTTGCCGACGAAAGCCATGGGCTGCGCAGGAGCACCCTTGCCGCGATAGCGCAGGACAGCAACGCGCGGCAGCCTTACCGACCCTGACCCGACAGCCAGGATCGCATTCATGCCGAGTTCCCCGAGCTTCGCCGTATCGAGGATCTCGACGTCGATGCCGGCTTCGCGCAGCGGCTCCAGGTGATCGTGGAAATTGTCGGGATGGAGATGGTTCGGCGGCAGGTTGACCAGCGTGCGCGCATATTCGACGCCGTCGGCAATGGCGTTGATCCGTGCCAGCGCCGGGGTTAGCTCGGCGCGACTTGCGCCGACCAGTTGCACACGCAGGGTTCGATCCGCGCCGGCGCCCTGGCGTTGGTTGCGCATGTCGAAGCGATAGCGCCGCAGCCGCATGCCGAGCGCCACGCGCGCCAGGATGTCCGCGCCCGGCAGGTCGACACCGGCGATCGGATCCAGGAGCAAGGTAGCCGCGCACTCGCTCTTGCCTTCGAGATGCGCGGCCAGCAAACCGCCGGCACGCGCCAGTGACAGCGCGGTTAGAGCCTCAGCCTTGCCCAAAGCGAGAACGATGATGCGCCGGGCCGATACGGTCTGGGGAGCGATCACATCGATGCAGGTGCCAGACTCGGCCAAAGCGTCCGGGTCGGAGCAGGCACGGGACAAAATCCCGCTTAACTCGACATCCAGCGCCGCTGCCCGTGGACCAAAGCCTGTCTGGGCAGTTTGCAGGATCACGACGACAGAGGCTTCAGCCGAAATCTCGTCGGCCGCTTCAAAGACCGGCACTGGCGATTGAGGCATAAGCAGTCATTCTCCCATTTTGCCCCGGCCTCAGCGCCGCTTTGCGCAAAGCTTCGCCCGCCAGCGGTGGAAAACCGATCAGGCCGGTCTCTGCCACTGGTGGAATGGTGCCGGGGGCCCCAAATAGTCGTTTTCTGATGGCGACTTGGTCGCTCTTGCCTTCTGGGTATCCCCGAAGGACCCTGGTGATCAAACGCCAATTTTGTCCATGTCGATTGACAAAAACTCAACTGACAATTCATGATCGGGCAATGGCCTTACCTTCACTCAATGGCATGCGCGCCTTCGAGGCCGCCGCACGTCTTGGCAGCGTCAAGGACGCGGCCGAAGAACTGCACCTGACACCCTCTGCCGTCAGCCGCCACATCCGTGCACTTGAACGGAATCTTGGCCAGGATCTGTTCGAACGCGGCTTTCGCCAGATCACGCCGACCATCAGGGGCTCCTACTATGCGCGCAGCCTCTCGGAAGCCTTCGAGGCCATCTGGCGCGCCACCGACGATGTCAGCTTCTCCGATGGCCCGAGCCACGGCCGGACCCAGCGTGTCCGGGTCTTGTGCGTGCCGGCTGTTCTCAATCTTTGGCTGGCGGACCGGCTGCCGAATTTTCGCCGGCTGCATCCGTCCGTCGATCTGGAGATCTCGAGTTCGGGCAAGCGCGCCAACTTCGATTTGGCCATCGTCGACGAATTCGTCTACAAGGCCGGCCCGGCCTTGACGCTGCTGATCCCGCTGCTGCTGACGCCGGTCTGCGCGCCCTCGTTGCTCGAAGGGCCGGTGCCGCTGCGATCGCCTGCCGATCTGGTCAATCACCACTTGATCCATGAATGCGAGACGATGAGGTGGAAGCGTTGGCTGGAGCAGGAAGGCGTTTTGGAGACATCGCCGAAATCCAGCACGACCCTGGACGATTGCACGCTGATCATGCGCGAGGCGGTCAACGGCGCTGGCATCGCGCTTGCCGACACGATGATGGCACAGGATTTTCTGCAGCAAGGCAAGCTTGTCGCCCCGTTTCGCGCCCGCCACACCTATCCGGCCGGCATCTACCTGCATCAGCGTCGCAGCATCGGCAACAAGCCGGGCACCAGCCTGTTTCAGGATTGGCTGCTTTCCGAAGTCGAGGACCATAAGCGCGCGATGGCCATCACCTAAGCGCGTCGCGTATGCATGTCGTTCTCCAAAACCGGCGACATGCATTGGACAGTCGAATCACCGATCGTTAGGGTTCAACAGCGACCCACCTTTACGATCCCTCGATAATCGCGGTTCGCATTGAATATCTTTAAGGCCAAAGCCGGCAAATTGGTTGCTTGTCGGTTCCCCTGCGTCAGGCGTAACCTCTGCGGTCAACGCGTGAGGGCGCGTTTTTGCAAAAGGGGAACATTGCAATGACGATACAGGGCGCATCGCCTGACCTATACAATGAGGACCTCGCTCCGGCCACGGTTCGAAACTGGGGACCATTCTCGATCTTCAACGTCTGGACGTCGGACGTTCACAGCCTGTGGGGTTATTATCTGGCCGCCAGCCTGTTTCTGTTCTGCGGCGGCTTCGTCAACTTCATCATCGCCATCGGCATCGGGTCGTTGATTATCTACGTGCTGATGAACATGGTCGGCTATGCCGGCGTCAAGACTGGCGTGCCCTACCCCGTGCTGGCCCGCGCCTCCTTCGGCATCTGGGGCGCCAACATACCGGCACTTGTGCGCGCCATCGTCGCCTGCTTCTGGTACGGCGCGCAAACGGCCGCCGCCTCCGGCGCGATCGTGGCGCTGCTGATCCGCTCGCAATGGTTCGCCGATTTCAATGCCAACACGCATTTCCTCGGCCATTCCGGCCTGGAAGTGATCTGCTTCGTCGTCATCTGGGCGCTGCAGCTGCTGATCATCCAGCGCGGCATGGAGACGGTGCGCCGCTTCCAGGATTGGGCGGGGCCTGCGGTCTGGGTGATGATGCTGATCCTTGCGATCTATCTCTGCGTCAAATCCGGAACCTTCGCCTTTACCAGCGACATCCCGATGGATGTGCTGAAGGAGAAGACCAAGGACGCCGGCGTGCCCGGTGAGCCGGGCTCGTGGACCTCGCTGTTCGCGGTCGCCGCGATCTGGGTGACCTACTTCTCGGCGCTCTATCTCAACTTCTGCGATTTCGCACGCTACGCGCCGGACAAGGCTGCACTGCGCAAGGGCAACATCTGGGGCCTGCCGGTCAACCTCATCCTGTTCTCGCTGGTCGCCGGCGTCACCACCATTGCCGCCTACGACGTCTATCACGAAGTGCTGCTGCACCCCGACCAGATCTCGGCAAAGTTCGACAGCTGGTTCCTGGCTGCCCTCGCCGCCTTGACCTTCGCGGTGGCGACGCTCGGCATCAATGTCGTGGCCAACTTCGTCTCGCCGGCCTTCGACTTCTCCAACGTCTTTCCCAGGCAGATCGACTTCAAGAAGGGCGGCTATATCGCAGCGCTGATCGCGCTTGTGCTCTACCCCTTCGCGCCGTGGGAAGGCAGTGCCGCCTCCTTCGTCAACGTCATCGGCGCGACGATGGGACCGATCTTCGGCGTCATGATGGTCGACTATTACCTGATCCGCAAAGGCGAGGTCGATGTCGAGGCGCTCTATCGGGAGGATGGCGAATTCCGCTTCCAGGGCGGCTGGCACGTCAATGCCTTCATCGCCGCCGGCATCGGTGCCGTCTTCTCGTCGATCCTGCCCAACTTCACCAACTGGCTGCCGTCCTGGTGGGGTGTCTATGGCTGGTTCTTCGGCGTGGGCATTGCCGGCGTCATCTACTACGTGCTGCGCACCGCAGCCGTGAGTGCCGGCGCCAAGATGGCGAAGGCTTGAAATTAGGCAGTAGGCAGTAGGGGCTAGGGAAGACAGACCGCTTGCCTACTGCCTACTGCCTACTGCCTACTGCCAACCATCTCGGCCAGCTTGCGCACCGTGTTCCAGTTGCGCGACGTGCCGATGCCCATGCGCTTGTGACTGGCGGCGGCAAGCAGCCGCGAGCTTGGCCGCACCCGCGAGAACACCAGCCATATGTCGCCGCCGACCAGGAGCACCTTCTCGTCCTCCCCGGCATGGGCCTGAAGCCCCGATAAGGCATCTTCGGCCACGGGTTTGCGCATCACGCGCACCGCGACCTGATCGCCGGCTTCCACCGATTCTCTCGGGAATGGATTGCGGCTTGCCAGTTTCAGCCAATCTCGAGCGCGGCGGACAATGATGTCGACGTGGCGGCCGAAGGCCTGTTCGAACGCCGCCTCCAGCCGCTTTTCAAGTGCGGAGATCGAGGTCTTTTCGCTTTCGAAGACAAGGTTGCCGGTTGCCACCAAAGTGCGAACGTTCTTCAGGCCAAGGTTTTCCGCCATTGCCTTGAGGTCCGACATGACGACCCGGCGCCCCTCGCCCAGGATGATGCTGTAGAGGAGCGCGACATAGGTCTGCATGAGGCGCGTCTCGCTCGACGGCGTCTAGACGAGGCGCGACTGCTCGACCGCCGCCTCGATGAAGCTGGCGAACAGCGGATGCGGATCGAGCGGCCGGCTCTTCAGCTCGGGGTGATACTGGACGCCGATGAACCAGGGATGGTCGGGATACTCGACCGTTTCCGGCAGCACGCCGTCAGGCGACATGCCGGCAAACACCAGGCCGCAATCCTCGAGCCGCTCCTTGTAGTCGACGTTGACCTCGTAGCGATGGCGGTGGCGCTCGGAAATCTGCGTATCGCCATAGATGTCGGCGATCTTCGAGCCCTTGGCGAGTTCGGCCTGATAGGCGCCGAGCCGCATCGTGCCGCCGAGATCGCCGGTTTCGCGGCGCTTCTCCAGCATGTTGCCTTTCAGCCATTCGGTCATCAGGCCGACGACCGGTTCCTCGGTCGGGCCAAACTCGGTCGAGGATGCATTGTCCACGCCGGCTAGCGAACGCGCCGCCTCGATGCAGGCCATCTGCATGCCGAAGCAGATGCCGAAATACGGCACCTTGCGTTCGCGCGCGAACTTCGCCGCCAGGATCTTGCCTTCCGAACCGCGCTCGCCGAAACCGCCGGGAACCAGGATCCCATGCACCTTTTCCAGCCATGGCGTCGGATCTTCCTTTTCGAAGATCTCGCTCTCGATCCAGTCGAGCTTGACCTTGACATGGTTGGCCAGGCCGCCATGCGAGAGCGCCTCGATCAGCGATTTGTAGGCGTCCTTGAGGCCGGTGTATTTGCCGACGATGGCGATGGTCACCTCGCCTTCCGGATTGTGGATGCGGTCGGACACCTTCTGCCAGGGTTCCATGCGCGGCTTCGGCGCCGGATCGATGCCGAAGGCGGCCAGCACTTCCGAATCGAGCCCTTCCTTGTGATAGGCCATCGGCACGTCGTAGATATGCGGCACATCGAGTGCCTGGATGACGGCGCTTTCCCTGACATTGCAGAACAGCGACAGCTTGCGGCGCTCTTCCTTGGGAATGGCGCGGTCGGCGCGCACCAGCAGGATGTCGGGCGCGATGCCGATGCCGCGCAGTTCCTTGACCGAATGCTGGGTCGGCTTCGTCTTCAGCTCGCCCGCCGTCGGAATGTAGGGCATCAAGGTCAGGTGCACGTAGACGGCGTTGTTGCGCGGCAGGTCGTTGCCGAGCTGGCGGATCGCCTCGAGGAACGGCATCGCCTCGATGTCGCCGACCGTGCCGCCGATCTCGCACAGCACGAAATCATAATCGTCATTGCCGTTGAGGACGAAATTCTTGATCTCATCGGTCACATGCGGAATGACCTGCACGGTTGCGCCGAGATAATCGCCGCGCCGCTCGCGCTCGATGATGTTCTTGTAGATGCGGCCGGTGGTGATGTTGTCCTGCTGATTGGCCGAGCGGCCGGTGAAGCGCTCGTAGTGGCCAAGATCGAGATCGGTCTCGGCACCGTCATCGGTGACGAACACCTCGCCGTGCTGGTACGGCGACATCGTGCCGGGATCGACATTGAGGTAAGGGTCGAGTTTTTTGATGCGTGCGCGATAGCCTCGCGCCTGCAGGAGAGCCCCAAGGGCCGCTGCGGCTATGCCTTTTCCAAGTGAGGAAACCACGCCGCCTGTGATGAATACATATCGCGCCATGGGAGTCATCGCTTAACGCGGCCGGATTGATTCCGCCAGAGAAAAAACCGCCGCGAAGGCTTTTTCCCAAAAAGGCGCTCGGACCATGATCCCGAAAAGTGGAATCCGGTTTTCTCGGACAAACGGTTTCGGTTTGTCCAGACAAACGGTTTCGGTTTGTCCAGGGATCACGACCGAACAGGCTTGGTCGTGAGCAAGGCAAAACAAAAGGGCCGGCTGAGCCGGCCCTTTCGGCATGATGGTGGAAACGTCAGATGATGACGACTCTGGTACCGACCCTGACGCGGCTGTAAAGGTCCATGACGTGCTCGTTCATCATGCGGAAGCAGCCATTGGAGGCGCTGGTTCCGATCGACTGCGGCGCGATGGTGCCGTGGATACGCAGATGCGTGTCCTTCTTGCCGTCATAGAGATAGATGGCGCGTGCGCCGAGCGGGTTCTGCCCGCCGCCGGGCATGCCGTCCTTGTACTGGGCGTAGTGCTTCGGCTCGCGCTTCTGCATGTCCAGCGTCGGGATCCAGCGCGGCCATTCCTGCTTGTCGCCGACGGCGACCGTGCCCTTGAACTGCAGGCCTTCACGGCCGACCGCGATGGCGTAGCGGCGCGCTGTGGTCGATGATTCGACGAGATAGAGCCGGCGCGCACTGGTGTCGATGACGATGGTGCCGGCATCGTAGCCCGTAAATTCCACATCCTGAGGCACGAATTCCGGCTTCACCTTGAACGGCTTCTTGGCGTTCTTCTGGGCAAGCGCCGAGTCGAGCGCGCGCGTCTCGGGCAGATAGCTGATCGAGGAGCCGGATGACGAGGTTCCCCCGAACAGGCCGGCGAACAGACCACCGCTCGGCTGCTTCTGGCCGCCGATGACCTCGCTGCGCAACTCGCCATTGTTGCCGGTCAAGGCGACGTTCATGGCCTCGGCCGGGAGCGGCTCGGCCGACTGGATCGGCGCGATCGGTTCAATCGGCTCAATGACCTTGACGGTCTTCTTGGCCGGCTTGGCTTCGGCCACTTCAGTGGCAGAGGCACTTTGGCCCCTTTTTGCCAGGAAGTCTTGGCGTGCGGCCTCGGCCCGGGCCTTGGCCGCTTCGCGCATCGCCAGTTTCCTGGCTTCAAGCGCCTTGGCCTTGGCGTCTTCCTTGTCGGCAACGATCTTGGCTTCGATCTTCTTGATCTGGGCGAGATCGTCCGGCGTCGGGTTTTTCTTCTTCTTGAGAAGCCTCAACTGCGCCGCATCGCTCTTGACTGCGATGTTGATGGCGTCGGTCCTGTCGACCGACTGATTGGCGGCCATATTGGCCGGCATGCCGGCGAAAGCCGGGGAACTGAGGCCGAGTGCGGCGCAAAGTCCCAGGAAAATGAAGCTGCGAAGCTGCATGGCGAAGATCCGATCGTTCAATGCTTGTTGCCCACGGCGTCGCCCGGCGTCCCCCAAGGACACCGAAAATGCCGCGTGCAATCTATAGTCGAATAAATGCGGATGCCTCAAGCGCGAGGCAGCACCACTACCCGTCGAATCTTCGTGATCGCGCAGCATTTGCCGCGACTGTGTTCAAACGATCACAGATCGCGGTTTGGAGCGAGCGGAAGCTACTGGTTCGGGACCTGGGGGGCGGCCGGCGCGGTGTTGGTGGTGCCGTTGCTTGCAGGCGGCGTCGAGCCGGCGGCCGGCGCGGTGGCCGGAGGCGTCGTCGCGGCACCGTTGCCGGATGGCGGCGTCGGCGTGGCGCTGCCGGCGGGCGCAGGGGTGGTCGTGCCGGGCAATTGGTTGAGCACGCCCTTGCCGGCTTCACCCGATGTCGCGGGAACGCGGTCGAGGATGTCGATCGGCTTCTCGCCGTAGCGGGCAATGATCGACAAGGTCAGCGATGTGACGAAGAACGCGGCCGCCAGGATCGCAGTCGCGCGGGTCAGCGCGTTGGCAGCGCCACGCGCGGTCATGAAGCCCGATCCGCCACCAATGCCAAGGCCGCCGCCTTCGGAGCGCTGCAGCAGCACCACGCCGACAAGGGCGAGCACGACCATGAGATGGATGACGATCAGTACGGTTTGCATAGTTTATCCTGGCAAGGCCTTGCCCGGCCGCGAACACGACCGGTGAATTGGAGGCGGCTCAATACAATGCTTTCACGGCATTTCCAAGCCCGTGGCCGGAATATGGGAAGCAACGCCACCTTTGCAACGAATTTGGACGCGCCGCGACGCGTCCATCGTCGCAAATCTCATCCTGAAATGCTGCGATAGGCTTCCGCGATAGCAAGGAAATCCGCCGCTTTCAGGCTGGCGCCACCGACCAGCGCGCCATCGACATTCCTGACACCCAGCAGTTCAACCGCGTTGGATGGCTTGACCGAGCCGCCATAGAGAATGCGCATTTTGGCGGCTACGGCGCCGAGCTTTTCCGCCAGCTTTTCGCGGATATGCGCATGCGCTTCGGCAACGTCGGCCGCGGTTGGCGTCAGGCCGGTGCCGATCGCCCATACCGGCTCATAGGCAATGACGGTGTTGGACGGAGTGGCGCTTGGCGGCACCGAGCCAGCGACCTGGCGCGACAGCACCTCCAGCGTGGCTCCAGCCTCGCGTTCCTGCTGTGTCTCGCCGATGCAAACGATGGCCACGAGCCCGGCGCGCCATGCGGCGGTGGCCTTGGCCTGGACCGTCGCATCGTCCTCGCCGCGTTGTTCGCGGCATTCGGAATGGCCGACAATGACGTGGCTCGCGCCGGCATCCTTCAGCATCTCCGCCGAGATGCAGCCGGTGTAGGCGCCGCTTTCCTTGGCGTGGCAGTCCTCGCCGCCGGCATGGACCGGCGTGCGCGAAAGAATCTCCGCGGCATGGGAAAGCAGCGTCGCGGGAACGCAGACCAGGGCTTCGGTTTCCGCATCGAGCCCGCTCATGAACCCGTTGCCGATCATCCTGAGTTCGTTCAGCGAGGCACTGGTGCCGTTCATTTTCCAGTTGCCGGCGACGAGCGGGCGAATTCCTGGCGTCATGGTCTGCTTCTCCGGGCAATATCTGGCTCTGGCCCTCACTACCAAAATCAGGCCACAAAGCAATCGACAGTGGACCGGAAGGGCGCTATTGCGCTTGTTTCAGACTCGGCGCATGCGAAAATGCGCATAAATCGGAAGTAACCATGCTTGGTACATTGAGAAGCGCGGCGGGTACCTGGGTCGCGAAGACACTGCTTTCGCTGCTGGTGGTCAGTTTCGCCGCCTGGGGCATTTCCGGGCGCCTGATGGGCGGCTTTGCCGGCCACGATTCGGTGATAACCGCCGGCGGCACCAAGGTGTCGATCAACGAATACCGCCTCGCCTACGATCGCCAGCTGGCCGTCATGTCGCAGCAGTTCGGCCAGCGCCTGACCCACGAACAGGCCAAGGGGCTCGGCATCGACAACCAGATCCTGGCTCAGCTCGTTTCCGGCGCCGTTCTCGACGAACAAGCAAGGAAACTGGGGCTCGGCCTGTCCAAGGACAGGCTGGCGGAACTGACACGCGAGGATCCGGCCTTCAAAGGCCCAAGCGGCCAGTTCGACAGAAGGACGTTCGAATACATGCTGCACGAGGTCGGCATGCGGCCCGAGGATTATCTGAAGAACCGCGCCCAGGTGGCGGTGCGCCAGCAGATCGTCGAGGCGGTTTCGGACGGCCTCAAGGCGCCGGACACTTTCTTCAAGGCGGTCGCGCTCTATCGCGGCGAGGACCGCACGGTCGACTATCTGACATTGCCAAAGGCGCTCGTCGAGCCGATCGAGGCGCCGAGTGACAGCGTGCTTCAGGCCTATTTCGAGGCCAACAAGAAAACCTACGCCGCGCCTGAATACCGGAAATTCTCCTATGTCCGCCTCGAACCGGTGGACATCATGGATACGACCGCCGTCACCGACCAACAGGTCAGCGACGACTACAACAAGAACAAGGCGCGCTACACGACGCCCGAAATGCGCACCATCGAGCAGCTTGTGTTCAAGACGCCGGACGCGGCCAAGGCCGCGCTTGATTCGCTCAAGGCGGGCGCCACCTTCGACAAGCTCGTCGCGGCCGAAGGCAAGACGCCGGCCGACACCTTGCTCGGCACGCTCGCCAAGGACAAGATCGCCGACAAGGCGGTCGCCGACGCGGCCTTTGCGCTCAACGCGAACGAGGTCAGCCCGGTCGTCCAGGGCGCCTTCGGTCCGGTGCTGCTGCGCGTTACCGAGATCAAGCCCGAAGTGGTGAAGCCGCTGGCCGAAGTGTCGGACCAGATCCGCAAGGACCTGGCGCTGGGTGAGGCAAGCCGCATCCTTTTGGATGTGCACGACAATTACGAGGACACCCGCGCCTCCGGCAGCTCGCTGGCCGACGCGGCGGCCAAGCTGAAGCTCAAGGACATCACAATCGACGCCATCGATCGATCAGGCCTCCGGCCGGACGGTTCGATCGTCAAGGACCTGCCGGAATCGCCGGAGCTGATCAAGGCAGTCTTCGATGCCGAACCCAACACTGAAAACGACGGGCTGACCACGGCGGACAATGGCTTCATCTTCTATGAGGTCGGTTCGGTCACGCCGGCTCGCGACCGGACGCTGGATGAGGTCCGCAAGAAAGTCGTCGCCGACTGGACGGCCGCTGAGACGACCAAGCGCCTCGCCGCCAAGGCGGACGAACTCGAAAAGCGGCTCAAGGCCGGCGCCACGCTGGACGTCATCGCCGGTGAGCTCAAGCTGGAGAAGCAGACCAAGCGCGGTCTGAGGCGTGAAGCCGACGATGCGGACTTCGGCAAGGAAGGCGCTGCTGTGATGTTCGGCGTCGGCGAAGGCGGCACCGGGTTGATCCCCTCGCCCACCGGCGACGGACAGATCCTGTTCAAGGTCGCCGAAGTGTTCGAACCAGCGGGGGCCGATGCCAGCTCGGTACCGGAGGACGCGCAGAAATCCTTCACCTCCGGCATGTCCGACGATCTGCTCGACCAATTGGTGGCGCAGTTGCAGACGCAGTACGACGTCCGCGTCGACCAGGCCGCCGTCGCCCAAGCCTCGACAAGATGAGCGCGCTGAAAACCCATATCGCCAAGGTCGCGACCGGCAGCGCGCTTTCCTTCGAGGAAGCGCGCGAGGCCTTCGACATCATCATGTCGGGCGACGCGACTCCCGGGCAAATAGGCGGCTTCCTGATGGCGCTGCGCGTGCGCGGCGAGACGGTGAGTGAGATCTCCGGTGCCGTCGCCACCATGCGCGCCAAGATGCTTCGCGTCGAGGCGCCGCCAGGCGCGATCGATATCGTCGGCACCGGCGGCGACAATTCCCATAGCGTCAACATTTCGACAGCCTCGGCCTTCGTCATTGCCGCCAGCGGCGTCCCGGTCGCCAAGCACGGCAATCGCGGCCTGTCCTCGCTGACCGGCGCCGCCGATGTCCTGGTCGCGCTTGGCGTCAAGATCGACCTCTCGCCCGAGTTCATCGGCCGTTGCATCCACGAGGCGGGCGTCGGCTTCATGTTCGCACCCGCGCACCATCCGGCAATGAAGCATGTCGGCCCGACCCGCGTCGAGCTCGGCACCCGCACCATCTTCAACCTGCTCGGACCCCTCTCCAATCCGGCCAGCGTCAAGCGGCAGATGGTCGGCGTGTTCCTGCCGGAATGGGTCATGCCGGTGGCCGAGACGCTGAAGGCGCTGGGCACCGAACATGCCTGGGTTGCCCATGGCGATGGCTATGACGAGATCACCACCACCGGCGAGACGCAGGTCGCCGAACTGGTTGGCGGCGAAATCCGCAGCTTCACGCTGACCCCGGAAGAGGTCGGGCTGAAGCGCCATACCAAGGACGATCTCCGGGGCGGCGACGCCGCCTACAACGCCAGTGCGTTGCGCGATATGCTGGGCGGAGCTGCCGGCGCCTATCGCGACACCGTGCTGATGAATGCCGGCGCCGGGCTGGTGATTGCGGGCAAGGCGACGACGCTTGGCGACGGCATCGCGCTCGCCGCGCAGGCCATCGACAGCGGCCGCGCCTTGCAGGTGCTTGACCGGCTGGTCGAAATCTCGAACGGGTGAACCGTGTCTGACATTCTGCGCAAGATCGAAGCCTACAAGCGCGACGAGATCGCCGCCGCCAAGGCACGCGCGCCGCTGGCGGAGATCAAGGCACGAGCCAAGGATGCCGACGCACCGCGTGGTTTTCTCGCCGCACTCGAGGCGAAGCGCAGATCCGGCAACTTCGCCCTGATCGCCGAGATCAAGAAGGCGAGCCCGTCCAAAGGGCTAATCCGGGCCGATTTCGATCCGCCGGCATTGGCGCAGGCCTATGAAAAAGGCGGCGCCGCCTGCCTTTCCGTGCTGACCGATGCACCGTCGTTCCAGGGCGCGCCGGAATTTCTCACCAAGGCACG
Source organism: Mesorhizobium sp. B1-1-7 (assembly GCF_006442705.1). Classification (NCBI taxonomy): domain Bacteria; kingdom Pseudomonadati; phylum Pseudomonadota; class Alphaproteobacteria; order Hyphomicrobiales; family Phyllobacteriaceae; genus Mesorhizobium; species Mesorhizobium sp. B1-1-7. Next base: position 223,454 of record NZ_VFWQ01000001.1, on the reverse strand, counting down.
GGCAGCCACCGCCCTGCCCGCGCTGCGCAAGGATTTCCTGTTCGATCCCTACCAGGTCTATGAGGCCCGCGCCTGGGGCGCGGACGCCATCCTGATCATCATGGCCAGCGTCGACGATGCCTTGGCGAGCGAATTGGAAGCGACCGCATCCGAACTCGGCATGGATGCTTTGATCGAAGTGCATGATGAGGCCGAGACGCAGCGTGCGGTAAAGTTGTCATCGCGGCTGATCGGCATCAACAACCGCAATCTGAGAACGTTCGAAACCAGTCTTAAGACCTCGGAGCGGCTGGCGCCGATGGTGCCGGGCGACCGGCTGCTGGTCAGCGAGAGCGGTATCTTCACACATGACGATTGCCTCAGGATGCAAAAGACCGGCATCGGCACCTTCCTCGTCGGCGAAAGCCTGATGCGGCAAGAGGATGTCACCGCGGCGACGCGCCTGCTTTTGACGGGCAAGGCGTTGACTGAGGTCATCTGACGATGGCAGCCGCGCTCACCCATCTCGGCGCGCAAGGCGAGGCCAACATGGTCGATGTCGGCGACAAGCAAGAGACGACCCGCACCGCGATCGCCGAGGGTTTCGTCTCGATGCAGCCCGAAACGCTGAAGACCATCCTCGCCGGCAACGCCAAGAAGGGTGACGTGCTCGGCACCGCGCGCATCGCCGGCATCATGGCGGCGAAGAGGACGCACGAGCTTGTTCCGCTCTGCCATCCGCTGCTCTTGACCAAGGTTTCCGTCGACATCGAGCCGGACCACGCCCTGCCTGGGCTGAAAGTCACCGCTCTGGCGCGCGTCACCGGCAAGACAGGCGTCGAGATGGAAGCGCTGACCGCCGCTTCCGTGGCCTGCCTGACCATTTACGACATGGCGAAAGCTGTCGACCGCGCCATGGTCATTTCCGGCATCAGGCTGGTCGAAAAGACCGGCGGCAAGTCCGGCGACTACAAGGTGGGCGCCTGATGGCATTGCTTCCGGTCGCCGAGGCGCTCGAGCGCCTGCTTGACGGCGCAGCACCCTTGGCCGGCGAAAGCGTTTCTCTTTTCGAGGCGATCGATCGCGTGCTGGCGGAGCCGGTCGTGGCGCTTCGCACCCAGCCGCCTTTCAACGCCTCGGCCATGGACGGTTATGCGGTGCGCGCCGCCGACATGGCCTCGGTGCCATCGAAACTCTCGGTAATCGGCATGGCGCCGGCGGGGCGCGGTTTTGACGGTACGGTCGGCAAGCGCCAGGCGGTACGCATCTTCACCGGCGCGCCGCTGCCCGATGGCGCCGACACCATCGTCATCCAGGAAAATGTCCGCGATCTCGGCGGCGGCGATATCGAAGTGATCGAACCCACCGCCGAGGGACGCAACATCCGCCGCACCGGCCTCGACTTCGCGACAGGCGATGTGCTGCTGCAAAGAGGCCGGGTGCTGGATCCGGCGGCGCTTTCACTGACCGCATCGGCCAATCATCCCCGGGTAAGCGTGGTGAAGAGGCCGCTGGTCGCCATCATTGCCACCGGGGACGAGCTGCTGGCGCCCGGCAGCGAGCTCGGGCCGGACCAGATCATCTCATCCAACGCCTATGGCGTCGCCGCGGCCGCGCAATCGGTCGGCGCCCGCGCGCTCGATCTCGGCATTGCCGCCGACCGCAAGGACGCGATCGCGGCGCTGGTGAGGAAAGCTGTCGCCGCTGGCGCCGATGTCATCGTCACGCTGGGTGGCGCCTCGGTCGGCGACCACGATTTGATCCATGACGTGCTGACCGGCGAAGGCATGACGCTCGGTTTCTGGAAGATCGCCATGCGCCCAGGAAAGCCGCTGATGTTCGGCCGCCTCGGCGACATCAGATGCATCGGCCTGCCCGGCAACCCGGTGGCAAGCCTGGTCTGTTCGCAATTGTTCCTGAAGCCGCTTCTGGCAAGGCTTGGCGGCCGCGATCATCGCCAGGACGTCCGCCAGGCCAGACTGGGCGCCGCAATGGCGGCCAATGACCTGCGCCAGGATTATGTACGGGCGGTGGTCAGGGAAGACGATGGCGGACTGGTGGCGACGCCATTCAGCATCCAGGATTCCTCGATGCTGCGGATGCTGGCCGACGCCAACGGGCTGGTCGTGCGCGCGCCCTTTGCCCCCGGATCCACTGCCGGTGACACCTGCAACGTGCTGATGCTACGCTGAAGAATAGCCCTATAAGCTACTGATATAGGTCAAAAGAGATCTCGGCTATTCCGAGATCAAGAGCCGTGTCAGCGGATGCGCCGGATCGGCAAGACCATCGACGATATCGAAATGATGCCGATCTGGTTCGACCACGGCGCGAGTCGTGGCGCCAAGGCCGGTCCAGATATTGGCCAGCAGCGCATTCTGGCGCAGGAATTCGGAACGCTCACCACCGCCGGCCCAGCAGGTGATGCGGGCGCCATCCATGGGCCGCAGCAGCGCCGGGCTTTCAGTCAGCGCCTCATGCTCGTCGATTGCCAGTGCCTCGTTCATGCCCGTACGCATCAGCGGACGCAGGTCATGCAGGCCCGAAATCGAAACGACATGGCGTATGCGCCTTGCCACATCGTCGGCCAGCGGCGTGGTCGTGGTCACCATTCGGGTGGCGAGATGGCCGCCGGCCGAATGGCCGGTCAGCATCAGCGGTCCTTCGACCATTGCCGCTGCTTTGCCGATCGCCGCGCCGATCTCGCTGACGATGCCGGCGATGCGTATGTCCGGACACAGCGTGTAGGACGGCATCGCAACGGCGAAGCCGCTGCTGACCGCGCCCTTGGCGAGGTGCGACCAGCCGCTCTTGTCGGACTCCAGCCAGTAACCGCCATGGATGAACACCACGAGCCCCCTGGGAGCGGCCTCGGGCAGGAAAAGATCGAACCGGTTGCGCGATCTATCGCCATAGGCGATATCGAACCTCGCCCGGCCTTGCGCCGACAGCGCATCGCGAAACGCTTGCGCCGGCTCCGCCCAGGCGGCCGGCCAACGATCGCTACGGGCGATATTCGCGCCGTTGGCGTAGGCATTGTTCCAATCGGCAATGCGATGTTCGATCATCGGCACCCTTCCCCGAAGCGGCATCGTTTCAGCGCTAGCAATGGCGGCCACCATGCCATGCGTCAATGCTCCAGTGTAAAAACATTTTAGGCTTGAAACAAATTTCGACTGGTGCGATCCTGCCTGCGGAACAGCCGGCAAAATGGGAGGTCTGCTGCGCTGCCCATCTGCGGATGTTCATCCTTTCTGGATGGCATGATCGAGCAATCGGCAGCACGAAACCTCCACGAAAGACAGGAACGACAGATTAACCGCCTTCGGCCAGATGCCTCGCGCATTGGCCAGGCAGCACATAGGATAGCGGCGAGATGCTTGGGCCTTCAGCGCATATCGACACGTTCACGCGCGACCACCTGCCGCCGCCGGAACAATGGCCCGATATCCTGCTCGACGGTTTTGATTATCCTGAACACCTCAACGCCGGTGTCGAACTGACCGACAGGCTGGTGCAGAAGGGGCTTGGTGACCACACCGCCCTGATCGGCAATGGCCGCCGCCGCACCTACAAGGAACTGTCCGACTGGACGAACAGGCTGGCGCACGCGCTGGTCGAAAATTATGGCGTCAAGCCGGGCAACCGGGTGCTGATCCGCTCCGCCAACAACCCTGCCATGGTCGCCTGCTGGCTGGCCGCCACCAAGGTCGGCGCCGTGGTCGTCAACACCATGCCGATGCTGCGCGCCGGCGAGCTTTCCAAGATCGTCGACAAGGCCGAGGTCACCATCGCGCTCTGCGACACCAGGCTGATGGACGAGATGACCGCCTGCGCCAAGGACAGCGCGTTCCTGAAACAGGTCATCGGCTTCGACGGCACCGCCAACCATGATGCCGAGCTCGATCGTGCCGCGCTCGACAAGCCGGTGACCTTCACCGCCGTCAACACCGGCCGCGACGATGTCGCCCTGCTCGGCTTCACCTCGGGCACGACAGGCGTGCCGAAGGCGACGATGCATTTCCACCGCGACCTCCTGATCATCGCCGACGCCTATGCCCGTGAAATCCTGCAGGTGACGCCCGACGATATTTTTGTCGGCTCGCCGCCGCTCGCCTTCACCTTCGGCCTGGGCGGGCTTGCCATCTTTCCCCTGCGCTTCGGCGCCGCGGCGACGCTGCTGGAACAGGCGACGCCGCCCAACATGATCCACATCATCGAAACCTACAAAGCGACCATCTCCTTCACCGCGCCGACCGCCTACCGCGCGATGCTGAAGGCCATGGACGAAGGGGCGGACCTGTCGTCGCTGCGTGTCGCCGTGTCGGCGGGCGAGACATTGCCGGCTCCGGTCTTCGAGGAGTGGACGAAGAAGACCGGCAAGCCGATCCTCGACGGCATCGGCGCCACCGAAATGCTGCACATCTTCATCTCCAACCGCTTCGACGACATGAAGCCTGCATCGACCGGCAAACCGGTAGGCGGCTACGAGGCGCGCATCGTCGACGAGGAGATGCGTGAAGTGCCGCGCGGCGCAACCGGACGGCTTGCGGTGCGTGGACCGACCGGCTGCCGCTACATGGCCGATGACAGGCAGAAGGACTATGTCCGCGACGGCTGGAACCTCACCGGGGATACCTTCACGCAGGACGAAGACGGTTTCTTCCATTTCGCCGCCCGCTCCGACGACATGATCGTCAGCGCCGGCTACAACATCGCCGGACCGGAGGTCGAGGCGGCGCTGCTGTCGCATCCTGATGTCGCCGAATGCGCTGTCATCGGCGCCGGTGATGCCGAGCGCGGCCAGATCGTCGAGGCGCATGTCGTGCTGGTGCAAGGCGTGGCGCCGGACGCATTGACCGTCAAGCGCCTGCAGGACCACGTCAAGGCCACCATCGCACCTTATAAATACCCGCGATCGGTGAAATTCATCGCCGCGCTGCCCAAGACCCAGACCGGGAAGATCCAGCGCTTCCGGCTGCGCACGGAGACCGTCAATTGAGCGAGCCCTACGATCCAGCGTCGGAAGGCGCCCAAATGTCGTTCAAGGAACGCATGTCCTACAGCGACTATCTGCATCTGGAGAAAGTGCTGGAGGCGCAGACGCCGCTGTCGTCGGCGCATGACGAAATGCTGTTCATCATCCAGCACCAGACATCCGAACTCTGGATGAAGCTCGCTTTGCACGAAATCGGTGCCGCGATCCGTTCCATCCGTGCCGACCGGCTCGAGCCCAGCTTCAAGATGCTGTCGCGCGTCGCCCGGATCTTCGAGCAGTTGAACAATGCCTGGGACGTGCTGCGCACGATGACACCCAGCGAATACACCGAGTTCCGCGATGCGCTCGGCCAGTCCTCGGGCTTCCAGTCCTGGCAATACCGCGCCATCGAGTTCATGGCCGGCAACCGCAACCTCGCAATGCTCGGCCCCCACAAGCACCGGCCGGACCTCAGCAGCAAGCTGGAGGCGATCCTGGCGGAGCCGTCGCTCTACGACGAAGCGCTGCTGCTTCTGGCCCGCAACGGTTTCGACATCGGCGCCGACGCCGGACGAACCGACTGGCGCGAAACCCGGACCGAGAATGAGGCGGTCCTGGTCGCATGGCAGACCGTCTATCGCGACCCGCAGCGCTACTGGATGTTTTACGAACTGGCCGAAAAGCTGGTCGATTTCGAGGACTATTTCCGCCGCTGGCGCTTCAACCATGTCACCACGGTCGAGCGCATCATCGGCCTGAAACGCGGCACCGGAGGCACATCGGGCGCCTCCTATCTCAAGAAGATGCTGGAGGTCGTGCTGTTCCCGGAACTCTGGACGGTCCGCACCCGGCTCTAGTTTCTCAAGTCACCGCCGTCTTGACTGCAAATCGCGCCTCTTTCCAAGCTTCGGTGCGCAAAATGTCCTCCAGCACCTCGACCGCCTGCCAGACGTCCCTGTAGCCGACATAGAGCGGCGTGAAGCCGAAGCGGATGGTCGACGGCGCGCGGAAATCGCCGATCACGCCGCGCTCGATCAAGGCCCGCATCACCTGGTAGCCATGCGGATGCATGAAGGAAATCTGGCTGCCGCGCCGATTGCCGTCCCGCGGGCTCTCCAGTTCGAGGCCATAGGCGCCGCATCTGGTCTCGACAAGCCGGATGAACAGGTCGGTCAGCGCGATGCTTTTCGTGCGCACCGCGGCCATGTCGACATCGTCCCAGATATCCAGCGCACCTTTCAGCGCCCGCATCGAAAGCATGGGCTGCGTGCCGCACAGGAAGCGGCGGATGCCGCTGCCGGCTGCAAAACCCTGTTCGAAGGCAAATGGCCGCGCATGGCCCCACCAGCCGCTGAGCGGTTGATGGACATCGTCGTGGTGGCGTTTGGCGGCGTAGATGAAGGCCGGAGCGCCCGGACCGCCATTGAGATATTTGTAGGTGCAGCCGATGGCGAAATCGGCATTGGCGCTGTCGAGCTCGACCGGCAAGGCGCCGGCGGTGTGGCAGAGATCCCAGACGATCAGCGCGCCGGCCTGATGGGCCCTGCGCGTCAGCGCGGCCATGTCGCGCAGCTGCCCGGATTTGTAATTGACGTGGTTGACCAGGATAACCGCGACGCGCTCGTCGATCAGCTCTTCAATGGTTGCCGCATCGACGCCTTCGAGCCGCAGCACGGTGCCCGGCCGCGTCGAGGCGACGCCTTCGGCCATATAGAGATCGGTCGGAAAGCTGTCGCCCTCGGCCACGATGACCGACCGGCCCGGCCGCATCCCGAGTGCGGCATGCAGCACCTTGTAGATGTTGATCGAGGTCGTGTCGCAGACCACCGTCTGGCCCGGGGCGGCGCCGATCAGCCGGCCGAGCTGGTCGCCAAGCGCGACCGGCATATCGAACCAGCCGGCGGTGTTCCAGGCACGGATCAGATCCTGCGCCCACTCTTGCGTCGCGGCCTTCTGCAACTCGTTGAAAACCGCAGGCGCTGCGGCGCCGAGCGAATTGCCGTCGAGGTAGATCACGCCTTCCGGCAAGGTGAACCGGTCGCGCATGGCGCGCAGCGGATCCGCCGCATCCATGGCTTCGACTGCCGTGAGGTCGAGCGTTGCGTTCATGATTGGTGATGTCCTCGATTATTCACGAATGGCTTCGCGAGCCGGCGCGGGCCCCCGGCTGCGCTTGAGGCTGGGCAGAGCAAGCATGGCGAGCACGAACAGGCCCGTGGCAAGCTTCAAATCGGGAGGCGGCATGCCGGCGGCAAGGCAGAACGACACCAGCTGGTAATAGATGATCGCGCCGGCAAAGGGCGCCAGCAACTGGCGCCAGACGGTCTGCTTGCCGACAACCGCCTCGCCGATCATCAGCGCGGCCAGTCCGTTGATGAGGATGCCGAGCCCCATATTGACGTCGGCGAAGCCCTGCGACTGCACCATCAGCGCGCCGCTTGACGCCGAAAACGCGCTCGCCAGCCCGACGCCGCCTATGGTCGCCGCCCAGACATTGATGCCTTGCGCCTCGGCCATATCAGGATTGGCGCCCACGGCGCGCACCGCGGTCCCTTTCTCGGTCCTGAAGAACATGTATAGCGCCACGAAGACGACGAGCGCGAGAAGGCCGGCGACGACGATCTTGCTGGCCGGAAAACCCGGCCGCGCGAACGGCACCCAGTCGAACACCGTGGGCGAACCGAAGACGGAGAGGTTGGACTTGCCCATGATGCGAAGATTGATGCTGTAGAGCATCGTCATCATCAGAATACCGGCAAGCAGCGTGTGGATACGGAAGCGCAGATGGATGAAGGCGGTGCAGCAGCCCGCCGCGAAGCCCACGATGAATGCGACCAGGATGCCGGTCACCGGCTCTGCTCCGGCAGCCAAAAGCACGCCGCAGACGCAGCCGCCCAGTGGAAACGCGCCTTCGCTGGTGAGATCGGGAAAATTCAGCATGCGAAACGGGATCATGATGCCGAGCACGACGAAGGCCAGGATCAGGCTTTGCGCCAGGGTGACCGGCATGATCGAGATGAAGCTGGAGAGAACTTCCTGAATAAAGCCCATGGGGATCAGCTCGCCAACAACATGCGGTCGGTCTTGACGGAAAAATGGCCGATCAGATCGATAACCGTGACCCTAGCCTTTTCCTCGCCGGTGACTTCCAGCAGGACCCGGCCCGCGTCGAGCATGATCACCCGGCTGCCATAGTCGACGGCGTGCTGCATGTTGTGGGTGACCATCAGTGTGGTCAGCTTCAGCGCGCTGACGGCACGCACCGTGGCCTGCATGACGATCTCGGCCGTGCGCGGGTCGAGCGCCGCTGTGTGCTCGTCGAGCAAAAGCAAGTCTGGCGATCCGCCGACGGCCATAATCAGCGACAGGGACTGCCGCTGCCCGCCCGAGAGCAGGTCGACGCGCGTATCGAGACGATTTTCAAGGCCGAGGCCCAGTATGGACAGGCGCTCCTTGTAGGAGGCGAGCCGTGTGGCGTTCAGCCCTTGCCGCAGGGTGCGCTTTTGGCTGCGCAGATCGGCCAGCAGCATGTTCTCCGCCACCGTCATGCTGGCGGCGGTGCCGCGCATCGGATCCTGGAACACCCGCGCCAATCTTGCGGCACGCTTGTGCACCGGCATATTTGTCACATCGGCGCCGTTGATCAGGATCTTGCCGGAATCGAGGATGAGCGCTCCGGAAATGGCATTGAGCATGCTGCTCTTGCCGGCTCCGTTGGAGCCGATGACGATGCCGAACTCGCCAGTCGCCAATGACAGGCTGAGGCCGTCCAGCGCGATCTTCTCGTCGGCCTGGCCCCTGTAGAATACTTTGCGCGCGGATCGGATCTCGAGCATCGTTCCTCCCTGACCTGAGGGTGACGGCGCCCCTGCCGTCACCCCTCAGTCCCGATATCAGTCGACGATGCAGCCGCAATCGGCCATCGAAGCCGGTATCTCGATGCCGAACGCGGCCATCGCCTTGCGGGAAATCGTTGCCATGTGGTCCTTGTAGGCCGGGCGCGACGGCGCGATCGTCTTCGGATCCTTGCCCTTGAGGATCTCGGCGGCGATGTTGCCGGCGTTGACGCCGACCTGCGTGTAATTGACCGCGAAGCTCGCCGGTACGGTGCCGTTGCGGACCGCGCTGTCGTCGGCGTTGACGACAGGGATGCCGGCCTGGCGGGCGGCCGCGGAGACGGCGGCGATCGCCGGCTGGATCAGGTTCGAGGTCGGGCCGTAGATCACGTCGGCTTTGCCGGCGAGCGAGGCGATGCGCTGCTGGATGTCATTGACGTTGTCGATACCGACTTCCACGACTTCGAAGCCGGCAGCGGGCGCCGCCGCCTTGATCTTCTCGATCAGGGCAACGTCGTTGGCCTCGCCCGGATTGTAAGGCACGCCGAAACGCTTGGCGTTCGGCAGAAGCTTCTTGGTGAAGGCCATTACCGCGGCGACGTCCTGCAGATCGGTGGCGCCGGTCATGCCTTCGTCGCCTGCGTCCCACGACGGCACCAGCTTGGCCGCCACCGGGTCGGTGACCGCGGCAAAGACGATCGGAATGCCGGAGCCCGCGAGCGCCTTCTTGGCGATCTGCGAGACCGGCGTGGTGATGGTGTAGATCAGCTTGGGCTGCTCGGCCTGCAGCTTGGCGATCATCTGCGGCACCAGCGATGCATCGAAATTAGTATGGCTCTCCGTGTAGACGACGTCCTTGCCCTCGACGAAGCCATTGTCCGTCAGCGCCTTCTTGAAGCCGGCTATGGCGGCGTTCAATTGCGGATGCTCGCCGAAATTGGCGATGCCGATACGTATCTGATCGGCCGCGGCGCTGCCGGCGCTGACCATCAATGCGCCTGCCAGAGCCAATCCCGACAGCCAAGCGGATTTAGACTTCAACATCATTTCCTCCCAGATTTGATCAGCGCCGCCTCGGGGCACCTCCAGCGATCATGGTCAGTCCATCGGCGCATGTCAAACATTATATATAATTCTTGCCATCACCGACCATCATATATAATTTCTCCAATGGCAGAGAACGAATGGATCGCGATGCAGGACCAGAAGAACTCCACCAAGACGGAAGCCGCCTACCAGCTTCTGCGGCGCGATATCCTCACCACCCGTCTCATGCCGGGTGCCCCGCTCAAGCTCAGCGCCCTGCGCGGCATCTATGGAGTTGGCTGGACGCCGCTGCGCGAAGCATTGTCGCGGCTCGAAGCCGAACGCCTGGTCACCGCCATCAGCAATCGCGGCTTCGCGGTCGCCCCCGTATCCCGGGCCGAACTTGAGGATCTGGCGCGCGCGAGGATGGTCGTCGAGATACCGCTCTTCCAGGAATCGATGGAGAAAGGCGGCCGGGAGTGGGAAGACGCGGTTGTCACCGCGCACTACCGGCTCGCCCGCTGCAAGACCGCGGTGGACGACCCATCGGATGCCGCCGTCGACCAGTGGGACGAGAACCACGAGGCTTTTCATGCCGCGCTGCTGAGCGCTGCGACATCCAGCTGGCTGTTGCGGTTTCGCTCGACGATCTCGGACCAGCTGCGCCGGCACCATCGCTTTCTTGGGCTGGCGCCGACATTGCGGGCGGCGGCCGGCCTCAAGGACGGCTACGAAGAGGCCATGAACGCGCTGCGCGAGGCGATGGCGATCGAGCACCACACGGCGATCATGGAAGCCGCCCTGGACCGCGACGTCGAGCGGGCAAAAGCGCTGATGACGGCCCACATCGGTTATACGCTGCACGTCTATGTCCACAGCGAGGACGGCGACGCGAACAAGGACGTCGCGCGCGCCGGCAGCTTGAAAGCGGTTGCCGGATGATCTCGGCACCTCCGCATCGTCCGACGCTTGACGAGATTGCCGAAGCCCGCGATCGGCTGGCCGCCTGGCTGCCGCGCACCCCGCTGCTGCGCCTCGATCTTGGCCGTGCCGACCAGCGGATATTCCTCAAGCTCGAGACCCTGTCGCCGATCGGCGCCTTCAAGCTCAGGCCGGCGCTCAATGCCTTGCTTTCTCGTGACGCCGATGAGCTCAGGCTCGGTGTTGCGATCGTCAGTTCGGGCAACATGGCCTATGGGATGGCCTGGGCGGCTAGGGCTCTTGGCGTTCCGATGGCCGCCTACATGTATGCCGGCGCGCCGCAGACCAAGATCGACGGTGTCCGCCGTCTTGGCGGCGAGGTGCGCTTTGTCTCCCACGGGACCTGGTGGCGCTACATCACCGCGATCGAGCGGCCCGACATTGGCGAACTTCTCATCAATCCCGTTACCGATCAGGCGGTGCTGGCTGGCAATGGCACCATCGGCCTCGAGATTGTCGAGGATCTGCCGGATGTCGATTTCGTGCTGACGCCATATGGAGGCGGCGGCATGACGACCGGCGTTGCAAGTGCGCTCAAGGCCCTTCGTCCGCAGGCGAGGGTCTTTGCCGTCGAGGACGAGAACGCAGCGCCGGTGACCGCCGCACTGGCGGCCGGACGTATTGTCGAGATCGAGACACGGCCCTCCTTCATCAAGAGCATTGGCGGTCCCTCCCTGATCCCCGAACTGTGGCCGTTGGCGAACCAGCTCATCGACGGTGCCATCGCCGTCAGCCTGCAAGAGGTGACGGAGGCCATGCGGCTCCTGTTCTAGAAGGCCAAGGTCGTCGCCGAGGGCGCGGGCGCCGCCTCGCTGGCCGCGGCTCTCCGCAGCGAGCAGGCGACCGGCAACGTCGTCTGCGTCATCTCCGGCGGCAATATCGATGCGGAATCCTATGCGCAGGTGCTGGCCGGTGCGATCCCGCCAGCCTGATCCCGTACCTGCTTCCGAACCGGCGATTGTTGGCGTTTTGATTTCGTTTCGTTCACGGCAGGCAAGCCGATCGCAAGCGCGGAAATCGGCCTCGCCGGGCTCTGCCGTCGGCTGATGCCGAGCCATGTCGCAAGACAGGCCACAGGCTATTAACCAAACATTTCAATGCGGGCGACGGGCGGCAACGGGCGAAAAACCCCGATTTCCGGCCTGTCCGGGGCCGCAAATGATTTCGGCTCTCTTACCAAATTCACTAAACTTTAAACGGTTGCAGAACACAACTGGAACAGATAGTGTTTGTTCTGGGTTTGTTTTTCGATTCTGGATCAGAACCATTCTGGATCAAAACCCTTGTCCAGATGCCTTGGGGGCCGCCATGCTGACACGCAAGCAACATGAACTCTTGATGTTCATTCATGAACGGCTCAAGGAAAGCGGTATTCCGCCCTCCTTCGACGAGATGAAAGAGGCGCTCGACCTCGCCTCCAAATCAGGGATCCATCGCCTGATCACGGCGCTGGAGGAACGCGGCTTCATTCGCCGGCTGCCCAACCGGGCGCGTGCGCTGGAAGTGCTGCGGCTGCCGGATTCGATCGCGCCGGGCCTCAACGCGGCAAAGAAATTCTCGCCAAGCGTCATCCAGGGAAGTCTCGGCCAAGGCGGTCTCGGTCAGGGCAGCCTCGGCCGCCAGATCAAGCCGGCACCGTCGCGCTTTGCCGCTGCCGGCAATGACGACGATGCGGTTCCAGCGGTGTCCATCCCGGTCATGGGTCGCATCGCCGCCGGTGTGCCGATCGATGCCATCCAGCATCAGACGCATACCATCTCGGTGCCGCCGGACATGATCATGGGCGGCGAGCACTATGCGCTCGAGGTCAAGGGCGACTCGATGATCGAGGCCGGCATCTTCGATGGCGACACGGTCATTATCCGCAACGCCGATACGGCGAGCCCGGGCGAGATCGTCGTGGCGCTGGTCGACGAGGAGGAAGCGACCCTGAAGCGGTTTCGCCGCAAGGGTGCTTCGATTGCGCTTGAAGCCGCCAATCCGGCCTATGAGACGCGCATCTTCGGGCCGGACAGGGTCAAGGTGCAGGGCAAGCTCGTCGGGCTGATCAGGCGCTACTGAGCCGGCACGGCACTTGGCTTGTCAGGTTTGCGATAGGGCTCCAGGCCCCTCGCCTCGCGCGAAAATTTTCGCTGCGCGTGCCAGGGCCGATACGGGCTATCTACTGCGAAGCTGATGGTTGGCGGACCGGTGGCCGATTGGCGGTCGAAGAAGATGGCCGCACTGCCCTTGCGGGCGAGCTGCCGTTTGGTGACGACGAGAACCAGCGGATTGTGGCAAGAATCATAGGCCGTCGCGTCATTGACAATGATCAGGTCGGCGAAGCCACAGGCCTTCCAGGTATCCTTGCGGTCTTCGACATGCGCTATGATCGCACCGGACGGGTGCCTGGCGAGACAGACGCCGTCAGTGCAATAGAACGGCGCTCCCGGCGGGAGATTGACGGCATCGGCAATATCGAATTGTCCATCCGCCTTGTCGAACATCTCCGGCAGGATGATGGTTTCGGATCTCAGCGCGCGCTTCCAGTTGTCGACCGTGAATTCATTTGGCCGGGGCCGGCTGACCGCGAGTTCGCCGCCGCCGATCGGCAGCGCGACCAGCCGCGCATCTTCCGAGACCAGCACATCCGGCGGGCGCGTGTCGGACACCGCCAGCAAGCCGGCGAGCGCGAATGGAAGCGCTGCAAGCCGCAGCCACGTCGTCGCCATCGTCGCGATGACCAGGGCAATCGTCACCAGCAGCACGGATTGCTGTGAGATGAGCCCGACAGCATCGACCGGAGAGCGTTCCGATATCCACGCCGAAATGGCGATCATCGCGGTCAGGCCCTTGCCCATCAGGTAAAGGGATGGCGCATCCAGTCCGAACGGCATCAGCAGCGCGCTGGCAACGGCCAGGAACATCACCACCGACACGATCGGCATGACGGCCAGATTGGCGAACAGGCTGAGCGGCGACACCCGCTGGAAATGCCAGATGGCAAACAGCGCCGTGGCGCTGCCGGCGATGATGGAGGTCATGGCCAATCCGCCTGTCGCCAGCAGGAATTTTCGGGTCAGGAAACCGGGCAAGGAGCGCTTCGGCGGCGGCGGTCTGGTCTTTCCCGCACGGTGATCCGCCCAGCCCGCATAGGCGCCAACCAGGGCCGCGGTCGCAGCGAACGACATCTGGAAGCTCGGACCGACCACCTCATGCGGCGAAACCAGGATGACGGCGATCGCCGAGATCGCAAGATTGCGCATGGTCAGCGCCGCGCGATCGAACAGGACGGCAATCAGCATCACCGCCAGCATGATGAAGCTGCGCTCGGCGGCGACGACGACGCCGGAGATGACGAGATAGGCGGCGATCGACAAAAGTGCGGCCGCGGCCGCGTATTTCTTCACCGGCCGGCGCGCGGAAAAGTCGGGGAACAACGCGAAGGCGCCGCGCAGCAGACCCATGATGGTGCCGGCGACCAGCGCCATGTGCAGTCCCGAAATGGAGATGATGTGATAGATGCCGGTGCGCCGCATCGCTTCGTTGATTTCGTCGGGGATGCCGGCGCGCACGCCGACGATCAACGCCGCCGCGATCTCGCCTTCGGCGCCGCCGACGCTGCCCCTGATATGGTCGGCAATGGCTTCGCGGGCGTTTTCTATCGCTGAGGAAAGGCGGGCCGACAGCGGCATGCCACCGTCATCGGCCGCAACGACTTTTGGATTGCCGAGAAAGAACCCGCTGCCGCCGATGCCGGCGAAATAGCTGTCGAAGGAGAAATCGTAGCTCTCCGGCCGCACCGGACCGGTTGGCGGCAACAGCTTGGCGTAGCCCGTGACAAGGGAGCCGGCGGTCATTTCCGGCGGTATCTTGCGTGCCGAAAGCCGAACCCTTTCCGGCGCGTAGCGCAGTTTCGGCCGGGCGGTCGATGTCACGTCGATGGTCAGCCGGATGCGGCCGGTCTCCATCTCTTCGATCGAGACCACGCGGCCGCTCAGTTGCGTCGAGATTTCCGAGCCCAGCATCTGGGTTCCGGTGCGCCACGTCTCGACCTTGGCGGCGAGCAAGCCAAGCGCGCACAGCAATGCCGCCGTCATGCACAGATGGGTTTTCGGCCACGAGCGCGAGACAATCGCCAGCAGGCCCATGAGGGCCACCACCGCGACAGGCCTGGCGAAGTCCGGTTCGGCTGCCAGGGAAAAATAGCCGATCGCGCCGATTGCAAGGCAAACCGGCACCAGCAGGAAGCCAATGCCGCGGTCAAGCTCCAGCTCCGCCGCCGCAGTGATGCCGTTGCGCAGGCGCGGCAATGACAGCCGGCCGAGTTGCCGACGCACACGCACGATCCTGCCGGCCGGCGACGAAACTGGGGCGGGGATATCCGGTAGCGACTGCTTGCCTGAACCCGGCACGAGAGGCGATTGCGTCGGCAACTCGGCCGGCAGCGGCATCGCAAACAAGGACCGCTCGCTGACGCCAACAACTGCGTCCTCGCCCTGATCCGAGCCCCGGCTTCGTCCAGCCATCGGGTCTGCCCCTTGCACCCCTGACGCCCTATGGTACATGAACGCGCGACGCGCGAAAGTCCGCGCACCCCACACCCCGCTTCAGACGCTTCCCGAGAGTTCAATGTCCGACAAGGTCGTCACCCGTTTTGCCCCCTCGCCCACCGGCTACCTGCACATCGGCGGCGCGCGCACGGCGCTGTTCAACTGGCTGTATGCAAAGCATACCGCCGGCACGATGCTGCTGCGCATCGAGGACACCGATCGCGAGCGTTCGACCGAGGCGGCGACGGCCGCGATCCTGGACGGCCTCACCTGGCTCGGTCTGGGCTGGGATGGCGACGCGGTTTCGCAGTTCGAGCGCGCGCCGCGACACCGCGAGGTGGCCGAGGAGCTGGTGCGCCTGGGCAAGGCTTATTACAGCTACGAGACCCCCGCCGAACTCGAGGCGATGCGCGAGGCAGCGCGCGCCAAGGGCCTGCCGCCGCGCTACAACGGCCAGTGGCGCGATCGTGATCCGTCCGAAGCCCCGCCCGGCGTCAAGGGCGCAATCCGTGTCAAGGCGCCGACGGAGGGCGAGACCGTGGTGCACGACCGCGTGCAGGGCGAGGTGCGCTTCCCCAACAAGGATCTCGACGACTTCATCATCCTGCGCTCCGACGGCAACCCGACCTACATGCATGCCGTCGTCGTCGACGATCACGACATGGGCATCACCCACATCATCCGTGGCGACGATCACCTGACCAATGCCGCCCGCCAGACCGTGATCTACAACGCCATGGGTTGGGATGTGCCGTCGATGTCGCACATCCCGCTGATCCATGGCGCCGACGGTGCCAAGCTGTCGAAGCGGCACGGCGCGCTTGGCGTCGAGGCCTACCGCGCCATGGGCTACCTGCCGGAAGCACTGCTCAACTACCTGGCGCGCCTGGGCTGGAGCCACGGCGACGACGAGATCATGTCGATCAAGGACATGGTGTCCTGGTTCGACATAGGCGACGTCAACAAGGGCGCGGCCCGTTTCGATTTCGCCAAGCTGGAGGCGATCAACGGCGCCCATATGCGCCGCATGGCCGATGCCGAACTCTTGGACATCTTCATCGCCACCCTGCCCTATCTCGAGGGTGGCCCGGCGATGGCCGCGCGCCTCGACGACCGCAACAAGGCGCAGCTGCTGGCAGCGCTGCCCGGCCTGAAGGAGCGCGCCAAGACGCTGGTCGAGCTCGTCGACGGCGCCGCTTTCCTGTTTGCCACGCGGCCGCTGCCGATCGACGACAAGGCGGCACTCCTGCTCAACGACGATGCCCGCAAGATCCTGCGCGGCGCTCACGAAGCTTTGAACGCGCTGTCGGGCGACTGGACGGCCGCGGCCGCGGAGGCCGCGATCCGGGACTACGCACTGGCCGGTGGCCACAAGCTTGGCGCCGTGGCGCAGCCTCTGAGGGCCGCCCTGACGGGCAAAAGCACCTCGCCAGGCGTGTTCGACGTGCTTGCCGTGCTGGGGCGCGAGGAGAGCCTGGCGCGCATAGCCGATCAAATCGATTAGGAGCAAACTGGCCCAAGAAGATTGGCATTGAAAGGCGGGTTTCGCAGTGCAACATTAGGCCCTGGCCCAATCTGGCACGCACCCTCCTGAAATGCGGTGGCGAATACGCGCATTGCGGTGATTTCGACGTGTCGCTCTGCAGAAATTTGCCTTTGCCGGCATGAGGAAACGAGAAGGAGTTTGCAATGACCGAAGCTGCGACAAAACTGGAATTTGGCGGCAAGACCCAAGAGGCCACGGCAAAGCTGGAATTCGGCGGCAAGACTCATGAGTTCAAGGTGCGAAGCGGTTCCGTCGGGCCCGACGTCATCGACATCGCTTCGCTCTACAGCACCACCGGTGCCTTCACCTACGATCCCGGCTTCACCTCGACGGCGAGCTGCGAGTCGGAGATCACCTTCATCGATGGCGATGCCGGCATTCTCCTGCACCGCGGCTATCCGATCGACCAGTTGGCCGAACACGGCGATTTCCTCGAAGTCTGCTATCTCCTGCTCTACGGCGAACTGCCGACCAAGGCGCAGAAGGACGATTTCGATTACCGCGTGACGCGCCACACCATGGTGCACGAGCAGATGTCGCGCTTCTTCACCGGCTTCCGCCGCGACGCGCACCCGATGGCGGTGATGTGCGGCGTGGTCGGTGCGCTGTCGGCCTTCTATCACGACTCCACCGACATCTCCGATCCATACCAGCGCATGGTTGCCTCCATGCGGCTGATCGCCAAGATGCCGACGATCGCGGCCATGGCCTACAAGTACCACATCGGCCAGCCCTTCATTTACCCGAAGAACGATCTCGGTTTCGCCGCCAACTTCCTGCACATGTGCTTCGCCGTGCCGTGCGAGGAATACAAGATCAACCCGGTGCTGGCACGCGCCATGGAGCGCATCTTCATCCTGCATGCCGACCACGAGCAGAACGCCTCGACCTCGACCGTTCGCCTCGCCGGCTCTTCGGGCGCCAACCCGTTCGCCTGCATCGCCGCCGGCATCGCTTGCCTGTGGGGCCCGGCCCATGGCGGCGCCAACGAAGCGGCGCTCAACATGCTGGGCGAGATCGGCCATGTCGATCACATCCCGGAATTCATCGCCCGCGCCAAGGACAAGGACGACCCGTTCCGGTTGATGGGCTTTGGCCACCGCGTCTACAAGAACTACGATCCGCGCGCCAAGATCATGCAGAAGACGGCGCATGAGGTTCTGGGTGAACTCGGCATCAAGGACGATCCGCTGCTCGACATCGCCATGGAGCTGGAAAAGATCGCGCTGACCGATTCCTACTTCATCGAGAAGAAGCTCTACCCGAACGTCGACTTCTACTCCGGCATCACGCTGAAGGCGCTGGGCTTCCCCACCACCATGTTCACCGTGCTGTTCGCGGTTGCCCGCACCGTCGGCTGGATCGCGCAGTGGAAGGAAATGATCGAAGATCCGCGCCAGAAGATCGGCCGCCCGCGCCAGCTCTATACCGGTGCGCCGGAGCGTGACTACGTGCCGATCGCGAAAAGGTAGGGAATAGAGGGAATAGGGAATAGAGGGAATAGGGAATAGGGAATAGGGAATAGGGAATAGGGAATAGGGAATAGGGAATAGGGAATAGGCAGTAGGGAATAAGAGGCCTACTGCCTACTGCCTACTGCCTACTGCCTACTGCCTACTGCCTTCTTTATGCACCCCATCACCACCTCAGCGGCGATCTCGCCTGAAGGCCTGTCCGTGGCCATGCGCCTGACAACTTCAGCAAAGCCGTCCTTTTGCCAGCTACGGTAGGCGGTGTCCGAAAACAGGGCCTCCAGCTGCCGCGCCAGATAGCGTGGCCGCACATACTGGTTGTAGTGCTCCGGCACGATCGCCTGGTCGGCGATGAGATTGGGCAAGGCGGCACTCCACACCCTGACCAGGCCCTGGACCATGCGCATCACCGGATCGAGCCGGTAACACGAGATCGTCGGCACGCCCGACAACGCCAGTTCCAGCGACACCGTTCCAGACGCGATCAGCGCGGCATCGGCCTTGCCGAAGGCCTGCCATTTGCGCTCGGGATCGAGAATGATTTCCGGCTCCTGGTCCCAGCGCGCCACCGAGGCCCTGACCAGGTCGGCGACATGCGGCACTGTCGGCAACAGAAGACGCAGTTGATGTCCGCGCTGCCGCAGGATCGAGACCGTCTCGCCGAACGGTTCGATCAGCCGGCTCACCTCACCGCGCCGCGAACCGGGCAAGACGAGCAGCGTCTTGATGCGATCTCCCGAGAGGTCGCGCGGCTGGGTCTGCGCCCTTGCAGCGCTGAGTACGCCCGGATCATGCGTAAGGCGATGTCCGACATAGGTGCCCTGCGGGCCGCCGAGGCGGCTGAGCTCCTTCACCTCGAACGGCAGGATGCACAATATGTGGTCGACATAGGGCTTCATCGCCGGCGCCCTGCCCGGCCGCCACGCCCAGACACTTGGGCAGACATAATGGACGATCGGGATCGACGGATCGGCGGCGCGGACCTTTTTGGCGACGCGCAGCGAGAAATCAGGGCTGTCGATGGTGATCAGGCAATCGGGGGTTTCAGCAGCGACCGCGCCCGCCGTCTGGCTGATCCGCCGCATCAGGCGCGGCAGGTCACGCAGAATGGCGCTGAGCCCCATCAGCGCGATCTCGGCGCCGTCGAACAACGGCACCAGCCCAAGCGCCTGCAGATGCCGTCCGCCAATGCCGACCAGCCGCACCTCGCGTCCGGTCATGCGTTTCAACGCCTGCACGATGTCGGCGCCCAACAAGTCGCCGGACTCTTCGCCGGCGACGATGGCGATCTTCAGCGGCTTCTCAGTTGCCATGGCCAGGCTCCGCGGCCGGCAGGCCGAACACGAACAGGCCAAGCGCATTGGCGCGCGCGAGAACGTGGGGACCTTCGAGGATCAGCGAATGGCCCGCTTCCACGGCAATGCCGGCAAGCCCGGCGGCGTGTGCCGCCTCGACCGTACGGGGGCCAATGGATGGCAGGTCGGCACGCAACTCCTGGCCGGGCTTGGCGCATTTGACCAGGACACCGCGGGTCTTGCCCGCAAGCCTGCCATGGCCGCGCAGCTGCTGCGTCCGCTCGAGCAGTCCGTGGGTGCCCTCGACGCCTTCCAAGGCAATAGCGCGTCCACCGATGGCAATAGCCGCCTGACCAATGTCGAGCGCGCCGATGGCCTTTGCCGCCGCGCGTGCCGCCTCGATATCGCGCCAGTCGGACTTTCTCGGCACTGCCTTGGTCAGCGGCCCTTCGGTCGCGACAAGCCGGGGCACGACCTCATGCGCGCCGACGACTTTAACGCCGCGCGCCTCCAGGCCGCGGGTCAATATCTTCAACAGCCCGTCATCGCCGCGCGCAAGCGCCATGGCGACCGAGGGTATCAGCGCCAGCAAGCCAAGGCTCGGGCGCATGTCGACCAGCCGCGGCCTGCGCCTGATCTCGCCGGCAAGGACCAGATGGGTGATCCGCCGGCGCCTCAGCAACGCAGCCAGCGAGCCGATGTCTTCCAGCGCGAGGCTTTCATGCTCGTAGATTGTGAGGTCGGACTGACGGTCGGCCTGACCATCGACCAGGATGATGATGGGCGGATGTCCGGCCTCTGCCAGGCCGGCCGCCACTTCGACCGGAAGGCTGCCGCCGCCGGCGATGATGCCGACCCTGGCATCAGGCGGGAGATCGAGAGCAGTTCCCGCCGTCTCAGTCTTCATCATCGGTGTCGTCGCCATCGCCGCCCTTGAGCGACGGCACAGCATAGTGCCGCTTGCCGCGACTGGTGATGAAATCGATGATCTTCATGGCGGTCGGCGAAGCGGCGAACTCGGCCTTGGCCAATTCGATGTTCTCGCCGACGGTGCGGGACCGATCGAAGATCGTCCTGTAAGCTCTACGCAGCAGATAGATTTCGGAACGCGGCAGGCCGGCACGCTTGAGGCCGATGATGTTCAAGCCGCGCAAGCTGGCGCGGTTGCCGACGGCAATGGCATAGGGAATGACGTCGCCGACAAAAGCCGAGCACCCGCCAAGAAAGGCGTTGTCGCCGACACGCACGAATTGATGCACGGCGCTGAGGCCGCCAATATAGACGTTGTCGCCGATCTCGCAGTGTCCGCCAAGCGTGGCACCATTGGCGAAGGTGGCGTTCTTGCCGACGACGCAATCATGGGCGATGTGGGCGTAAGCGAGGAAATTGCCGTTGTCGCCGACCGTCGTTTCGCCCCGGCTGGTGTCGGTTCCGACATGCATGGTCACGCCTTCGCGGATGGTGCAGTTGGCGCCGATGACCAGGGTGGTGCGGCCGCCCTTGTGCTTTGTGTTCTGCGGCGGCGCGCCCAATGTCGCCATCGGATAGACCTTGGTAGACGCTCCGATAGTGGTCGCGCCCATCACCGAGACATGGCTGACCAGTTCGACACCGTCGCCGATCACGGCATCGGCGCTGACATGGCAGAACGGCCCTATGCGCACACCTTGGCCGATTTGAGCGCCTTCTTCCACGACGGAAGAAGGATGGATTGAAGTCTTGATTTTCATAGGCACTCGATCGTCAGTCGCCGGTGACCATCATGGCTGAAATCTCGGCCTCGGCTGCCTTGGTACCGTCGACCAGGGCTTCGCAGGCGAATTTGAGCAGGTTGCCGCGCTTCTTGATTTTCTTGACGTGGATCTTCAACTGGTCGCCGGGGACCACCGGTTTGCGGAATTTGGCATTGTCGATGGTGAGGAAATAGACCAGCGACGGCTTCGATGCTCCAAGGCTGCGGATACAGATGGCGCCGGCCGTCTGCGCCATGGCCTCGACGATCAGCACGCCCGGCATCACCGGCTGGTCGGGGAAATGCCCCTGAAAATGTGGCTCGTTTATGGTCACGTTCTTGATGCCGATGGCGGAGTTGTCGCCATCGATCTCGACGATGCGATCGATCATCAGGAAGGGATAGCGGTGCGGCAGGAGCTTCATCAGCCCCATTATGTCGACCGCTTCCAGCGTCGTCGCCGCCACCATGTCAGCCATTGTCCTTGCCCTGCTTGCGTGCCCTGGCCATCGTGCGCAACATGGCTATCTCTCGCATGGCTTCCGCCATCGGCTGTGCCGGATAACCGCCCCAGATCTCGCCGGCAGGAACATTGCTCATAAATCCACTTCTGGCGGCAAGCTTGGCTCCCGTGCCGATGGTCAGGTGATCCGCCAGCCCGACGCCGCCGCCCATCGTGACATTGTCACCCACGACCACGGAACCGGAAATACCGGAAAGCCCGGCCACTATGCAATTGCGGCCGATGCGGACGTTATGAGCGATCTGTACGAGATTGTCGATCTTGGTACCCTGGCCGATGATCGTATCGGACATGGCGCCGCGATCGACGGTGGAATTGGAGCCGATCTCGACATCGTCCTGGATAACGACCCGCCCGATCTGGGGAACGCGTTCCGGCCCCTTGGCGCCGCCAACGAATCCAAAGCCGTCCTGGCCGATCCTGGCGCCGCCATGGATGATGACCCGATTGCCGATCAGCGCATACTGAATACTGGCGCCCGGCCCGACATAACCGTCACGGCCGATCCGGCAGGACTGTCCAATGACGGCGTTGGGCGCGATGACGGTGCCGCTGCCGATCGAGACGCCCGGCCCGATGACCACGCCGGCCTCGATGATCGCGCCAGCTTCGACATGGGCGGTCGGGTCGATATGAGCGTGCGGGGAGATACCGGTTTCACTGGTCATTGGCCCCGGCGTCGCGGCTGTCGGGAACAGCAATCGTCCAACCAGCGCGAATGCCTGTTGCGGCCGCGGATGGATCAGGACAGCGACGCCGTCCGGCGCCTTGTTGGCGAATTCGGCCGGGCACAGGACCGCCGCGGCCCGCAGCGACGGCATCAGCGCTGAATTACGCTTGCCGTCGACGAAGACAAGCGCATTGGCGCCGCCCTCGCTGGCCGGAGCCAGCGCAGAGATAGAAACGTCGGATTGGCCGGAATCGACAAGCACCGAGCCGGTCAGATTCGCGACTTCGGCCGCCGTATACCGGCGTGATGGCGCGAAGAACACCGGATCGGTCATTCCAGAAGCTATATCCAGCTAGGTCGGAACATTTCTCCCGGATCCAGAAAATCCGGGAGCATCGTTGGCCGCCGATCAGAAGCGGGTCGATATGCCGAAGTTGAATTCCTGCACGTCGTCGGTCGCTTCCTTCCTGACCGGGATCGCATAGTCGATACGGATCGGACCGAAGGGCGAGGCCCACATCAGGCCGATACCGACCGAAGCACGCAATTTCATGTCAAGCGAACTCTGGTTCACGCTAGTATCGATCTTGCTGCCGTACAACGTTGCAGCATCCGCAAATACAGCGCCGCGCAGACCGAAGCTCTCCGGAACAACAGGCAACGGGAACTGCGCTTCGGCCGAGGCGTTGAAATAGGTCACACCACCGAGATGGTCACCCGTGGTCGGATCGACCGGGCCGATACCGCCATAGGCAAAGCCACGGATCATGCGGTCAGTGCTTTGGAATTGATCGAATATCCGCAGAGATCCATCGCCGCCGTAAGCCTCCACGTGACCCGCACCGCCTGAAATCAATCCGACCAGGTCAAGCTGCTCGGAGAGAGTCTGGTAGACGCTGCCGCGTCCAGTGACCTTCACGAACTTGGCATCGCCACCGAGACCGGCCACTTCGACCGTCGTGTTGGCGTAGATACCCTCATGCGGGTTCTTCATGTCGTCGATGGTGTTGTAGACCAGCCCCAAGCTGACCGACGACTTGATCCAAGGACTCTGAGCGATGCCATCCAGGATGGCCGGAGAAATCGTGCAGGTGCCGTCCAAATTACCAGGACCGGTGGGACCGCAACTATCGTCGACCTTATATTTCTCTTGCGAGATGTTGTAGGCCAGCTGGGTCGTGATGCTGTTAGTGATCGGCAGTCCGAAGCGGATCGTCGCGCCCGTCGTGTCGCTGTCGTAATTGTTGTTGTATTCCCGCGTCGACTTGTAGATGTCGAAGCCGGCGGCGATGCGACGGCCGAGGAAATAAGGCTCGGTGAAGGACAGGCTGTAGTCGCGTGAATTCTTGCCGCCGCCCGCCGACACCTTGATGAACTGGCCGCGGCCGAGGAAGTTACGCTCGGTGATCGATCCTTCAACCGACGGACCCGCCGTGTCGCCACCGGTCGAATAGCCGGCGCCGACCGAGAATTCACCCGTCGACTTCTCGACCACGTCGACCACCAGGACGACCTGGTCGGGCTGCGAGCCGGGCACCGTCGAGATATCGACTTTGTCAAAATAATTCAGGTCTTCCAGCCGCTTCTTCGCGCGCTGGACAAGCACCTGGTTGAACGCGTCGCCTTCGCTGACGTCGAATTCGCGGCGAATGACGTAGTCGCGTGTGCGATCGTTGCCACGGATCTCGATGCGCTCGATATAGGCCTTGGTGCCCTGATCGATGGTATAGACCACCGAGATCGTATGGTTCTCGAAATTGCGGTCGCCACGTGGCGTCACCTGCGCGAAGGCGTAGCCGGAACCGGCCACCTTCTCGGTCAGGGCAATGATCGAATCCTCGACGTTCTTTGCGTTGTAGACGTCGCCCTTTTGGGTCTCGACCACCGATTGCAGCGACTTGGCGTCGACTTCCGGGATCGTGCTTTCGACGCTGATATCGCCGAAATTGTACCGCTCGCCTTCCTGGACGGTGATGGTGACGGTGTATTTGTTCGTCGCATTGTCGAGTTCGCCGACAGCCGACACGACCTGGAAATCGGCGTAGCCGTGATTGTAATAGAAGCGGCGCAGCAGCTCCTGGTCGGCGCGCAGCTTGTCTTCGTCATAGACGTCATCGCGCAGGATGAACGAAACCCAGGACGAGCGCTTGGTGTTGATCACGTCCGACAGGCGGCGGCTGGAATAGGCGCTGTTGCCGACAAAATTGATCGCGGCGATCTGCGTGCGGTCGCCTTCGGTGATCTTGAAGACCACATTCACGCGGTTGTCGCCGAGATCCATGATCTGGGTGGTCACGCCGGCGTCGTCGCGGCCGATACGGCGGTACGCGGCCTTGACTGCCTCGACGTCCGAATCGAGCGTGGCCTGCGAGAACGTGCTGCGCGGCTTCAGCTGAACCGCGGCCTGAAGCGCGTTGTCCTTGAGCTTCTTGTTGCCCTGGAACAGCACCTGGTTGACGACCTTGTATTCGGAAACCTTGACCACCAGGGTCGAGCCGACCTGGTTGATCTGGACATCCGAGAACAGGCCGGTGCCGAACAGCGCCTTGACCGCGCTGTCGATGTCCGAACTGGAGAAGGCCTTGCCCGGCTTGATGGTGATGTAGTTGCGGATGGTTTCGGCGTCGACACGCTGGTTGCCGCTCACTTCCACCCGGCTGACGACAGCGGCTTCAGCCGCCGATGTGGCAACGAATTGCACTGCGAGCGCACCTGGTACGACCAGAGCGGCGGACAGTGCCGCCGCGGACGCGGCGTTCAGAAACTTGGATGCTGCCTTCATCGGGCTTAATAACCTTTTCTCGTAGTCCCCACGGCGAGAAAACCGGACGTGCGGTAATTTCCCCTACCGTATTAACCGGATTTTCCCTACACGCAAGGCTTCTGGTTAATTTGTATTTACTTAACCGAGTTGCGTGGCTTTCGCGTCACTCATATCCCCGTGCATGGTAAACGGCGTCTCAACATCGACCATGCCCAGGCCAAATTCCTTCATGATTTCAGCACCCAAACAGATCGTTCCAGAAAACGAAGCCCATGAAGCACAGCACCAGAAGCAGACCGGCCCGATAGGCCATTTCCATCATCCATTCCGACACCGGACGGCGGATGACGGCCTCCACCCCGTAGAACAAGAGATGGCCTCCGTCGAGGGGGGGAATCGGCAAAAGGTTTAGAATGCCTATCCCGACGGACAGCAATGCAACGAGCTGAACCAGCCACTCGAAACCCAGTTTGGCTGCCTTGCCGGCCATGTCGGCGATCTTGACGGGGCCACCCAGCTGGCACTTGTCCTCGCGCCCGACGGCGAAGCGCTGCATGAACTGGCCGGTGCGCTCGATGACATGGCCGGTTTCCTCGACCGCCGCGGCAACGGCGCCGACCGGGGTGTAGGTGACTAGACGGGGCTGGCCGAGCTCCTTGTTGTTGACGACACCGATCACCGCGACCCTGATCTTGTTGCCGAGTGCGTCCTGCTGCTCCATCAACTGCGGTGTCGCCGTCACGGTGACTTCCTTGCCACCGCGCAGCATGACGAAGGTGATTGTGTCACCGGCACGGCCCGAAACCAGGCGCTGCACGTCACCGAAGGTCTCGACCTTGCTGCCGTCGACACTGACGAATCGGTCTCCGGGCAGGATGCCGGCCCTGGCTGCCGGACTGTCGGCGGTAACCTGCGCCACCATGGGCTCGGCGACATAACGCCCATAGGTGGTGAACAGCACGGAGAAGACGACGATCGTCAGCAGGAAATTGAACAGCGGCCCGGCCGCCACCGTCGCCGCGCGCTTCCAGATCGCCTGGGTGTGGAAGGCAATCTTGCGTTCCTCGTCGGTCAGCGTTTCGAGCTCTCCAGCCGTAGGTTTGCTGGAGGTGGCGCTCATGTCGCCGACAAATTTGACGTAGCCGCCCAGCGGTATGGCGCAGAGCTTCCAGCGTGTGCCATGCCTGTCGTTGAAGCCGATGAGTTCCGGACCGAAGCCGATCGAGAACGCCCTGACCCCGATGCCGCACCAGCGGCCGACGAGGTAGTGGCCCATTTCGTGGACGAACACCACCACGGTGAGCACGAAGAGAAACGGCACCAGCGTGCCGAGAAAGAGGCCGTCCGTGCTGAAAATCGCGTGAAGAATCTCGTTCAATTCAGGCCCTCAATTCTTCCGCGGTTGCGCCGTGACTGTGACATCAATCCAGGCAAATCCAAGGCATGCCCGCATCGGATCGCGGAGCGACACCATTCAAATGGGAAACAGCCCCCGTGCCGGATGATCGGCCCCCGCCGAAATCCAGCCGATGACGTACAGGGCGAGAGCCGCCGCGACAAGCCCATCGACACGATCCATGACGCCGCCATGGCCCGGAATGAGCACGCCCGAATCCTTGCAGCCATGGCGCCGCTTGACCCATGATTCGAAAAGGTCGCCAGCCTGGGCGACAATCGAAAGCGCGAGCGCCACGAGACCGAGCAACACCAGGTTGCCGGCGCCGGCGATGGCGGCCAGGATGAGACCGGCGACAACGCCGCCAACCGCGCCGCCGAGCGCGCCGCTGCGCGTCTTGCCGGGCGAAATCGACGGCGCCAGTTTGGGGCCGCCGACGGCGCGGCCGACGAAATAGGCAAAAATGTCGGTCGCCCAGACCACCGCGAACAGAAACAGGATGGCGACGAGCCCCGAATGGTCGCCATCACGCAGCAGGGCAAGCGACAAGCCAGACACGCAAGCATAGGCAAGACCGCTCGCGTCCCACTGCCCGCTCTTGCCGACCCGGGCGGCAATCGCCGCCACGGCAACCAGCGCCACGACGAGCGGCAGCAGCCAGAATGCGGGAAGGCCGGCAATCAGGGCGACGATGAAAACGGTGGCCAGCGCTTCGGGCAGGAAGCCGAGCCCGCTGGCCGGCACAGGCCGCGACATGCGCGTCCACTCGTAAAAGATCATCGCCGACATCGCCGCGCACAGCAGCCGGAAAGGCAGGCCGCCAAGCCAGGTCAGGCCAAGGGCGACGATGGCCAGCACGACCGCCGAAATGACGCGGAGCTGAAGGTTGCTCATCCCGCGGCCGGTCGCGAAGCGACGTCTGGCGGGCCCAGGCCGCCGAAACGGCGCTCGCGGCCGGCGAATTCGCGCAAGGCCTCGGCGAGGTGCTCGCGGTTGAAGTCCGGCCAATAGCACGGCAGGAAGACGAGTTCGCTGTAGGCGGCCTGCCACAAGAGGAAGTTGGACAGGCGGAGCTCGCCGCTGGTGCGTATGACCAGTTCCGGGTCTGGGATGCCTTGCGTGTCGAGCAAGCCGGCAAAGCTTTCGGCGGTGATTGCCTCGCTGTCGATCTCGCCGCGCGCCACGGCCGAGGCAAGCTTGCGCGCCGTGCGGACGATCTCGTCGCGCCCGCCATAGTTGAAGGCGATGACCAGCGTCAGCGCCTCGTTGTTGGCGGTAAGCGATTCAGCTTCGTCGAGCAGCCCCCTGATGTCGGCCTGCAGCCCTGTCCTGTCGCCGATAATCCTGACCCGCACGCCGCTCTGGTGCAGATCGGCAAGGTCACGGCGGATGAACAGCTTCAACAGTCCCATCAGGTCGCTGACCTCGGACTTCGGCCGCGACCAGTTCTCCGACGAGAAGGCATAGACGGTCAGGAAGGAGATGCCGAGATCGGGAGCCGCCCGCACCGTCTTGCGCAGCGCCTCCACCCCGGCGCGATGACCCGCAAGCCTCGGCATGCCACGCGCCTTGGCCCAGCGTCCATTTCCATCCATGATGATCGCGACGTGCGCGGGCGTTGTCATGATCTCGCTTTCGGATCAGCCCAAGGCCAACCTAAACCTGCATGATTTCAGCTTCCTTGTCGGAAAGCAGATGATCGATGGTGCTGATCGTTTCGTCGGTGAGCTTCTGCACCTGGTCCGAACGCTTGCGATGATCGTCCTCGCTGATGTCGCCGTCCTTCTCCGCCTTCTTCAGGAAGTCCATGCCGTCGCGACGCACGTGGCGCGCGGCGACGCGGGCGTTCTCGGCGTAGCCATGCGAGATCTTGACCAGTTCCTTGCGGCGCTGCTCGTTGAGCTCCGGCAGCGGAATCCTCAGATTGGTGCCGTCGACGATCGGATTGAAGCCCAGATTGGATTCGCGGATGGCGCGGTCGACGGCACTGACCATCGACTTGTCCCAGACCGACACCGAGATCATGCGCGGCTCCGGCACCGTGACGTTGGCGACCTGGTTGATCGGCATGGTGGTGCCATAGGCCTGCACCTGGATCGCATCGAGCAGATTGCTGGAAGCACGACCGGTCCGCAGCGAAGCCAGGTCATGCTTGAACGCCGCGATTGCCCCATCCATGCGCCGCTTGAGATCGTCGTACTCACCACTCATCTTAGTCTCCTCGACCCGTCTGCCGCGGGTTCACTGCTTCGGGGCGTTCGAGCCGATTGTCGAAACCGGCTTCCCTCTTCGGGATCAGGCCCCGGATCAATCGTCCGCGACGACCGTGCAGCGGCCGCCGCCCCTCAGAATATCGCCGAAACCACCTTTTTCGTGGATCGAATAAACGATTATCGGAATGTTGTTTTCACGCGCAAGTGCAATCGCAGCCGTATCCATGATGGAAAGGCCGCGTTTTATGACTTCACCATGGCTGATGCGCTCGAAACGCGTCGCATCCGGATCCTTTTTCGGATCAGCCGAGTAGACGCCGTCGACCTGCGTGCCCTTGAACAGCGCGTCGGCGCCGATTTCAGCCGCGCGAAGTGCGGCGGCCGAATCGGTCGTGAAGAACGGATTGCCGGTGCCGCCGGCAAAGATCACCACCTTGCCCTGGTTCATGTAGGCGGTCGCCTGGCGTTGCGAAAAGCTTTCGCAGAGCTCGGGCATGGCAATCGCGGACAGCACGACGGCGTCGACGCCGATCTTGTTCAGCGATGTACGCAGCGCCAGCGAGTTGATGACCGTGGCCAGCATGCCCATATGGTCGCCGGTGACGCGGTCTCCGCCCTTGGAGGCGACGGCCACGCCGCGAAAGATGTTGCCGCCGCCGATGACGACGCCAACCTCGATGCCCAGCGCGCGGGCTTCGGCGATGTCGGCGGCAATGCGGTCCACGACCGAGACATCGATGCCGAAATGCTGTTCGCCCATCAACGCTTCGCCCGACGCTTTCAACAAAACACGTCGGTAGAGGGGCTTCACCGTCATATGGTCCTCGTCATTTGCATGTGGGGCGCCTGGGCTGGCCGCCCTCGCGCAGGCACCCGAACATTGGCACGATGCCGAGTTCCGATACACGAAGGGCGCCGCGATGTCACGCGGCGCCCAAACGGCAATTTCATGGCCACCCTGCCCGATCGATCAACTGGTGGAGACGCTGGTCGGCAGACCCTCGACGAGCACCGGCGACGCGTATCCAGAAGGCTTGTCGCCGGTCGCGGCACCGCCGGTAACGCGCGCCTGTATTTGCGGACCGAAAAAGGAATAGGGAAACGGCGCCGGAGTCCTGCTGACCTCGTCCAGCCGGTCGCGAAGCCTTGCGGGAATCTCGAAATCCAGCGCGCCAAGATTGTCCTGCATCTGGGCAAGCTTCGTCGCGCCGAGGATGACCGCGGCAATCCCCGGCTGCGTCGCCGCCCAGTTGAGCGCGACCTGGGACATGGATCGGCCAAGCTCGGATGCGACCTTCTCGAGTTCGGCGACGATGGCCCAGTTGCGCTCGGTGAACTTCTGAAAGCCCGGATGCGTCGAGTTACGGAATCCGTCGAGCCGACCGGCGTTTCCGGCCTGAGCCGGCCGATACTTGCCGCTCAGCAGTCCGCTCGCCAGCGGGCTCCAGACCATGATGCCGGCGCCATGGCGCATGCCGAACGGCACGAACTCGTTCTCGATCGCGCGCTCGGCCAGGGAATATTCGAGCTGTAGCGCCGAGACGGGCTCATATCCGCGCAGCTCGGCGATCGCCTGGGCCCGGCCCGCGTACCAGGCCGGCACATCGGACAGGCCGACATGGCGAATTTTGCCCGCGCGCACGAGATCGTCGAGCGTGCGCATGACCTCTTCGGCCGGCGTCAGCCTGTCCCAGACATGCATGAGATAGAGATCGATATAGTCGGTGCCCAACCGCTTCAGCGAAGCATCGACGGCCCGCATGATGTTCTTGCGGCCATTGCCGCCGCCATTCGGATTGCCAGGCTGCATGTTCATGGTGAATTTGCTGGCGATCACCGCCATGTCGCGCAAGCCGCGCTCGGCGATGAATTCGCCAAGCCAGGCTTCGGCGGTGCCGCCGGTGTAGAGGTCCGCGGTGTCGAAAAAATTGCCGCCCGCCTCGACATAGGCGTCGAACATCGCCCGCGCGGTGTTCCTGTCGGCTCCCCAGCCCCATTCCGTGCCGAAAGTCATCGTGCCCAGCGCCAGCCGGCTGACCCTGAGGCCGCTGTTGCCGAGCGTGTAATAGGTCATGCTCATGATCGTTCTCCAATGCTTGGTAGCTGCTGCGTCACTGGCCCGCAGTGTCACTGTCCCGGCGTCGTCTTGACCCAGGGATTGCCGCGCTCATGCGTCATGCGGAACGTGAAGCCGTCGACCTTCCAGCCGGCGGCGGAGCGCGTCAGGTGGTGCTCATAGGTACCCCAGACTTCCCAAAGCGGGTCGCCATTGCCCTCCATCCGGTTCCAGGCATAGCCGTTGGAACGAACGGTCGCCGCATCGGCATCGAGGACGACCTGGTGGTTGGTGCGCAAATGCAGGCTTGTCTTGCTGCCCTTGAGGTTGCCGGCCCAGGCGCCGATCAGGTCGTCGGAAGCGATGTTGGCCGCCGGCTGCCCGGAAAGGCTGCTGAAATCGGCAGTGACCCGATCCGCGAAATAGCTGCGTGCAAGCTTCCAGTCCTGGGCGTCGACGGCGCGGTCGATGGCATCGGCGATGCGGATCACCGCGCGCTCGTCAGCGAACGCCCGCCAGTCGGATGGTTCCGCCCCGCCGGCATCGACCGGCGCCAAAGCCAAGCCTGCAGCGAACGTCACATGCTTCAACGCATTCATGTCTCTTCTCCTCGATGCCATCAGCCCATCGCCGACGTGTTGGCGACAATGTGGACCGGCATGCTGGCATCGATAAGATTGCATTGTTCGAATAGACTGTGCGATATCATGCATGAATGGATCGGGACCTGCTTACCCACCTGCCTGTGATCGTCGCCGTTGCCCGGCGCGGCGGATTCGCGCTTGCCGCTGCCGAACTCGGCATGAGCCCCTCGGCGGTCAGCCATGCGGTGCGCCTCGTCGAAGAGCGGATCGGCCAGCCTCTGTTCGCACGCACGACGCGCAGCGTTTCGCTCACCGAGGCCGGCAAGGCGCTGGTGGAAACGGCGGCCCCTGCCCTTCAAGACATTGCCGAGCGGATGGACCGTATCCGCAGCGTCAAAGGCAGGCCGTCTGGCCTGCTCAGGATCAACGCCTCCAACATCGCGATCCCATTGGCGGTGACGCCAGTCGTCGCAGCGATGGCCGAGCGCTATCCGGAGGTTACGGTCGAGATTTTCGCCGACCAGGGTCTGGTGGATATCGTCGGCGAAGGCTTCGATGCCGGCATCCGGCTTGGCGAGATGATCGCGCAGGACATGGTGGCGGTCCGGCTGACGCCGCCATTCTCCGTCGTCATCGTCGCCTCGCCCGCCTATATCGGGCGGCACGGCCGTCCCGGCAGCGTTGCCGATCTGGCGAATCACAATTGCATTGGCTACCGGCTCGTCCGCTCCGGGGCACTCTATCGCTGGGATCTGGTCGAGGATGGCAAGGACATCGCCATGGAGACGCGGGGCAGCGTTGTCGTGACGGATTCGCTTGCGGCAATCGATCTTGCGCTTGCAGGCGTCGGGCTCGCCTATATGTTCGAGCCACTGGCGCGCGCCGATCTTGCCGCCGGCCGCCTCGTCCAGGTGCTGCCGCAATCGGCGATCGAGGAGCCTGGGCTTTTTCTCTACTTCCCACGCCGGGCCGCGATGGCGCCGAAGCTGAGGGCCTTCATCGATACCGCAAACGAAATCGGCCGGGCGCCCTTGCGGACACCCGGCCGAGTTGCCTGAGTTCGTTGGAACAATTCCAGGAAAAGTGTGAAGCGGTTTTCCCGGGAAAAGCGCGTAGCGCTTTCCCTTGGGAATTGCGTTAAAATAAAGAGTTAGCCCTGGAAGGGCTTATTTCTTGACCGCCGCCGCGACTTCCGCCGCGAAATCGGACTCTTCCCTCTCGATGCCTTCGCCGAGCGCGAAGCGCAGATAGGCCGTGATCTTGGCCGGTGCGCCGATGTCCTTCTCGGCATCCTTGAGCGCCTTCTCGACGGTGATGTCGGGATTGAGCACGAAGGCCTGCTTCAGGAGCACGACTTCCTCATAGAACTTGCGCATGCGGCCCTCGACCATCTTCTCGATGATCGCTTCCGGCTTGCCGGACTGGCGCGCCTGGTCGGAGAAGATCGCCTTCTCGCGCTCGACCGCTGCCGGATCGATCTGCTCCGCGGTCAGCGCCATCGGGTTGGTGGCGGCGACATGCATGGCGACCTGGCGGCCAAAGGCGTTGGCGGCATGCTCGTTGCCCGTGGTCTCGATCGCGACAAGCACGCCGAGCTTGCCCAGGCCGTCGGCAACCGCGTTGTGGACGTAGGTCGCAACCGCGCCATGCGGAACGGTGAGCTTGGCCGAGCGGCGGAAGCCCAAATTCTCGCCAATGGTGCCGACAGCGTCCTTGATGGTGTCGGTGACCGACTTGTCCGAGCCCGGATACTTCGCGGCAGCCACGGCTTCCGTCATGCCGTAGGCGAGCGCGACCTTGGCGACATTGGCGACGATTTCCTGGAAGGCCGCATTGCGGGCGACGAAGTCGGTCTCGGAGTTGACCTCGACAATGGCAGCCTCGCGTACGCCGCTGTCAACGCCGATCAGGCCTTCGGCCGCGGTACGGCCAGCCTTCTTGTCAGCCTTCGAGATGCCCTTCTTGCGCAGCCAGTCTACGGCCTCTTCCATGTTGCCGTTGGTCTCGGTCAACGCCGCCTTGCAGTCCATCATGCCCGCGCCGGTCAAGTCGCGGAGTTCTTTGACCTGTGCAGCCGAAATGCTCATTGTCGCCTCTTTGTCTAGAATGCACCGACGCACCATCGATAGTCGATGGTGCGTCTGTTTAGCGTGCCAAAATATGAGAAAGATGAAGGCCGTTGCCGGCCTTCGATTATCAAGCCTCGGGGGTTTCCGATGCCGAAGCCGGGTCGAGTGCCGGCTCGACGGGAGCTTCGACCGAAGCGCCGATGTCGACACCGAGCGCGCCCTGCTGACGGGCGATGCCGTCGATCGCAGCCTTGGCGATCAGGTCGCAATAGAGCTGGATGGCGCGGGCCGCGTCGTCATTGCCGGGGATCGGGAAGTCGATCTTGTCCGGATCGCAGTTCGAATCGATGATGGCGACGACCGGGATGCCGAGACGCTTGGCCTCGAGAATGGCGATCGCTTCCTTGTTGGTGTCGATCACGAACATCAGGTCGGGCGTCGAGCCCATGTCCTTGATGCCGCCGAGTGCCTTGTCGAGCTTCTCGCGCTCGCGGTCGAGGTTGAGGCGCTCCTTCTTGGTGAGGCCCTGGGCCTCGCCGGCCAGCATCTCGTCGAGCTTGCGCAGGCGCTGGATCGAGTTCGAGATCGTCTTCCAGTTGGTCAGCATGCCGCCGAGCCAACGCGAGTTGACGTAATACTGGGCCGAACGCTGTGCCGCGTCGGCGACGATGTCCGACGCCTGGCGCTTGGTGCCGACGAACAGCACGCGGCCGCCCTTGGCGACAGTGTCGGAAACCTGCTTCAGAGCCTGATGCAGCAAAGGCACCGTCTGCGAGAGGTCGATGATGTGGATGTTGTTGCGGGCGCCATAGATGTAGGGCGCCATCTTCGGGTTCCAGCGATGGGTCTGGTGGCCGAAGTGAATGCCAGCTTCCAAAAGCTGGCGCATGCTGAAATCAGGCAGTGCCATTCTCATTTCCTTTCCGGTTAGCCTCCACGGACACAGGCATTTTTGGACGAAGTCCTCGAACGCCACCGGAGGTTTCAGCCGGATTTCTCCCGGGCAGACACCAAAGTCCGTGTGTGGAATGAGCGCGCATATAGAGGGGATGCGCGACAAACGCAAGCGATGAGGCGCTTCACCGCTCAGCGTGCGGCAATCAGCGCTCCGGTGCCGATCATGGCGCTGCCGGCAAACCTGTTCATCAGCCGCATGCGCTTCGGCGTCCTGAACCAGCCTGAGGCCCTGCCCGCCAGCGCGGCATAGAGCCCCATGGTCAGGACGTTCACGCTGATCACGACCGCAACCACCAGCAAACCATCGGTGAAGGTCATGGTGTCGAGATTGAGGATGAGCGGCATGATCGAGGCATGGAACAGGATAGCCTTCGGATTCCCCAGCGCTATGGACGCGCCAAGGAGGAAGGACCGGGACAATCTCGCCTCGGCCATCTGCGCCTTGTTTGATTGCGTCGCCGAG
Source organism: Mesorhizobium sp. B1-1-7 (assembly GCF_006442705.1). Lineage (NCBI taxonomy): Bacteria > Pseudomonadati > Pseudomonadota > Alphaproteobacteria > Hyphomicrobiales > Phyllobacteriaceae > Mesorhizobium > Mesorhizobium sp. B1-1-7. The sequence goes on along the minus strand of NZ_VFWQ01000001.1, from coordinate 188,382 downwards.
GCCCGCCACATCCTGATGCCGAGAAAGATCAGATAGGCGGCGCCTGCATATTTCAGCAGGAGAAAGATCCATTCGAAGGTCTGGGCGAGCGCCACCAGCCCGAGCAGCGCTAGAGTGACCAGCACGGCATCGCCGGCGGCGACTCCGACGCCAGCTATGAAGGCGCGAAAAAACCCACGCGAGACGCCATTGGTAATGACCGCGAACATCGCTGGTCCGGGTGTTGCGGCGGCGAGGGTGACGGCGGCGCAGTACGCGAAAAAAGCCGTTGGTGTCATCGCCTGGCCTTTCCGTTGGGCACCCGCACGCGCCGGAAGATGGCGACGATCTGCTCGCGGCTGCATTCGATGGCGCCAAGCCGCACCGCGCGGTCGCGCTCGAAGCCGGTTATGTCATAATGCGGCGCCGATGTCTTGGGCGGTCCCTGGTAGGACGAGCGCTTGACGCCGAGTTCGGCGGCAAAGCGATGCAACTCGTCGGTATCGTCGGCCAGGAGATGGCACCAGAGATGGCCCGCCCACTTCCAGATCGCCGCGTCGACGTAGACCGCCATCAAGCCCGCCGTGGCCCGCTCAATTGCACATTCCCGCTATTTCGATACCGCGCCAGCTATTTCGATACTGGGCCAATTATTTCGATACCGGGCAAGGCTTTGTCTGGTCGAACAGCGAAAGATTGACCAGCTTGCCGGTCATCGAGAAGTCGCCATAGTCCATGGTGAGATCGCGGGTGATGCCGTTCTCATGCAGCTTGAAGCTGATCCGATATTCCGGCACTTCTTCGCCGTTCTGGGCGCTGTCGTCGAAATAGGCGATGTCGACCGGCCAGTATTTGTCGGTGGCAAGCTTCGCCAGCGCCGGCGCTTCCGGGTCGGCCTTCTCCCCATCGGTCTTCTTGCCGACGACGACGGTGGTCGCCATCACCTTGTTGGCGTCTTCGGAACCGTCGAACAGGTTTGTCTGGTAGAAGTTCTCGCCCTTCTCGGCCTTGCCGATCAGTTCGACCAGATGTTGGGTCGGGAACTGGGTGGCGGCGAGTTCGAGGCTGTTCTTCTCCGGCTTGTCGATATCGACCTTGAGCCCCTTCGCGTCTTTCGTGGCAATGCCCTTGACCTCCTTGTCGAGGTTCTGGTCGACGAAGGATTTGGTCACGAACGAAAACGTCTTGCCTTCGGCATCCTCGAACGTGGTCGTCTGCTGGTCGGTGACTCTTGTATTGTCATTGGTGACGATCTGGGTGACGAAACGGAACTTCACGGTATAGCCCTCGCAGGCGGAGCCGTTGAACTCGTAGACCATACGGCCCGATATGCCGGTTATGCCGGAGCGGTCGGACGCCTTGTTGAGGGTGAGGTCGTACACGGCGCGATGCGCCTGCAGCGCCGGCACGGCGAAAGCGGGCCCCATCGAGAAGACCGCAGACAACAGGACGGCATGGAATGCGAGGCGCGTTGCGCGCATGTGGTGCTCCGATCGTCGCGGCTGATGGCAGGGCCGCAGGGAAAGATGGTCCAGCTTAAAAAAAGTCGTGGCGGAAGCGAGGCAAAAATAGCAATTTCGGCCCGGCCAGCGCGGCGCCTTCCAGCAATAGGGAAAAGCAATGAGTGAAACAATCGAAAAGCGGCTAAGCGATCTGGGCGTGACGCTTCCTGTCGCTGCCGCGCCTGCCGCCAACTACGTGCCTTACTGCAGGACCGGCAACCTGCTGTTCACCGCCGGGCAATTGCCGCTCAAGGACGGCAAGCTGCAGGCCGTCGGCCTGCTCGGCCGCGACGTCGACACGGCAAGCGGCAAGGACGGCGCGAAATACTGCGCCATCAACATTCTGGCACAGGCCAAGGCAGCGCTAGGCGATCTCGAGAAAATCCGCCGCCTGGTGAAGATCACCGTCTTCGTCGCCTCCGCCACCGACTTCGTCGAGCAGCACCTGGTTGCCAATGGCGCCTCAGATTTCCTGGTCGCCGCTCTTGGCGAGCGCGGCAAGCATGCCCGCTCCGCCGTCGGCACCGCCTCCCTGCCGTTTAATGCCGCAGTGGAAATCGAAGCGATCTTCGAAGTCGAATGAGCGAAGGCCTGACATGACCGACCTTTCCTGGCTGATTGCCCGGCCCGTTGCCCATCGCGGCTTTCACGACATGAACAAGACGCGCTGGGAAAACACGCTTTCCGCCTTCACTGCCGCGGCCGAACGTGGCTACGCCATCGAATGCGACGTGCATCTGTCGTCGGATGGCGTTCCCGTCATCATCCACGATGGCGACCTGAAAAGGCTGACCGGGCAGGACGGTTTCGTCTGGCAGCGCACCGCGGCTGAACTTGCGACGCTCAACGTTGGCGGGACATCGGATCACGTGCCGACGCTGCGGGAAGCGCTCGACCTCGTCGATGGCCGCGTGCCCATGGTCGTCGAGCTGAAAGGAACTCCCGGCCGCGACGAAGGGCTGGTGGCGCGCGTCGGCAAGATGCTCAAGCGCTACAAGGGCAAGGCGGCGATCATGTCGTTCGATCACTGGCTGATCCGCGATTTCGCCAAACACGCGCCGGGCATTCCGGGTGGACTGACCGCCTACGGCAAGGACCTCAAACTGATCGAGGCGCATTTCGCCATGCTGGCGCACGAGCTTTCCTTTATCTCCTACGCCGCCGGCGACCTGCCGAATCCGTTTGTCAGCTTTGTGCGTGAAAAGCTCAAAATGCCCGTCATCACCTGGACGGTGCATGATCAGCCCGCGGTCGACTTGACCTTCAAATATGCCGACCAGATGACCTTCGAAGGGTTCGAACCCGACCTCGTCGAAGTCGCCTGAGCGGAGTGTCTGAAACGTGACTTGTAGCAGCCCGGATGGAGCTTAAATAAGCCTCATGGATCAGGGCGACGATGGCGACAGGCAAACGGCAAATGCGGACTATTCGATCCGCATCGCCGCTGGCATCGGAGCCTTCACCTGCGATGAATGGAACGGATTTGCCGGCACCACGCGCAACGACGCGGAAAACGACTATAACCCGCTCGTTTCATACGCTTTTTTGAGTGCACTGGAGGATTCCGGCTGCGCCGTTCGGCGCACCGGCTGGCAAGGACATCACCTGCGGCTGGAGACAGCGCAAGGCAGGCTGCTCGGTGCCGTCCCCTGCTATCTCAAGTCGCACAGCCAGGGCGAATATGTGTTCGACCACGGCTGGTCGGATGCCTTCGAGCGCGCCGGCGGCCGCTATTATCCAAAACTGCAAAGTGCTGTGCCGTTCACCCCGGTCACCGGTCCTCGCCTGCTGGTCGGCAAAGGCGAGGACCAGGATGCGGTTAAGGCCGGGCTGGCCGCCGGCCTCAAAATGGTGACCGATAAGCTCGGCGTGTCCTCCGCGCATGTCACCTTCGCGCAGGAGAGCGATGTCGCGACGCTGGAGGCGGCAGGCTTCCTGCATCGCACCGACCAGCAATTCCACTTCTTCAACGAAGGCTTTTCCTCCTATGACGACTTCCTGGCCACGCTTGCCTCGCGCAAGCGCAAGGCAATGAAGAAGGAAAGGCGCGAGGCGCTTGCCGATGGCATCTCGATCGACTGGCTGATCGGCAAGGACCTGACGGAAAAGGCCTGGGACGACTTTTTCGCCTTCTACATGGACACTGGCAGCCGCAAATGGGGCCGTCCCTATCTGAACCGCCAGTTCTTCTCGCTGATCGGCGAACGAATGGCGGACGACATCCTGCTGGTGATGGCAAAGCGCAACGGCCGCTACATTGCCGGCGCCATCAACTTCATCGGCTCCGACGCGCTCTATGGCCGCAACTGGGGCTGCATCGAGGATCATCCCTTCCTGCATTTCGAGGTCTGCTACCACCAGGCGATCGACTTCGCCATCGAACGCAAGCTCAAGGTGGTCGAGGCAGGCGCCCAGGGAGAGCACAAGCTGGCACGCGGCTACCGGCCGGTGACCATGCATTCAGCGCATTACATTTCTCATCCCGGCCTGCGCAATGCGGTGGCCGATTATCTCCGGCGCGAGCGTCGCGAAGTGGAGCGGATGGGCGAATATCTGGAAGACCACACGCCTTTCCGCAAGGATCTCGAGGAATAGCATGCCTTTGGGCGTGCAAGTTGCCGCTGTTTACCGTCCGGCCGGAATCCGCTAGACCATGCCCCGGGACATGGGCGCGCAAGCGCCCTGGGGGAAGTATGCAGGGTTGGGCATCTCTGGGTGTCGGGCATTGGCTCGGTGCAGCGGGCCTTGTGGCCACCTCGTTGTTGGTCGCCTGGCTCGAGGGCAAGCGCTCGGCCTGGCCTCTCGGCTTTGCCACTTTCTTCCTTCTCTTTGGCCTCGCGCATCTTCTGTTCGCCGGCAACATCGTCGCCCTTTGGGCCGCGCTGATGCTGACCACAGTGATCGGCATCGTCTCCAAGCTGAAATATCATCATCTCGGCTTCAATTTCCTGGCCGGCGATATCTACCATCTCGCGGCAAGCAGTTTTCGCGGCGTGATCGCCGACCATGCGCGCATGGCAGTCCCTGCCCTGGCCGGCATGATCGCGATCGTCGCGCTGATCGCGGTTCTGGCGATGATGCTCGCCGAACCGGCAATTCCGTTGCCGCAACGGTTTGCATTGTTCGGTGCCGCGGCCGGTGTCTATCTCTGCGTCCTGTGGGTGAGCGGCGGGTCGAGGCGGTTTCGCTTCCACCATCTGACCGACGACAGGGTTCATCTTTCGGCCTTCGTCGCTTCCTGGTTCGGGGCCGGCCCGTCGCGGCGGCCGGGCTTTGTCGACATCGATCCGGATCCTGAGCCGCTGCTGCCGCCGGTGCCTGCACGGCGACCGGCTGACGAACGACCGCCGCACATCGTCATGATCCTGCACGAATCGACATTCGACCCGAGGCGGCTCGGCATCCCGATCGACGCCGCATTCGCGCCGTTCTTCGCCCCGCCGGGCAGCCTTTCGGGGACACTGCATGTCGACGTCTTCGGTGGCAGCACGTTGCAGACCGAGTTTTCGGTGCTGACGGGCCTCTCCTCGCTTTCATTCGGCAATGACAGCCGCTTCGTCTTTCACCTTCTGAGCGGGCGTGTGCGGCATGCGCTTCCGTCCGTTCTGGCCGGCTTGGGCTACGACGTGTCGCATATCAGCTGTGACCGACCCTCCTTCGTCAGTTGCGGCAGGTTCTACAACTCGATCGGGTTTGCAGATGTCAGTTATGCCGAAACCTTGCCGCCTCCGTTCGACGCCGAACGCTGGAAGCGGGAACATCACGACGAGCAGCTCTATGATCGCGCGCTCGAACAGCTTTCCGATCGCGTTGCCGGCGGCAAGCCGAGTTTCCTTTCGATTGCCACGCTGATGAACCACGGCGACCATCGCCGCCGCATCTTCCCGCTCGACCGTCATGGCGAACTTCGCCGCGACGCTGTCGCCGCGACCGGCGTCGCATCCTATGGCGAATATGCCGTGCGGCTGGCGGAGAGCATCAAGGCCTATGCCGCCTTTCGCAGCCGGCTCGAAGTCACGTTGAATGGCCAACCGGCCATCATCGTCCGCTACGGCGATCATCAGCCGTCATTCACCACGACGATTACCGGATTGCCGCCGTCCGACCCGGTCCTGCGTCAGACATTCTATGCTGTCGAGGCCATGAATTGCAGGCTGCCGGACGACCTTGCGGCTCCGCCGGTCCTAGATAGCGCCTTCCTGTCGACGCTGACCTTGCTGGCTGCCGGGCTGCCGCTCGATCCGGTGTTCGCCACGCGCGCCGCCTTGCTGGACGACTGCGGCACAGCTTATTTCGACAGCACGTCGCCGCGCAAAAGACGCTTCCATCGCACGCTCGTCGAAGCTGGCATGGTCGATCTCGCCTGATCCCGCGCCGCATCGTCTTGCCGCTCCGGGGCAGCTTCGCTACACGAGATGGCGAGGCACAATCCGGAGCGCTCACCATGGCCGAAACCGCCTACGACACCGAAAACATCTTCGCCAAGATCCTGCGCGGAGAAATTCCCTCGCACCGCGTCTACGAAGACGAAGCGGTCGTGGCCTTCATGGACGTGATGCCGCAGGGGCCCGGCCATACGCTGGTCGTGCCGAAGGCGCCGTCGCGCAACCTGCTCGACGCCGACCCCTCGACCTTCGGTCCGCTTTTCACGGTCGTCCAGAAAATGGCGGCGGCGGTCAAACAAGCCTTCGACGCCGACGGCGTCACCGTCATGCAGTTCAACGAGCCCGCTTCAGGGCAGACTGTCTACCATCTGCATGTCCATGTCATTCCGCGCTTCGACGGCATCCCCCTGAAGCCCCACACGGGTGGGATGGAGAAGCCCGAAGTGCTGGCACAGAACGCCGAAATGATCCGAACCGTCCTGCGTGCGCGATTTTAAGTCTTTGTAAACCGAGCGATCATCTCGGCACCCACGCCACCGTCGGCGATTGCTTTTTTAATAGTCTTTCAAACCCTCTTGAGGCATTTGTCTTGCGAGGGGCATTCGATGCAAGATACTTCCGAAGCTATAGGCAGGCGGTTTGATGCTGGGGTCGATGACGCCTTCTCAAACCTTTTGGTCGATGCATTTTTCCGGCACCGCACTGTTCATGCGGTAGCACTGTTTACGCTCGGATTGAGTTTTGTGGTCGGCGGCAGAGTTGGCAACCTGCCGGACTTTGGATTACTTTACGAATACGCTTTCTATCTGGTGGTTTACTTCTGGATTGCCGGATGCGCATACGCGACCCTCCGGCTGTTCTGGCTGGCGTTTGTCGATCGTGCCAGGTCGCCGCTCCGCATGTTGTTGCGCCCGCTCCAGCAGATGCTGACCGATCGAAATCGCATTGCCAACGGCATCAACGGCCTTGCCGCGATGCTGGTTTTTATGTCGGGCTTTGTGGTGCTGAAAGGAGCGATCGCGGTGCTGGTGCCTTTCTCCTGGGACCAGACCCTCGCGCATTTCGGCGCCGACCTGCATTTCGGCCGCACTCCCTATCAATGGCTCTGGTGGATCGTCGAAAGTCCGCTGGCCGTTCACCTTCTCAATTTCTGCTACAATTTCTGGTTCGTCGTGCTGGTCGCAATGGTTTTTTCAAGCGTCGCCGCTGCCCGCGACTCGCTGCTGCGCCATCAGTTTCTGCTCAGCTTCATGCTGGTCTGGCTGGTTGGCGGCTTCTTCATCGCAATGGCATTCTCATCCGCGGGCCCGTGCTTTTATGCAAGGCTCGACCTTGGCGATCAGTATCAGCCGTTGATGGATGCGCTCGCGTCGGCGAACCGCCAGTATCCGATCTGGGCATTGTCCACGCAGGACAGGTTGTGGAGCGGCTATACGGGTTCGCCTTCGGGAACCATGGGCATATCCGCATTCCCCTCGATTCACGTCGCGACGTCGGTGCTCTTCGCTCTCTACCTGACGCGGTTGTCGACCAGGCTCGGCATCGTGATGTTGATATTCGCAGCCATCATCATGCTCGGTTCGGTGGTGCTTGGCTGGCACTATGCCGTCGACGGCTACGCGGGCGCGCTTATTGCCGTCGCGATCTGGAAAATCACGGGTGGAGCATTGTCCCGGGCGCACGCCTAGTTTGCCACTTGGACGCTCTTGAGATGCTGCCGAATTGCATCCGCGCACTGCACCGAGCTCAGAAGCGAGGTGTCGACTTCCAGATCGTACACGCCCGGCCGGTGCACCGCCTCCTGCCACAGACGCACCGGCAAAGGTACGGGATCGTCTGAAGAGCCGGTGACATAGCCCCTGCCCGTCTCGCTGGCGGCTCGTCTTTCCATAATGATCTCAATCGGACAGCGAACGCCGACAAACAGCACCGGCAGGCCGGCGAGCCGGCGCGCGCAATCGGCCAGGATGTCGAGCGGTTTCGAATAGCCATCGTGATGACTGACATCCGCCACGACGTTCAGATCCAGCCGGCTATGGGCCGCGATCGATTCGTAGAGGGCCGCATAAAATCGCGGCACGAAAACTTCGAGGTCAGGCCGCTCGCCGCCGGGTCGCAGGCCTATTCCCGGACGATATCGCGGCGGCGTGATCTGCGCATAGCTGTCGACGCCCAGGTTCATCCACGGACCTTCAAAACGTTCCTGGATGGCCTGAGCGATGCTCGACTTGCCCGATCGCGGCGCGCCGTTGAGGATGATGATCTGGCCAGCCATATGCCACCTCCGCCACCTCACGATGCCAATGAAAAAAGCCCCGTTTCGGGGCTTTTTTCGACTTTCGTCAGGATCAGCCCTTGCGGGGCAGTTGCGGTACCAGGCTGCGCTTGCCGCCATCCTTGCCCTTGGGCTCCGGCTTCTGCGCCACCACCTTCTTTGCGGCGGGCTTCTTGGCCACGGCCTTGCGCGGCTTCGGCGCTTCTTCCGGCTCTTCCTTCTTTGGCTTCACCGGCGCCTCGTCGGCCAGCGATTCGAGTTTCAGGCCGGTCTCGCCGGTTTCCTTCTTCTCGACGGTGACACGCACCGTGCCGCCCTTCTTGAGCTTGCCGAACAGCACCTCGTCGGCCAACGGCTTCTTGATGTGCTCCTGGATGACACGGCCGAGAGGCCGTGCGCCCATGCGCTCGTCATAGCCCTTGTCGGCGAGCCATGCGATGGCGTCCGACGACAGGTCGAAGGTAACGCCACGCTCTGAGAGCTGGGCCTCGAGCTGCATGACGAACTTCTGCACCACCTGATGGATGACCGGCACCGGCAGCGAGCCGAACGGGATGATCGCATCGAGACGGTTGCGGAACTCCGGCGTGAACAGCCGGTTGATCGCCTCGACATCGTCGCCTTCACGCTTGGTCGAACCGAAGCCGATCGCCGCGCGCTGCGCATCGGAGGCGCCCGCATTGGTGGTCATGATCAGGATGACATTGCGGAAGTCGATCTGCTTGCCGTTATGGTCGGTCAGCTTGCCGTGATCCATGACCTGCAACAGGATGTTGAACAGGTCCGGATGCGCCTTCTCGACCTCGTCGAGCAGCAGCACGCAGTGCGGATGCTGGTCGACGCCGTCGGTCAAAAGACCGCCCTGGTCGAAGCCGACATAGCCGGGAGGCGCGCCGATCAGCCGCGAGACGGTGTGGCGTTCCATATATTCCGACATGTCGAAGCGGATCAGTTCGACGCCGAGCGAGGCGGCCAATTGCTTGGCCACTTCGGTCTTGCCGACGCCGGTCGGGCCTGAGAACAGATAGGAGCCGATCGGCTTTTCCGGTTCGCGCAGGCCGGCACGGGCCAGCTTGATCGCCGAGGTCAGCGCGGTGATCGCGGTGTCCTGGCCGTAGACGACGCGCTTCAGCTCGATGTCGAGGCCCTGCAGCACCTTCTCGTCATCGGCCGAAACCGTCTTCGGCGGGATGCGGGCCATGGTGGCGATCGTTGCCTCGATCTCCTTGATGCCGATCGTCTTCTTGCGCTTGGCTTCCGGCACCAGCATCTGCGAAGCGCCGGTTTCATCGATCACGTCGATCGCCTTGTCCGGCAGCTTGCGGTCGTTGATGTAGCGCGCCGACAGCTCGACCGAGGCCTTGATGGCTTCGCTCGTGTAGCGGACCTTGTGGAACTCCTCGAAATAGGGCTTCAAGCCCTTCATGATCTCGATGGCATCCTGGATGGTCGGCTCGTTGACGTCGATCTTCTGGAAGCGCCGCACCAGGGCACGATCCTTTTCGAAGAACTGGCGGAACTCCTTGTAGGTGGTCGAGCCGATGCAACGGATCGCACCCGACGACAGCGCCGGCTTCAACAGGTTTGACGCGTCCATGGCGCCGCCCGAAGTGGCGCCGGCACCGATCACGGTGTGGATCTCGTCGATGAACAGCACGGCACCCGGATAATCCTCGAGTTCTTTGACGACCTGCTTCAGCCGTTCCTCGAAATCACCGCGGTAACGCGTGCCGGCCAGAAGCGTGCCCATGTCGAGCGCGAAAATGGTGGCATTGTGCAGCACCTCGGGAACATCGCCCTCGACGATGCGCTTGGCGAGGCCTTCGGCGATCGCCGTCTTGCCGACGCCGGGGTCGCCGACATAGAGCGGATTGTTCTTGGAGCGGCGGCACAGCACCTGGATGGTGCGGTTGATCTCCGACTCGCGGCCGATCAGCGGATCGATCTTGCCGGCCTTGGCCTTGTTGTTGAGGTTGACGCAATAAGCGGTCAGCGCATCCTGCTGCTGCTTCTTCTTGCCGCCTTCCTCTTGCGGCTCGGCGCCGTTCTGGCCGCCCTGCTCGTCATCGGCGCCACGCGGCGAACGCGTCTCGGAAGCGCCAGGGCGCTTGGCGATGCCGTGCGAGATGTAGTTGACCGCGTCGTAGCGGGTCATCTGCTGTTCCTGCAGGAAATAGGCGGCATGGCTCTCGCGCTCGGCGAAGATGGCAACGAGCACGTTGGCGCCCGACACTTCCTCGCGGCCCGACGACTGCACGTGGATGACCGCGCGCTGGATGACGCGCTGGAAACCGGCGGTCGGCTTGGAATCCTCGTCGTAACCGGTGACCAGGTTGTCGAGCTCGGTGTCGATATAGGTGAGAACGGTGTGCTTGAGCTCGTCGAGATCGACGTTGCAGGCGCGCATGACGGCGGCCGCCTCGGTGTCGTCGATCAGCGCGAGCAGCAGGTGTTCAAGGGTTGCATATTCATGGTGCCGCTCATTGGCGAGCGTCAGCGCTTGGTGAAGCGCCTTTTCCAGGCCTTGGGAGAAAGCCGGCATGTTACCTCACTTCTTCTCCATCACGCATTGCAGCGGATGCTGATTCTGTCGGGCGAAATCCATGACCTGGGACACTTTGGTCTCGGCCACCTCGAATGTATAGACCCCGCACTCGCCCACCCCATGATTGTGAACATGAAGCATGATGCGTGTGGCAGCTTCGCGGTCCTTCTGGAAAAAACGCTCCAGCACGTGAACCACGAACTCCATCGGAGTGTAGTCGTCGTTGAGAATGAGAACCCGGTAAAGGCTAGGCTTCTTGGTCTTGGTTTTTGTGCGCGTGATGACGGCCGTCCCGCGGCCGGCCTCATTGCCGTCGCCGCCGCCGTTTTGCATCCGCGCCACCTGTGTCGTGGCAGTCAAACCGATCGTCACGTAATCCTGCCTCTTTCGAATCCTCATGCGAGCTCAACATGTAGGTGTTCGATGGACGATTTTAAGCCCTTCTGGTTAGCTGACAATATGGCTAGGTGACCAAACTTCGCGGATTTTCGCAATCGTGAAGGGGCGCGAGACGCTGGATAGCAAATCGACATGAAAAAACCCGGCCGCGCTCGCGCGACCGGGTCTTGTGCCGGACCCAAAGGGCCGGATCTCGCTGTCGTCGTAAGGCGAATTGCTTCGCCCGGGCGAAATTACTTCGCCTTGGCAACGATCGATTCGAACGGCTTGTAGGCTTCCTTGGCGAGTTCGGCATAGAGGTCGCCGATCTTGGTGGCCTCGGCGACGAACGCCTCGTAGGACTGCTTGGCATAGTCTGTGTGGATCTCGATCGCCTTGTCGAGCGACTTGGCAGAGAGCAGCTTCTCGGCAGCGGCGCTGCCGGCTTCGAAACTCTTCTTGGTGTATTCGCCGGCCTCGGTGGCGATCGCCTGAGCGCCCTTGGAGAGCGAAGCGAAGCTCTTCAATCCGGTGTCTGCAAACTCTTTGCCGTATTTGCTGAAGTCCTCATAGGTCTGGGTCATTTCGCGATTCCCTTGACGGTTGAGGCGTCCTTCTTCGGGGCGCCCTTGTGCAATGCACTAGAATATATTGTGCGCCGCACAAAAGTCAATATTTCGCCTGCGTTCAGAGCCCGCCTGCGCAGGCAATGCCTAAAAATCAAATAAAGTGAGTTTCAAGCCCGAAGAAAATGGTGAACGCGACGGTTACCATAAACGGATTGGTAACGCTGCCCCGCTAGCTTGGCTGAAAGTGCGGCAGGACCCTTTGCCGCCTCCAGCGCAACGAAGAATTCAAGGTAAATATCAGTGCGTAAGGCGTTGTTGGGCATCGTTTCCAGATCCACCTCCCCCCTCAAAGCGATCATGGTCTTCGCCTTGGCGCTTACATTCGTTTGCGCTGACGTTGCCTCGTCGCTGGCGGCGCGGCAGGCGGCCATTGTCGTGGACGCCAAGACCGGCAAGGTGCTGTACTCCGCCGATGCCAACGGCAGGCGCTATCCGGCATCGCTGACCAAGATGATGACGCTTTACCTGACCTTCGAAGCTCTGGCGAAGGGCAAGATCAGCAGGAACACGCCTGTCGTGTTTTCGGCCAAGGCATCCGCCGAGGCGCCGACGAAACTCGGCGTGAAGCCGGGCGGTTCGGTCACGGTCGACACCGCCATTCTGTCGATAGTCACCAAGTCGGCCAACGACTCGGCAACCGCGCTTGGCGAAATGATTGGCGGCAACGAAACCAATTTTGCCCGCATGATGACGGCCAAGGCGCGCCAGCTCGGCATGAACGGCACCGTCTTCCGCAATGCCAACGGTCTGCCCGACCCCGGCCAGTTCACCACCGCGCGCGACATGGCGACGCTCGGCATCGCACTGCGTGAGCATTTCCCCCAATATTACGGCTATTTCTCGCAGCGGTCCTTCCTCTATGGCCGCCAGCGCATCAACGGTCACAACCGCCTGCTCGGGCGCATCAAAGGCGTCGACGGCATCAAGACCGGTTACACACGCGCCTCCGGCTTCAATCTCGTCTCGTCTGTGTCAGACGGCAATCGCCGCCTCGTTGCCGTCGTCATGGGCGGCGCATCTGGCGGCAGCCGCGACAACCAGATGGCGGCTCTGATCAACACCTATTTGCCGAGGGCTTCTACCCGCGGCGGCGGCGATCTGGTCGCCAAGGCTGATAGCAATCCGATCAGGGCGCTGGCCAAGGTCCTGCTGCCCAAGCACGACGCGCCGACACCGGACGAAAAGCCGGTGGCTGTTGCAAGTGACGATACGGCCGTCTCCGAAGACGCGACCGTCGCGCAGGGCGACAGCAATGCCGAGGACAGCAGCGCGGAGGACGACGCCACGGTCGAAGAACCCAAGCTGGTCGTTCCGGCCAAGAAGGTGAAGACGGTCATCGTCTCCGCCCCCAAGGTCGCCACCGCACAGGTCGTGGCCGCCTATGCCGAGCCGACGCCCGCGCCTGCACCCGCGGTCGATCCAGTCAACACCGCATCGGTGCCCTCGGGCTGGGCCATCCAGGTCGCTTCCTCGCCCAAGCAGTCCGAAGCCCAGGCTTTCCTCGACAAGACCAGCAAACAGGCGCCCAAGGTGCTGGCCGATGCCGCCGGCTTCACCGTCGCCTTCGACAAGGATGGCGTCACCTATTATCGCGCACGCTTCGGCGGCTTCGGTTCGAAGACCGCTGCCTGGAAGGCCTGCACCGCTTTGAAGAAGAAGAGCATCGAGTGCTACGCCGTCCAGCAATAGGACGGCGTGCACACAATCTCCCGGAAAATTTTTGCGTCGAAGGAGACTAGTTGTGATTGGAGAGCAAGACGTCCTTGGCTTCGTTGATTCGCGCCGCCAGGAAAGACGTGCCGCCGATGTCGGGGTGCAGGCGCTGCATCAGGCGGCGGTGCGCCTTGCGGACATCCGCCGCGGCGGCCCCCGCTTCAAGACCAAGGACCTTGTAGGCCTCCTCCTTAGTCATGGCGCCAGGACCTGGCGCAACACCCAACCCTTCGCCACCGTTCGTCTCAATGTTTTTGCGCCAGACGGGAAATCTGCCGTCAAGATACGTCTCTAGCAACTGCCTGCTCTCCGGATCGCCGGAGAGTTCGCGGTAGAGATGCTGTAATTCCGAAAGACCCATGGCGCCAAGCATCTTGCCGTCATGGCGGCCGGCCAGGACCAGTCCTTCGAGACCGCCCGAATTGTGATCGAGTTCCATCTCGAGTGCCGCTGTCCGCACTGTCGAGCGTTTTCCAGGCGCAGGCTTGGCATTTGGCCGGCCTGCGCGCGTGGCGCCATACCAGCCGATCGCCGCGAACAGGATGATGCCGCCGATCCCGCTGCGCCCGACCAGCAACACGGCGGCGCCCACCAGGGCCAGCAGGATCGGCCCCAATGTTCTCGTCGTGCTGGCGAGCTTGGCCGGATCGGCGCGAAGAAACGCCGAGGCTACCGTCAACAGCACCAGCAGCAATGCGACCAGGACGATAATTGCGCCTAACATTTCCCACCGCCCCGCGGATTCCCTGCCCGCCTGGACAGCCGCGTCACTTCCTTCAACACTTTTTCTGCGCCGGAATCATGGCCTCCCTCCGATAGCAAGAGGGCGTTGGCCCAGCCAACGCGGCGGCCCTTGTCGACTTCGACAGCTTTTCATCGCGCATGAATTTCAAGATGTGGCGTTGTATCGCCGCTTGCAAGTCCAGCACGAAGCAAGATGGAGGGCCAGCGGACGGCTAGAGCATGCCGCTCAAAAGTGAACTCAGACCCAGAGCGCGCCGCATGAATCCGTTTCAGCGCGACGCGCTTTAGAGCAAACCGAGATCGGCAAGCTCACGCCTGAGCTTCGGCGGCATCTCCACGAGCCCGGCCTTGCCTTTGCCGAGATCGGCCGGCGCATCCGACGGCTTCAGATAGCGCCAGCCCTGAAACGCCCGGCGCGGCTGCCAGTCGGTGCGAATGACCCGCGGATCCAACATCAAATGGCAGCGGCCGATACCTTCGTCGTCGGTGAACGGCCGGATCTCGGTGATCAGCTGGCGGCACTGCACATTGCCCTTGATCACCCAGTAGAGCGAGCCGCCATCGGTGACCTCTTGCCCACGCGTCGGCACCATGCGGGTCGTGTGCCAGTGTTCGACCGGATCACCGGCCCGGCGCCGTTCGTCGAGACGGAACTCGATCCATTCCTCGAGATCCTCGACGCTGTCGCAGCCGACGCACAGTTTTAGGAGATTGAGAGCCATCCGCTAAGGTTAGTCCGGAGCGCCGGGACGTCAACGGCCTGACGGACTTCTCCACAGTGCCGGTTTAGGCCAGAACCTCAGCACTCCACGACATTGACCGCGAGCCCGCCAAGGCTGGTTTCCTTGTACTTCTCATTCATGTCGAGGCCGGTCTGGCGCATGGTCTCGATCGCAGCGTCGAGCGGCACGAAATGCACGCCGTCGCCCTTGATCGCCAGCGACGCGGCGGTCACGGCCTTGACCGCGCCCAGCGCATTGCGCTCGATGCACGGCACCTGCACCAGCCCGCCGACCGGGTCGCAGGTCATGCCGAGATGATGTTCGAGCGCGATCTCGGCGGCATTCTCGACCTGCTCGGGCGTGCCGCCCATGACGGCACACAGCCCAGCCGCGGCCATTGCCGAGGCAGAGCCAACCTCGCCCTGGCAGCCGACTTCGGCGCCCGAGATCGAGGCGTTGGTCTTGATGATGCCGCCGACCGCTGCCGCCGTCAGCAGGAAGTCGCGGATGCTAGGCTGGTCGGCCTCGGGGTGGAAATGTAGCCAGTAGCGCAGCACCGCCGGCAGCGTGCCCGCGGCCCCATTGGTCGGCGCGGTGACGACGCGGCCGCCCGCCGCATTCTCCTCGTTGACCGCCATGGCGTAGATCGACAGCCAATCGTTGGCGAGCAAGGGGTTCGGCCGGTTCTGCTGCCATTGTTCCTGCAGCTTGTCGTGCAGCATGCGCGCGCGGCGTCGCACCTTCAGCCCGCCAGGCATGATGCCGTCCTGCGAAAGGCCGCGGTCGATACACCCCTTCATGGCGCTCCAGATGGCGTCGAGGCCGGCATCGAGTTCCTCGCGCGTCATCTGCGTTTCCTCGTTGACGCGCTTCAGTTCGGCGATGGAGAGCCCGCTCTTGGCCGCCATCTTCAGCATCTCGACGGCGTTCTTGAAGGGATAGGGCACCTTCTTGCCCTCTGTCGTCACCGACCCCTTGGCTTTCATCCGCTGCAACTCTTCTTCCGAAACGACGAAGCCGCCGCCGATCGAATAGTAGATACGCTTGAGCAGCAGGCGGCCGCCGGCGTCATAGGCGTAGAACGCCATGCCGTTGGCATGCCCCGTGAGCGGTGTCTTGCGGTCGAGCACAAGATCGGTGGCCGGATCGAAACGGTAGGAGGGGTGACCGGGCGGTGAAATCAATCTGTCGGCGGTGATGCGGCTGACGATCTCGTCGGCCCGGTCCGGATCGACCGTTTGAGGCGTCTGGCCGGCAAGTCCCAGAATGACGGCGCGGTCGCTGCCATGGCCGATGCCGGTATAGGCGAGCGAACCATGCAGGCTGGCGCCGATGCGGTCGACCTTGGCGCCGGCGGGGCGCGGCCAGTCGTCCCCCGCGACCTCGTCGAGAAACCGCCGCGCGGCCGTCATCGGCCCCATCGTATGCGAGCTCGAGGGGCCGATGCCGATCTTAAACAGGTCGAAAACCGAAAGGAACACGCTGTCTCCTGGGTCACGTCGAGAATTACATATAGGAATTCCCAGGATGTTTCCGCTCTTTTGACAATCGCGGCGCGGCACCTGCCGACCTTGTTTGCTCCGGCAGCGACATCGGTTGCTTATCGCTCGATACCAGTGATCGAAGCGGTCACGCCGAATGTGATAAATTCGGCTCATGCGCGATTCCCTCGATCTTTCGACGGCCGATCTCGCGGCGCTGGGCCTCTTCCTCGCCGCGTGGCTGCTGCACACGCTCGCCTCCGACGGCCGGCTGGTCAGCCGCGTCTCGCTGACCACGGCGATGAACGCGCAACGCGAGGCCTGGATGCGCACCATGGCTGAGCGCGAGATCCGCATCGTCGACACCGCCATCATGAGCGGCTTGCAGCAGGGAACCGCCTTCTTCGCCTCCAGTTCGCTGATCGCGCTCGGCGGCTGCTTTGCTCTGCTCGGCGCGTCCGACCGGGTGCTCGAAGTGCTGAGCGACCTGCCTTTGGGCGGCGCGCCGTCACGTTCGGCGTTTCAGATAAAGGTGCTGGGACTGGTGCTGATCCTGGCCTTTTCCTTCTTCAAATTCGGCTGGGCCTACCGGCTGTTCAATTATTGCACGATCCTGATTGGCGCGGTGCCGATCCCGCATGGCGAAGCCTCGCGCAATCCGGTCACCGAAACGGCGGTGTGGCGCGCCGCGCAGATGAACATGCTGGCCGGCAAGCATTTCAACTCCGGCCTGCGCGGCGTGTTCTTCTCGATCGGCTATCTTGGCTGGTTCGTCGATCCGGTGGTGTTCGTGCTGTCGACGCTTCTGCTGCTGGCCGTGCTGGTCCGGCGCCAGTTCTTCTCGGCGGCGAGGCGCGCTGTCATCGGTCAGCCGCCCGGCGCCGGAAAAGGCCGGTCGATGCGGCCGGACAGCCAATAGGCCAAAAGCCCGATCCATTCGCGAACCGCTATGGTCGTATTCTCTAGTGAATCGGCCACATTGTCGCGAAACAAGCCGACACCTTCCTTGCCCGAGGTTCGATAGTCGACGGGCCACGGGACGGTTGGAAAACCAGCCTTGTCGAACAGCGCCTTGGCCCGTGGCATGTGGAAGGCGGAGGTCACCAGCAGCCAGGTCTCGCCCGGCTTCGGTTCGACGAGCTTGCGGCTGAAGACCGCGTTTTCATAGGTGTTGCGGGACTTGTCCTCGAGGACGAGACGATCGGCCGATACACCCAGGGGGCCGAGCAGGCGGGGCGCGGTATCGGCGTCGCCCTCGCCATCAAGGAAAAGGGAACCGTTTCCGCCGGATACGACCACCTTGGCCTGCGGGAAGCGCCGGGCGAGGATTGCGGTCTCGACCATGCGATCGCCGCTGCTGCTCAATTCATAGCCGCCGCGCGTGAGGTTGATGGCCCCCTCGAACCCGCCGCCGAGCACGACGATGCCGTCCACCTTTTGCGGCAGCGGCGGCCGTGGAAAGCGTTCCTCCAGCGGATTGAGCATCATGGCGCCAAGCGACGTCCAGGCCGACAGCGCAAGGATCAGGAAGGCGAGCACGCTGCCGGTGACGGCCAGCCGACGCCGGCCGACCATCCCGGCGATCAGCCCCGCCAGAAGCAGGAAGATCGTCAGGTTGAGCGGCTGGATGAAGAACCACAGGATCTTGGAAAGATAGTAGAACACGCTTTCCCCCTACGATCTGCCCCTACGATCTGCCTAGAGTGCGGCGGGCGGCAAAGCGCCTGACGGCTTCCGCAACAGCCTCAGCCTCCGAACGATCGAGTTCCCGCCCGAACGAGATTCGCCCGCTTGCCGCGGCCAGGCGAACCACTTCCTTCAGTCCGGTGTCGTCGGTCGGATAGGTGTGTTCCAGGACCTCGGCAGTGAGCTGTCCGTTATATGTGAGGAAGGCGCGATCACGGAACGGACTGCCCCTGATTTCGCGGACGATCGTGTCTTTCGCGATCCGCAGCGTTTCGCCTCCCGATACCAGCCAGATGAACTCCTTGCCGAGAAAATATGCGAGAAACCCGGCAATCGCCAGAAATGACATCAGGCCAAACAGGCCGCTCGCGACCGTTGCCGGCGATTTGTCGAAGAGCCCCCATTTGGTGGTGACGGCGACGATTGCGATCGAGAGAAGAAGAAAGCCGACCCTGATGGCTGAACGCCTGGGCGGGTTTGTGATCAGCAGTTCATATCCCGTCTCGATGATGGAAATGCGAGACGGGGGCGACATGTTACCACCACTTCTCCGGCTGGAACGTGCCCGCCGCCTGTTCGATGACGGCGGCAGTCTGGAACAGCGTCTCTTCCTCGAACGGCCTGCCGATCAGCTGCAGGCCAAGCGGCAGCCCCTTGGGATCGAGTCCGGCGGGCACGGCAATGCCCGGCAGGCCGGCCATGTTCACGGTGACCGTGAAAATGTCATTGAGGTACATCTTGACCGGATCGGCGGCCATGTCCTCGTCGGCGATGCCGAAGGCGGCGGATGGCGTTGCCGGGGTCAGGATGACGTCGATGCCGGCGGCAAAGACGTTCTCGAAGTCGCGCTTGATCAGGTTACGCACCTTCTGCGCTTGCAGATAATAGGCATCGTAATAGCCGGCCGACAGCACATAGGTGCCGATCATGATGCGGCGCTTGACCTCGCGGCCGAAGCCGGCGGCGCGGGTCTTCTCGTACATCTCGACGATGTCCTTGCCCGGCACGCGCAGGCCGTAGCGGACGCCGTCATAGCGCGCCAGATTGGACGACGCCTCGGCCGGCGCCACGATGTAATAGGCCGGCAGCGCGTATTTGGTGTGCGGCAGGGAAATGTCGACGATCTCGGCGCCGGCGTCCCTGAGCCAGGCAATGCCCTTCTGCCACAGTGCCTCGATCTCCTCGGGCATGCCGTCGACGCGGTATTCCTTGGGAATGCCGACCTTCATGCCCTTGATCGGCTTGCCGATCGCCGCTTCATAATCGGGCACCGGCCGGTCGACCGAAGTGGTGTCCTTCGGATCGACGGAGGCCATGGATTTAAGCAGGATCGCGGCATCGCGCACGTCGCGCGCGATCGGCCCGGCCTGGTCGAGCGACGAAGCGAAGGCGACGATGCCCCAGCGCGAGCAGCGGCCATAGGTCGGCTTGATGCCGACCGTACCGGTAAAGGCGGCCGGCTGGCGGATCGAGCCGCCGGTGTCCGTTGCCGTGGCGCCGGCGCACAGGAAAGCCGAGACGGCGGTCGCGGAGCCGCCGGAAGAGCCACCCGGCACCAGCTGCGCATTGTCCATGGTGCGCTGCGTTTTCGTGCCGCCGGCCGATACGAAGCCGCCGTCGCCCTGATGCGTCGTCGGCATCACCACCGTGTCGAGGCGCGAACGCCGCCACGGATTGATGACCGGGCCGTAATAAGAAGTCTCGTTGGACGAGCCCATGGCGAACTCGTCCATGTTGAGCTTGCCCAGCATGACCGCGCCGTCGGCCCACAGATTGGCGGTGACGGTCGATTCATAGCGCGGCTTGAAGCCGTCGAGCACATGGCTGCAGGCCTGGGTGTGGACACCGTCGGTGCCGAACAGGTCCTTGATCCCCAGCGGAATGCCTTCCAGCGCGCCGCCCTCGCCCTTGACCAGCCTGGCGTCGGACGCCTTGGCCATGTCGCGCGCCTTGTCGCCGGTCACCGCCACATAGGCATTGAGCGCCGGATTGGCGCGATCGATCGCCGAGAGATAGGCGTCGGTGATCTCGGTCGCGGTGATTTCCTTGCCGCGCAGCTTGGCGCGGGCCTGCGAAATCGTCAGTCGGGTGAGGTCGCTCATCAAAGGCTCTTTTCGTAAAACACCGACCACTGGGAATCGGGATAATCCAGCACCGGGCCGCAGCGCGAGAACCCGGCGCGTTCATAGACGGTCCATGCCGCGGGATGACGATCGCCCGTCTCCAGCACCAGCCGCTTCAGTCCTTCCTGCCGCGCCAACGCCTCGACCCGCTCGACGATACCGGCGCCGATCTTGCGGCCGCGATGCGAAGGCCGCGTGTACATGCGCTTGACCTCGCCGATGGCATCGCCATGGCGCTTCAGCGCGCCACAGCCAATGGCGACACCGTTGTCGCGGGCGATGAAAACGGTCGTGTCCTGGCCGGCCATCTGCTCGACCGTCATGTGGTAGCAGTGCTCCGGCGGCGTCAGTTCGAGCAAGGTCTCGTTGAGTTCCTTGACCAGGCCGCGCACATCGTCCTGCAGCGGCGTCTCGACGGCGATCTCGATTGCCATCGGCCCCTACTCCACGACCTTCGGCACGAGAAAGAAATTCTCTTCGGTGGCCGGCGCGTTGGCGACGATGTCGGCCGCCTTGTTGCCGTCGGTGACGACATCGCCGCGCTTCTTCATCTCCATCGGCGTCACCGAGGTCATCGGCTCGACGCCGGAAACATCGACCTCGTTGAGCTGTTCGACAAAGCCAAGGATGGCGTTCAGTTCGCCGGTCATGCGTTCTGCGTCCTCCTCGCTCACCGCGATGCGGGCGAGACGCGCGACGCGCTTCACTGTCTGAAGATCAACGGACATGTATTTGCCTCGGGGAAAAACCAGTCCGGGCTATAGCGGCGCCGCGCGCGGCACGCAACATGCATCGTATCGGAAGCAATGCTAGGCTACGGAAGCGCTGGCCCGATCCTTGGGGCGGCGCAACGGATTGGGCAATTCGAAAAAGCGCTGCTTTGCCGGGCACATGCCGCAAGCAGCCTCATCCTCCGGTGCGGCGAACGCCTGCAGTTCGGCATTGGAGCAACCGGGATCGAGCGGCTGGTAGGCGAAATACGGGTCCCACTTCTCGGACAGCCGGTACTTTCCCTTCTGCATCGGCTGATAGGCCAGCGGCGCGCATTTCCAGATCTGCCCGTCATGCAACTGCTTGCAGTGGCGAGCAGGGCAGATTTCCCAGCTGGAACGAGGATCGCCATCATCGAAAGGCGTCATGGCATTGCCGAAACCTTCGTAGCGCCAGGTCCAGTTCTTGTCCGACGGACGCAGCTCGATCAGGACCTTGTGGTCTCGCCGCCACGCCTCCAGCAGATCGAAAACCGGTTTCAGCCTCTCGCGATATTCCTCGGAATCATGATGGACCGAGACGATCAGCCGCGCGTCGGGATCGGCGGCCAGGATGGCCGGCAATGTCGGGTGGCGATGCAGGAAGAAGCCGTTGCTGACGATCTCCATGCTGGCGCGCGGCCAGTGCCGCCGCACCAGCCCGACGAAACCCGGCAGTTGCGGATGGATGCTGGGTTCGCCGCCCAGCAAGGTGAACCGCTTGACCGACACGCGCCGGCTCCAATGCCCCATCCAGCGATCCGCCTCATCGAGCGAGACGGTGCCGGAATGCGCATGATTGGAATAGTGCGAGCAGCTTTCGCACGACAGGTTGCAGCCATGCGCGACATGCAGTTCCAGTCTTCGGAACACAGGCCGCTTACCGCCAAGAAGCGATCTTACACGGCTCAGTATCGTCATGGCAGCGCAACGCCCTCGCATAGATAATAGCTGCCGCTGTTGCCGCTCGCCTCGCTTTCGTCGTCGATGGGCCGAACCGACACGAGGTCGATCTGCGTCGGGCTGGTCTGCGTCACCGACAGGACATCAGGAAAGACATAGCCCGGTTCCTGGCAGATCGCCGTCACCGCCCAGCTTGGAGAGCGCGTCGCCTTGCTGACCTGCAGGAACTCGCAATTGTATTCGACACCTTGCAGGCCGTGCGCCGAAAGCACGATGTTGCCGGTGTCGATCAGTGTCTGCAGCGTGTCCTTCTTTGCCTGGGCGCAAAGTTCTTCCGACCGGAGATAAACCCCTTCAATGAAATCATCCGCGGCAAGCGCGGGTGATGCCGCGACAAACATTGACACGCAAAGAGATCGCCTCAACGCCATGGATTTGTTCCGCTTTGGCCGTTTCTAGATCGCAATCGTCTCGCCGATTTTCGGCAACGCAACCTTCACGCCGGACCCTTCCAGGCCGGCCTCGAATTTTTCGGGAGTCGGATCGATCATCGGAAAGGTCCCGAAGTGGCAGGGAACAACCGTGTCGAATTTGAAGAAGCGGCGGCAGGCAAGTGCCGCGACCGCACCGCCCATGGTGAAGCGGTCGCCGATCGGCACGATGCCGATCTTCGGCTCATGCAGCTCGTTGATCAGCGCCATGTCGGAAAAGATGTCGGTGTCGCCCATGTGGTAGAGCGTGCTGTCTTCCGGGAAATGCAGAACCAGCCCGCCCGGATTGCCGAGATAGACGTTCCTGCCACCGTCTTCGCCAAACGAGGAGGAGTGCAGCGCCTGGACGAATGTCGTGGTGAAGCCGCCGCAATCGACCGTGCCGCCGATATTGCCGGGATTGATCTTCTTGTCGCTGATGCCTTTGCCGACCAGATACATGCAGATCTCGAAATTCGCGACCAGCTGGGCGCCGCTTTTGCCGAGCACTTCCAGCGCGCCGCTGATGTGGTCGCTGTGCCCGTGGGTCAGCAGCACATGCGTGATCCCTTCCGCCGGCTCTTCCCAGCCCCCCGTCCATGACGGATTTCCAATCAGATAGGGGTCGATGAGGATCTTGGCGTCGCCGGTTTCGATGCGGAAGGCCGAATGGCCGTACCAGGTCAATTTCATGAATGCATTCCTCGATTTTTACCGTGCCAGAGGATAGAAGGCCGATGGCCCTGAGATCAACTCGAGACCAAAGGGTATAGTGTCCGCCGGGCATCCGGAAGAACACGCGGTGCTGAAAAAGACAAAGGAAAACCGTTGGCTGTCATCACGATTGAGCAATTGCCGGCACGGCTCGCCGATGGCAGGACGCTGGCGGGGCTCGATCTCGGCGACAAGACGATCGGCGTCGCGGTTTCGGACCGGGGGTTCTCCTTCGCGCATCCGCGCCCGGTCATCATCCGGAGGAAATTCTCACTCGATGCCGCAGTCCTTCTGGCCTTGCTGAAGAAGGAGAACGCCGGTGCGGTGGTGATCGGGCTGCCGATCAACATGGACGGGTCGGAAGGTCCCCGCGCCCAGAAATCGCGCGCCTTCGTGCGCAACATGGCACAGCTCAGCGACCTGCCCTTCGTGTTCTGGGATGAGAGGCTGTCGACGGTCGCGGCCGAAAGGACATTGATCGAGATGGATTTCTCGCGCGCCAAACGCGCCGGCAAGATCGATTCGGCGGCGGCCGCCTTTATTCTGCAGGGAGTTTTGGACCGGCTTCAGTCGCTTGCTGCATCCGATCGAACGGAACCGGACCCGCCCAGCGCCGCTTGACCCAATCCAGGATTTCGCGACGGCGGCGAAACGCCCATATCGCCATCAGCAGAAACCCGTCGAAGATGCAGGCCTTTGCCACCATGCCGGGGATGATTGCCGGATCGATGCCGAGCATCTGGCCATAGAGCTGGAACACGAAATCGTGCAGCTGCCGGGTCAGCATGACATAGCCGAAATTCATGTCGTTGAGCGACAGATAGAACCAGCCCCAGAACAGCGCCATCGGACCCGCCCACAATGCGAAGATGTAGCGCATCAGCGGCCACCCTTCCCTTTGGGCCCGGTCTGGTTGCGGCCCGATATCAGGGAGAGCAGCGAGTTGTGCGCCGCTGCCTTGGCCATGCTGTGCGCCGTGGCGCGGAAGTCGGCGTCGTCCGACACGGCCGCCGAGCGCCGCTCGGCGAGCATTGCGACATAGGAGGCCAGAAGTGCCGCCAGTTGCACGGCGACCACCATGAACAGACCGTTGATGCCTTGCGCCGCGCCGCCGACAAGGATGATCGACAGGACACCGGACGCGGAGATGAAGGCGATGCGCACCACACTGTCTGCACCCGGGCTGATCCCGTCGTTGATTAGGGTATCGACGAAGGCCCAGAAAAACAGCACCGACACGACCAGCAATGCGGTTGCCAGCGGCGCGACCACGACGATGTTCTTCAGGTCGACGAAGCGCGCACTTTCGATCGTCACGCCGAGCACGCCAAGAGCCGCCGCCACGCCGCGGTCCCCATCCATGCAGATCAGCGCGAGCAGGGCGAAAACGATCGCCCAATGCACGGACAAAAACGAGGTCAATACGTGTCGCATCATGATTCCTGCTTCGACAGGAATGACAGTGGGCTTTGCCGTCCGTCGCCGCAACGGAAACCATTTGTTAAGGTTAACGGCGATCCACAGGCGCGCGATCAGCACTCCCGGATCCGGCTATGCGCCGCTTACGGGTTCAATTCACCAGCGGATAGAGCGTGTCGATGATCATGCGCGCGTCGTGGCGCGCATCGAGCATGCCATAGGTGTTGCGCCACTGGCCGGCCAGGCGCGTCTCGACGAACGCATCGGCAATCCGCCCTGCCCCCAGCCGGCGCAGTTCCGCCGCCGCGGCCGACAGCGCCAGTTGTTCCGTGAGCAGCCGGGCCGATCCCTCGTCGGTCGATGCGACCTGCATCGCCGCCTTCAGCACGCCGATCGTGCCGCGCCCGCCGGCGCCGAGGTCGCGGTCGATGCCGGCCAGCACTTCCTCGAACAAGCCGGGCGCGCGGCCGAGCACGCGCAGAACGTCGAGCGCCATGACATTGCCCGACCCTTCCCAGATCGCGTTGACCGGCGCCTCGCGGTAATAGCGGGCGAGCGGCGCCTCCTCGACATAACCATTGCCGCCAAGGCACTCCATTGCCTCGTAAAGCAGCGGCGGCGCGATCTTGCAGACCCAGTATTTGACGACCGGCGTCATGGCGCGGGCAAACGCCGCCTCGCCGCGATCGCTCGCCGCCTCGTCGAAGGAGCGCGCCAGCCGAAACGACAGCGCGGTAGCGGCGGCGACATCGAGCGCCATGTCGGCCAGCACACGCTGCATCAGCGGCTGCTCGATCAACGGTGAGCCGAACACCTGGCGATGACGGGCATGATGGACTGCTTCGGCCAGCCCTGCCCGCATGATCGCCGACGATGCCACCGCGCAGTCGAGCCGCGTCAAGGTGACCATGTCCATGATCGTCTTCACGCCGGCGCCAGGCTCGCCGACCATCTCGCCGATGGCGTTGACGAATTCCACCTCGGAAGACGCGTTGGAGCGGTTGCCGAGCTTGTCCTTCAGCCGCTGGAAGCGGAAGCCGTTGCCAGATCCGTCGCCGAGGACGCGCGGCACCAGGAAGCAGGACAGGCCTTCCGGCGCCTGCGCGAGCACCAGGAAGGCGTCCGACATCGGCGCCGACATGAACCATTTGTGGCCGGTCAGGCGATAAAAACCGCTGCCGGCCCGCTCGGCCCTGGTCACATTGGCGCGCACATCGGTGCCGCCCTGTTTCTCGGTCATGCCCATGCCGAGCGTCAGTCCGGTCTTGTCGACCGGCGGCTTCTGGCTCTGGTCGTATTTGCGCGTCGTCACGCGCGGCGCCCATTCGCGGAACAGCTTTGGACTGGCCATCAGGGCGGCAAGCGAGGCGCTGGTCATGGTGATGGGGCAAAGGTGCCCGGTTTCGAGCTCGGCGGTCAGGTAGAAACGGGCGGCACGCACCTGATGGCGGCGGCCGATCTCGGCATCGCCATTTTCCCAGACCGAGGAGTGCAGCCCGTTTGCCACCGAGCGGCGCATGAGGGCATGGTAGGCCGGATGGAACTCGACAAGATCGACGCGCCGTCCCTGGCGGTCATGCGTCCTGAGCTTCGGCGTCTCGACATTGGCGAGGCGCGCCAGTTCCTGTGCCTCCTGTGTCAGGACGAAACGGCCGAGCCCGTCCAAATCCTTGCGGACCGGATCGGAAAAGCGCTCGGCGAGCTGGATCAGCAACGGATCGCCTCGCCAGGCGTTGCCGCCCGCAAGCGGCGGCGGCTGGTTCGTTACGTCGTCGGTCACGCCCAATCCTTTTTTCGGTAGCCAATCCTTCTTTCGGCAGAAAGGCCCATATCGTCGAAAAGCCACGAATCCGAGGCTGTCGACTAGATATAGCCAAGCCGTGCAACCCGCGCGACGAAAATACCGGGGAGAAAGGCTTCAATCGAAAGCTGACGCTTGCGGGCGCAAAGTCCGCACCCTATAGCAGCCCCTTGAGATGACCGACGCTTCGTCCCTGCCACTCTACCCTCACCGCCATCTTCTGGGCATCAGCGACCTTTCGCCCGCCGACATCGAGCTTTTGCTCGACCGGGCGGATCGCGCGGTCGCGATCTCCAGGCAATCCGAGAAAAAGACCTCGACGCTGCGCGGCCGCACCCAGATCAACCTCTTCTACGAGGCCTCGACCCGGACGCAGTCGTCGTTCGAACTGGCCGGAAAACGGTTGGGTGCCGATGTCATGAACATGTCGGTGGCAAGCTCCTCGGTGAAGAAGGGCGAGACGCTCATCGACACAGCGATGACGCTGAACGCCATGCGGCCCGATATATTGATCATCCGCCACCAGTCGGCAGGCGCCGCTGCCCTTCTGGCGCAGAAGGTCGGCTGCTCGGTGGTCAATGCCGGCGACGGTGCGCATGAGCATCCGACACAGGCGCTGCTCGACGCGCTGACCATCCGCCGCGCCAAGGGTCCGCTGTCGAAGCTGATCGTGGCGATCTGCGGCGACATCCTGCATTCGCGCGTGGCGCGCTCCAACATCATGCTGTTCAACGCGCTCGGCGCGCAGGTGCGGGTCGTCGCGCCTTCGACGTTGCTGCCTTCCGGCATCGACAAGATGGGCGTCATCGTCACCCGCTCCATGGCGGAAGGCTTGAAGGATGCCGACGTGGTGATGATGCTGCGCTTGCAGCGCGAACGGATGGAAGGCGCCTTCGTGCCTTCGGTGCGCGAATATTTCCGCTATTTCGGCCTCGACGCCGAAAAGCTGAAGGCGGCCAAGGACGATGCGCTGGTCATGCATCCCGGGCCGATGAACCGCGGCGTCGAAATCGCCTCGGAAATCGCCGACGGCCCGCAAAGCGTCATCCAGGAACAGGTGGAGATGGGCGTCGCCGTGCGCATGGCGGTGATGGAAGCGCTGCTCGATCCCCGCCGCAATCAAGAGGGTCGCAATCAAGAGGGCCGCGGCGCATGACCACGACCGTCTTTGAACGCGCACGCATCGTCGACCCCTCGCGCGGCATCGACGAGATCGGCTCCGTCATCGTCGATGGCCGCAGGATCGCCGCCGCCGGCAAGGCGGCGCTGAACCAGGGCATCCCCGAGGGCGCTACCGTTGTCGACTGCGCTGGCAAGACGATCATTCCAGGCCTTATCGACGGCCGCGTCTTCATCGGCGAGCCGGGCGGCGAGCATCGCGAAACCATCGCTTCGGCAAGCCTCGCCGCGGCGGCCGGCGGCGTCACCTCCGTCGTCATGATGCCCGACACCGACCCGGTGATCGACAATGTTGCGCTGGTCGAGTTCGTGCTGCGCACAGCCAAGGACACGGCCGTCGTCAACATCTTTCCGGCGGCGGCGATCACCAAAGGCCTCGATGGCCGCGAGATGACCGAATTCGGCCTGTTGCGCGAGGCCGGCGCCGTCGCTTTCACCGACGGCCGCCACACCATATCGAGCGCGCTGGTGATGCGCCGCGCGCTGACTTATGCGCGCGATTTCGGGGCCACCGTCGTGCATGAGACGCAGGATGCCGACCTCGCTTCGGCCGGCGTGATGAACGAGGGCCTCTACGCGAGCTGGCTTGGCCTTTCCGGCATACCGCGTGAAGCCGAGTCCATTCCGCTCGAGCGCGATCTTGCCCTGGCGCGCCTGACGCGCGGTTCCTACCACGCGGCGAAGATCTCGACAGCGATGGCAGCGGCAGCCGTGACCCGGGCGAAGGCCGATGGCGCCGATGTGACGTCGGGCGTGTCGATCCACAATCTGTCGCTCAATGAAAACGACGTCGGCGAATACCGCACCTTCTTCCGCCTGACGCCGCCGTTGCGCGCCGAGGAAGACCGGCTGGCGATGATCGAGGCGGTCAGGGACGGCACGATCGACATCATCGTCTCCTCGCACGATCCGCAGGATGTCGACACCAAGCGCCTGCCCTTCGCCGACGCTGCGGCCGGCGCCATCGGGCTGGAGACATTGCTCGGCGCGGCCTTGCGGCTCTACCACAATGGCGACGTGCCATTGCCGCGGCTGATCGAGACGCTCTCCACCGCGCCGGCAAGGCTGTTCGGGTTGTCCGGCGGCACGCTGAAGCCGGGCGCAATGGCCGATCTCGTGCTGGTCGACCTCGACGAGCCGTGGATCGTCAGCGAGGGCGGCATTCGTTCGCGCTCGAAAAACACCTGTTTCGAAGGCGCGCGCCTGCAGGGCAAGGTCTTGCAAACGCTGGTCGCGGGCCGCACAGTGTTCTCGATCTGAGCCAGCCGCGGCGCATCGCGCCGGCCTGGCCGACCAAGAGAACTTGCGGGGGAAACAATGACTTACGATCCAATCTTGGCGTTGGTGTTCGGCTATCTCTTGGGTTCGATCCCCTTCGGCCTGTTGCTGACACGCGCCGCCGGCCTCGGCGACGTACGCAAGATCGGGTCGGGCAATATCGGCGCTACCAATGTCCTGCGCACAGGCAACAAGGGACTTGCCGCCGCGACATTGCTGCTCGATGCGCTGAAAGGCACGGCCGCCGTGCTGATAGCAGCCCACTTCGCGCCTGAAACCGCGGTCTGGGCTGGTTTCGGCGCCTTTCTCGGCCATCTCTTCCCAGCCTGGCTGGGTTTCAAGGGCGGCAAGGGTGTCGCTACCTATCTGGGCGTGCTGATCGGCCTTGCCTGGCAGGTGGCGTTGATCTTCGCCGTCGTCTGGCTGGTGATGGCTTTGCTGCTCCGCTTCTCCTCGCTTGCCGCATTGACGGCGGCCGTCGTCGTGCCGATTGCGCTTTATGTCCTGAGCACGCCGCAGGTTGCGCTGCTGTTCGTCGTGATGAGCATCATCGTCTTCATCAAGCACCGGGAGAACATTTCGCGCCTGCTTGCCGGAACCGAGGGCAAGATCGGAGCCAAGGGGTGAGCGAGCACGCCACCGCGGTGAGCGGGCCGGCCGCCGGGCCGCGCCTCAGCGACCGGCAGCGGCTGAGCTGGCTGCGGCTGATTCGCACCCAGAACGTTGGCCCTGCCTCCTTCCGCGACCTGATCAACCGCTTCGGTTCGGCCGAGGTCGCGCTGGAAGTGCTGCCGGAACTGATGATTTCGGGCGGCGCCAATCGGATCGCCCGCATTCCTTCGATTGCCGAAGCAGAAGCCGAGATGGAGGCAGCCCGGCGGGCCGGTGCCCGCTTCGTCGGCATTGGCGAAGCAGACTATCCGCCGCTGCTGCGCGGCATGGACCACCCGCCGCCGCTGCTGGCGGTCAGGGGCAATGCCAGCGTGTTCCGGCTGCCGGGGATCGCCATCGTCGGCGCCCGCAACGCATCGCTCGCCGGCATCAAGATGGCACGCATGCTGGCTGCCGATCTTGGCCGCGACGGCTATGCGATCGTCTCCGGCCTGGCGCGCGGCATCGACACCGCGGCGCACCAAGGCAGTCTTGTGACCGGCACGATCGGTGTCCTGGCGGGAGGCCTCGACCTGCCCTACCCGCCAGAAAATGCCGGCCTGTGCGACGAAATCGCCGAGCGTGGAGCCGTCATCTCGGAAATGCCGTTCGGCTGGCAGCCGCGCGCCCAGGATTTCCCGCGCCGCAACCGCCTTGTCGCGGGTGCTGCTCTCGGGCTGGCGGTGATCGAGGCGGCGCAGCGCTCGGGTTCCTTGATCAGCGCTAGGCTTGCCGGCGAGATGGGGCGGCTGGTTTTCGCGGTGCCCGGGTCGCCACTTGACCCTCGCGCGGCCGGCACCAACGGCCTGCTCAAGGACGGCGCCACGCTGGTCACCGAGGCGTCGGACATTTCCAGGGCGATCGCGCCGCTGACCGGCATGCGGGCGCCCGAGATGCCGCCGTTCGAAGACCCGCCCGACTTTTCGGTCACACCGCCACCCGGCGAGAGCGACCGTTCCAAGGTGATCCAGGCTCTGGGACCGACTCCGGTTCCGGTCGACGAGATCATCCGCCATACCGGCCTGCATCCGGCCCAGGTTTTCATGGTGTTGCTGGAACTCGATCTCGCCGGTCGGCTCGAGCGTCATGCCGGCGGCAATGTTTCACTGCTCTTCGAGAACTAACCAACCGTCAGTGGCGATTGGTTTCTTTCTCCAGGGGTTCCGCATAGTCCTGCGTGTTGGCGCCAAAGAGATCCTTTTCGACGATGCCGCGCCAGACCATGTCGGCATCCTCCGGACGCGACGGATCGAAGCCTGGCTCGCTCTCTTGCACGTTCCGGCGCGAGCGCCGGCGTAGCCAGCTGGGCATGATCTCGCGGATGAGGCTGGTGAATTGGGTCATTGCCGGCTCCTCCGATTTTCATGTCGCGACCAGACCGGCCGATTTCTCCGCATTGCTGTGGTTCGCGGCATCGAGCCAGACCAGCGCCTCCTCGACACCGGCTAGCGCATGGCGCGCGGCGGTCGGTCCGCGTGGTTTGATGCGCACCGAGACGCCGTCGATTTCATTGACGACTTCGAAGCCGTTTTCATCTGAAGTGTCGTCGCCAAGGAATACCGGGCGCCGTCCGCTGAAAGCCGGCTCTTCCATGAAGCGCCTTATAGCCGCTCCCTTCGCCGCCTCCAGCGGCATCAGTTCGACCCCGGCATTGCCGGCAAGCACCCTATATCCCGCTGGCAGCCTGCCCAGCGCCTGTTGGACCAGCTGTGTCGCGCGCTGCAGCAAATGCGGCGCCGCGCGCGTGTGAATGGCCAGGATCGGCCCCTTGCGCTCGATATAGACATCAGCATTGTCCAGTTCAGCCTCGATTTCCTGGGCAAGTGCGGCAATGTCGGCCGGCTCGCCGGCCGCCTCGACCGGGCCGTCACGCGCCAGCCTGTGTTCGAGGCCATAGAGACCGGCGGCGCGCAATCTGAGCGGCCGGAAGAGATTGTCGACGGCGGCGATCGATCGACCCGTGATAAACGCCAACGCTCCATCCAATCGGGCTTCGAGGCTTGCCAGCAGCGCGCGTAGCTCATCGCCGACAACCACCGCATCGGGATGCGCGGCATGTTCGAGAAGCGTGCCGTCGATATCCAGGAACAGGGCCCATGGCCCTTGCGGAAGAGCCGGTGCCGGCAGGTTTGGCGATACCGGCATCACAGCGCCGCCGCCCGTTTGCGATCGAGCAACGATATCACGTTGCCAGGCGCGGCGGGAGCCGTGCCGACGGCACGATCGACCGCAACGCGCTTGCGCAGGCGCGCGGCATCGAGCAGCATGCTGCCCGCCCATCGATAGACATTGTTGTCGCGAACGATCTCGCGCATGCGCTGCATGCGTTGGCGCTGCTCCTCCTGCGACATGGTCAGGGCCTGCAGCAAGGCGTCGCCCATCGTCGCCGCGTCATAGGGGTTGACGATCAGCGCCTCGAGCAGCTCCTTGGAAGCGCCGGCGAACATGCTGAGCAGCAGGACACCCTGTTCGTCGTCGCGCGCCGCGACAAACTCCTTGGCGACCAGGTTCATGCCGTCATGCAGGCTTGTGACCATGCAGACATCGGCGGCGCGGTAGATCTCGTAGACCTGCTCCTGCGAGTGATGTTCCGTCACCATAAGGATAGGTTTGTAGCCTTCGCGGCCATAACGCTGGTTGAGATCCTCGGCATGGCGCAGGCACTCATCGTACAATTGCTGATAGGCGGGCAAGGTGCCGCGGCTGGGCGCGGCGATCTGCAGCAACGCCACCTTGCCGATCCATTCCGGATGAAGCTTCAGGAGCTCATCGAGTGCGTCGAAGCGATCGAGGATGCCCTTGGTGTAGTCGAGACGTTCAACGCCCACGCACAGCCTGACATTGTCGGCCAGGCCGAATCTCTCGCGAATGCGCCGGCGGCATTGCGCCACGTCAGGCAGTTTGCCCAGTTGGGCCGGCGGCCATTCGATCGAAATCGGATACGCATGAACGAGGCTGATCTCGCCGCCATAGGAGATGGCCGAATCCTCGCGCTCGATCCTGCTTTCCAGGAAACGGTCGACGCTCTCGATGAAGTTGTTGCAATGAAACTGGGTATGAAAGCCGACAATCGAGCTGCCGAGCAGGCCCTCGAGAATCTTCTCGCGCCACGGGCAGATGCTGAACACCTCCGAATTCGGCCATGGGATGTGCCAGAAGGTGATGATGGTGGCTTCCGGAAGGCGCTCCCGGATCATCCGCGGCAGCAACGCGAAATGGTAGTCCTGGACCAGCACGATCGGTTGCTCGTTGCGGGCTTCCGCCACGACGGTGTCGGCGAATTTACGGTTGACCGCCTCGTAGGTCTCCCAATCGGAGGTGCGGAATATCGGCCGGGTGAAGGCAATATGGCACAACGGCCAGAGGCCTTCATTGGCAAAGCCGAGATAATAACCCTGCTGTTCTTCTTCGCTCAGCCAGACACGCCGCAACGTGTAGGAAGGATTTTCGGGCGGCACCTCCACCCGGTCATTTTCGTCGACCACCAGCGCATCGGCCGAACCGCCTCCATAGGCGATCCACGTGCCCGCGCAGGCGCGGGTGATCGGTTCCAGGGCGGAGACGAGGCCGCTGGCGGGCACGACCAGCTGGACGTCGTCGCCCTTTCGGTTGTGGATATACGGCTCACGATTTGAAACCACGATCACCTGGGCGTCCGGAAGTTCCTTTGCCAAAATGTGGCGTAGCGTTTCCGGCGACCATTGGACGAGCGAAGCGGTCGCGGACTGCCCGTTCTTCTCGAATTCCGGTAACAGGCTGCCAGCGGGCTCGGTTTCCCCGGCGTGGATGCCACTCCGGCGTGCCCGCAGAACCATCGTCGCGATGATGAGGATCGACATACTGACAACTGCAAACCCAAGGAGCCACAATACGGACGAAGGAATGACCAGGTACGAACTGCTGTCAGGCATTGAAATCGACTTACCTTTCAATGAGATAGTGCAACGGGCCGGTTGTCCCGGCAACCCCGCGTGATGGTCAAACGCTCACCGAGCGCGATGGTTCCGATTTTTCAGCTCCTGACCACGAGCGGCACGAGCCCCTCATGGCGATCGGCCAGAAAGGCGCCGACCCGGTCGCCGACCCGTTGAAATGTGAGGTCGACAGCAGCACCCGCCACCGCCAGATGGCGGACCACCAGATTGTCGATGCCGATCGGCAGGCGCGGTCTCGTCACCTGAATTTCGCCGGTCCAGCCGTCGATCTGAAGACCCAGGCACGCCTGCATGAGCATGAAGGCGGAGCCGGCCGACCAGGCCTGCGGTAAGCAGGCAACCGGATAGGCGATGGGCGCTTCGCCCGGTGCGCGGGTGAAGCCGCAGAACAGTTCGGGCAGGCGCATGTTGAAATGAACAGCGGATTCGAACGTTCCGCTCATCAGCCGCACCACATTGTCCCTGATGCCGTACCGCGCCAGTCCGGCAGCGCAGATCGCGGTGTCGTGCGGCCAGATGGAACCGTTGTGGTAGGACATCGGATTGAAGAAGATGGCGTCGTCCGCCAGCGTCCGCAGCCCCCAGCCGGAGGAGAATGAGGCCGACAGCAACTGGTCGGCGACGATGCGCGCGCGATCCGGGTCGGGAAGGCCGACATAAAGCAGATGGCCGGCATTGGAGGTGCGCACCTTGCAGGGTTCACCGTCGCCGTCCAGGGCGAGCGCGTAGTAACCGAGTTCTTCGATCCAGAACTGGTTTTCGACCCGTTGGCGGATTTCCTCGGCGCGCTTCTCCCAGGCTTCGGCCTTTTCGGTTTCATCCCGCAGCCGAGCCAGTTTCGCCAATCCCTGGAACGCTGCAAAGACGTAGCCTTGCACCTCGACCAATGCGATCGGGCCTTTCGGAATGCGGCCGTCGGCATGAAAAACCGAATCGAAACTGTCCTTCCATCCCTGGTTGGCAAGACCCGATTCCGCCGCGCGCCGATAGGTGACAAACCCCGTCGGCTGGCTCGCCGTCTCGATCCATTCGGCGGCGGCACACAGTGACGGCCACAAGGCGTCGACTGACTCCATATCGCCGGTGCGGTCGGCATAGGCGCATGCGAGATGGACATAGAGCGGGGTCGTGTCGACTCCCCCATAGTAACGGCCGAACGGCAGTTCGCTGAGCGCCGTCATCTCGCCCTTGCGCGTCTCATGCATGATCTTACCGGGCTGGGAGTCGCTGAAGGGCGAGGTTTCGGTTGCCTGGTGCTGTGCCAGAAAGCCGAGCACGCCCCGCGCCAGGCCGGGATTGAGCCAGAGCATTTGCAGGGCCGAGATCACCCCGTCCCTGCCGAAGGCCGTCGAGAACCACGGGATGCCGGCGTAGGGATAGGGACCTGTCGCCAGTTCCGTGGTCAGCAGCGCCACGTCGGCGCGCGCCCGCTCGATCCAGTCGTTGAACACCCGGCCCGAGCTGTGCAGCGTTGCACCGTGGCGGCGCTTGGCCCGCATGCCGAAGCGCGCGCGAGCGGCGGCCGCACGAAATCGTTCGCGTTCCGGAGCATCCGCAATCTCGGTGCCGACCTCGACATAGAGCGTCTTGCGGCTGCGCTTGGTGACGGCGATGAAGAAATCCGCCTGCTCCGAGGTCAATTCGTCCGGAACTTGCGAAAACGAGATCGCCGACGTGCGCTCCACCTTGTCCAGGCCCTCGTAGCGAAGCATCACCGTGTTCTTGCCGATTTCGGCTGTGCGCGCGGTGCCGCGTTTGGGCCGCGTCGAGCCGCGCACTTCGAACATGTCGCGGAAATCCGCGGCAAAGCGCAGCGAAAGCCGGAGGCTCGAATGTTCCTGGCTGTAGTTGGAAAGCGTCAGGCGTTCGTACAGCCGGTCCTGCCAAATCAGCCTGACGCGCTCGATGTGGATCGCGCCTTGCGGAATGGGGCGGCCGCCGATGCTCTCGATCGGCAGGTTGGTCAGATTGGTGGTGAACAGCACGTTGTCCTGGCTGAGCGATGCGCCGAGCAAGGACGTCGACCGCCCGCCGACGGTCAGCCGGAATTCAGAAAGCACACGCGTGTCGTCGCGGAAAAAGCCGTCGCCGACACCGCGTATGTCGCCATAGGCATCGGCGACGGCGAAGGAGTCGCCATGCTTGAGGGCGAAAAGCCGATGCGGTTCCCTTGGCGCGGTCTCGTCCAGGGATGCCAGCGCTATTGCCGGATCAAGCTTGCGCTCGTCGAGTTGGGTGATGGTCAAGAAGATTGTCCCGTGCTGGTTTTTCGAGCGGGTGAAGCGCTCTATGAGGCCCTGATTTCCTCATGGCTGCCCTCGTGGCTGCCAGTCAGCCGGGAGTATGCCGCGATATAGTCGCCTGCCATCCTGTCGGCTGAAAACCGCTTTTCGAAGACCCCCCTTATTCGTCGCCTGTCGAGTTGCAGGAGAGCCGGCATCGTGGCGACGGCATCTTCGATGGTCTCGACGACGAAACCGGTCACGCCGTGATCGACGATCTCGGGCATGGCGCCGCAGCTCCACGCCATGACCGGTGTTCCGCAAGCCATGGCCTCGACCACGGCAAGGCCGAACGGCTCCGGCCAGTCAATGGGGAACAGCAAGGCGGCGGCGTTGCCGAGAAACCGGCTCTTCTGGTCCTCGCTGATCTCGCCGACATATTCGACCCGGTCGCCATCGATCATCGGCTGGACGACTTCCTCGAAATAGGCGCGATCGCCATCACCGATCTTGGCCGCGAGCTTGAGTTTCAGGCCGGTGCGGCGGGCAATCTCGATCGCCCGGTCCGGCCGTTTGTCGCGTGACATCCTGCCGAGGAAGGCAAGATAGACGCCATCCGAACCCGCCTCGAAGTCAGGCTCATAGAGCTTGAGCGGCAGTCCATGGTGGATCGTCGCCAGCCAGTTCGCCGATGCGAACCGCGCCCGCTGGCTGCGGGATATCGAAATCATTGGAAACCGCGGGAACTGGTCATAGGCTTGTGCGAGGTCCGCGTAATCCAGCCTGCCATGCGGCGTCGTCACCGTGCGTTGCGGCATATCGCGAAAAAACGGGAAATGCAGAAAGTGGCTGAGATGGAAATGGATGACGTCAAAATCGTCGGCCCGTTTCCTCACCTCGTCGAGCATCGACAGATGCGCCGCGATCTCCGATTTCAACGGACGGGGGTCGAGACGAAGCGCCCTTTCGCGGCACGGCACCAGCCTGGCGGAGGTCTTCGCATCGCCGCTGGCGAACAATGTCACGTCGTGGCCAAGCTCGACGAGCGCTTCGGTAAGGTAGGAGATGATGCGCTCGGTGCCGCCATAGAGTCTCGGCGGCACGGATTCGTAAAGCGGCGCAACATGGGCAATCTTCATGGCCCGGCGTTCCCTCAAATCGGATCGACATAGCGAAAATGCTTGAGCCGCGGGATCGTTCCCCGAATCAAGGGGCGCCAGCAGGGAATGGGCGCGCCAGGGTGCGACGATTGATCTTCGCCCTGCCCGCTCTACATTCGGTACCCTTGTCTCCTGCATGTCGCGGTCACGACAGCACAAGGAGGTTGCGTTGCAGCGATCCGACGATATTGCCGCCCGACGCGTGGCAATGATCATTGAGCAATATGTCGAGGCGAGGAAGCGGCGCTTCGGCTACGTTTCGACGGACCAGGCCTCCAGGGCGGTCCATCGTGTCCTGAAACCCGGGATTTCGGCGCACGAACTCGACGATATGGTCGCCGCCCTTGCTGTCAAGAACGGACTGGCGGTGGTTTTCGACCGCGGCGCCAGAGGATCGGTCGGCGGCACCGAAGCCGACCTGGACCGAAAGGATCAGGCCATGCGCGCACCAGCAGAGACCACGGATGTCGCCGGCGCGGTGGATGCCATTCTGGGCAGCCACCGAGAGGATGCCTCGTTGTCGATGAAGGCAGCGATCGCCCTATTGCGCGAGCGCACCGGCACAAAGCGATCCGACGCCGACCTGGAGGGCCTGCTGGCAAAGAAAGCCACGGTTCTCGGCGTGCATTTCTCGCGGGATAACTGAGCGGCAACTGATAGGGTACTTGGGCCGCTTCGGCAGGAAGCATTCATTTACGCTGAGGTAGCGTGTCCGATGGTTCCGGATGTACCTTGAGGCAATGGTGAGCGCGATGGGATTCGAACCCATGACCTACTGATTAAAAGTCCGTCACGCGTTAAGCAGAATCAAGTAGTTATATCAGTTACTTAAGCTAATTTTGTCTTTTCTCGCACGATTACAACACAGGGTGGCTATTGACAGTCTAGGAAAAAAGACTCATTTTCGCGATGCCTCGTCAATAGCGAGGTCCGGGTTGGAAGCCGGTTCTGGAGCGCCCCGAACGCGCTCATAGCGCGTTTTTTTATGGTCGGGCACATTGGGAGGCCGTGAGGCCTGCCGTTCTCCAGACGGTCTTCCAACCCGGTGTGTCCGGCCGCCAGTTTGGAAGCTGGCGTTCAACTCTGGAGAACATAGATGTCGAACGTAATTCCGATGCCTTTACAGAACATCGATATGCAAATCAGCGAAGCGGCGGCTTTGGCTGAAACCCTCATTGCACTGGGCGAAAACATGGAAGACGCGGAGTATCTGCGCATGCGGGCGTCCAGCATGGCGCTGCTTTACATTCTGACCGATCGATTGAAGTCGGCGGACCGCAGCATCCCTGGTCTTTACCGTCGAGGGTGACCGAATGGCAAAATCACCACATCCGAATGTCGTCTGGCGCTGCGGCCGGCCGCGCTTCTCGCCAGGCCCGGAATTGAGGGCAACCGGGCACAAGGGCCGCGATCTCCGTCATGAGGATGGGCGATGGTACAGTTTCGGTGAAGCGGTTGACTGGTCGCGCACCTTTGCGGCCAGCCTGCCGCCGGCAGCGCCGCCCCCAGAAGCCGAGCTACATCCGGCAACAAAGGGGTTCGTTTATTTTCTGGGCATCCGCGACCGCGTTAAGATCGGGTTTTCGAGCAAGCCGGGCGCGCGGTTGCTGACTCTGCAGACTTCGACAGCAGACCCTGTGAAATTCTTCTTGGTAGTGCCCGGCACGCGCTATGATGAACGGCGGTTGCACTTGGAGCTTGAGGCGCATCGCTCATCTGGCGAGTGGTTCAGAAACTCGCTGTCGGTCATACGGGTGATGCAGCGGCATTTGGCCTCGCACATCGAGCGGCTGGACTTCCAAAAATAATTCAGCCGCGGCTCACGACGACGCCGGCCGGATGGTTGTCAGCACCTGGTCGAGCCGCCGGTTAATCTCGCGGGTGCCTTCCCGGTTCTCGTCGCGCAGATCCTTGACGCTGGTTTCCATGCGCGCCATGTGGCCGTCGAGGTCGACCCGGCGCACATATTCGTCGCGCACGCGGTTGATGCGCTCGTGCAGCGCATCGTCGCCCTTCTGGATCTTGTCGCCGGTGCTGCGGTGCGAAGCGACGATCGCGCCGATAATCGCGACAATGGTGCCGGCAATCCCGATCAATGCTGCAATGTCGCTGCCAGTCATGGTTTCCAGCATCCCTGCGCGGCGCCGTAGCGCCTGGTGGAAACGATCCAGCGCGCCAAAGGTTCTTCCTCGGCCGCCAGGCGCGCCGGGCTATTGGCCTTTGGCGGCGGTGTCCAGCCCGCGCAGTTGCTCGCACTCGTCGCGCAACCCGCCAAGCTCAAGGCACAGAGCAACCCGGCCAAGACTGTTCGTTTCATTGTCGATCCCCGTCCGTTTCTCATAGGCCGCCACCGTGTCCTGCAGCTGTTCGACGCGGCCGGCCGTGCGGCCGCTGGAATAGGCGAAGGCGTAGAGCCCGCCCAACAGCGAGCCGGCAAGGAGAAGCGCCCCCAGCGCCTTCCCTGCCGGCGACAGCGCTACTTTGAGCAGCGCCGCGATCATCCGCCGATTTCCGTGCGCAGGTCGCGCACCGCCTGGGCGAGCTGGGCGCGGCGCGTGATGCCGTAGACGGCGAAGGCCACGATCACCGCGACGATCGCCAGCTGCACCCGCCAGTCGAAATTGCCGAAGGCGGCGAGCGGTGCGCCCAGCGCGGTCAGCAGCCAGGTCCAGAAGGTCTTGGTCTTCGTCACCGGCTTGTGCAGCTCGCCGGGATCCACGACGACGGGCTTTTCCACCACCACGGGCGGGGCCACAGGAGCGGGTTTGTCCGCCGGCGTGGGCTCGGGAGCCGCCGGAGCCGGCTCCTGCGCGCTGGCGGGCTTGCCTGCGGCCTGCAGGAGCCAAGGCGGGAGGATCTGGGAACTGCCGTCGGCATGCTGCCAGGCATCGAGCGCCACGGCCGCCCACTGGTTGCGGCTGGCATAGTGCTTCACGCCGGCGGCCTCATAGGCCAGCTCGAAGGCCTTGACCTTGCCGGTGAGCCCCTTGGCGGCGATCAGCCTGGTGATCGCGGCGCGGTACGGCCCTTTCAGCTCGGAGAACAGGAAACCGTAATTCGCCTGGTCGGCGACGGGACCGAGGCCGGCGCGCTTGCAATAGGCTTCGAAGTTGCGCCGGCGCGGGCCGGTCCACTGCGCCCAGCCGAAGCCGCCGCGCGAGTTGGAAACGGTCGGCTTGATCTCCTGCATGGCGGTGAAGCCGGCGCTTTCATGGCCGAGATTGCCAAGGATAGCGGCGGTGTCTTCCAGCTGCAGCTGAAAATCGCGCATCAGCAGCGCCATGATCCACGGCGCCTTCGAACGAAACAAATCCTGTGCCTTGCCTTTTGCCATGCCGAAACCTCCTATGGTTGCCGGCAGGCTAAGGCTTCGGCGGAATCGTCAATTGGGAGGCGAGGCCACGTTCTTGTTTCGGGCCAGCGCATACATTGCGGCGAACAACACTTCAAAAGCCGGCGTCAAGACGACGATTTCTTCAAGGCCCCACGCCATCATCATCATCAGCCCAACGAAAACGCCGGTCCACAGCGAAGAACTCCGTGACGCTATCCATACCTCGCGCAGGACGATGAATGCATACCCGCAATAGGCGACGAGACCGACGAGACCAAAATTCACAGCGGCCCACAACAAACAATTGTGCGGGTTCCAAGTGATGCTATTGCCCATCTCAACCAGCAGGACAGAGCGCGGCGAGCCGATGACCGGGTGGAGGGCAAAAGCATTGATGCCAGACTGCCAGTACTCTAGCCGGGCGAGTAGCGACGCCGACCCTGGCAACGGCGGCAGCTCCTGTCTCAACAGGTAAAGCCCAGCCAGTCCGACGCCTATGAGGATCGCCGCTCCAATCGCCGCCTTTGTCGGCTCTATCCTCTTGCGCAATAGGTAAATGACGACCACCAGGCCTAGAACGATGATCCCAAATCTGGATAACGTGACCAGCGTCAACGCCCCGAAAGCAACTGCTGCCGCTGGATGCCGGGAAAATAGCGAAATGGCGACAAGAAAGACCAGAAAGACTGCGATGTAGTTTGACACACCAAGGGCGTTTCTCGCCCTGTTTTTCAGGTCATAGAAAGCCTGATCTCCGGGCGAGGCATCGGGCACGAAAGCTTCCCGGCCGGCCGGCGCTACGGTGTGCGCCGGCCGGCCGGCATCGGCTTCATCTTCGGTCGGCACCGGGAGAGACTTTTGTCGTTCGGCGTAAGCATTCTCCACCTCCGTAGCGTTCTGACCCGGCAAAAGGAACATGCCCTTTGGTACAAACAGGATCATTCCGAGCATGACTACTGAAGTCACCGCACCACCAGCGATCATTGCGCGAGATGAGGAACGCTCTCCAATGCCTCGATTCCGAAGCGCTACGATAGTCATCCCGGCGAAGACGACAGGAAGCCATACCGCTAGGTCTGACTTCCATTTGAAGGCGGGGTTCCCATGGTTCAACACAAACTGACAGGCGATAATCGCCCCGATCACCAGCAGGGGAACCGCAGCGATTGGCAGTCGAAGGCTGATTTGTGAACGGTCAATAAAAAACAAAGGCAGCATTAAGATGCTAATGGGCAGCGTGATCTTTACCAACCATACGCTTCCAATGAAAATGGCCGCGATGAATAAGAAAGTCAGCCAATCCCGGCGCAGGCCTATGCCGCCAACGTCAACACTCATGTCTAAGCACCCCGCCTCTTCACCTCACATATACAAGGATAAGGAGCGGGGTAAACTATTTTCGAGTTGGGCCAGAACTACGGTTCCGGAAACTAGTTGATAAGTCCGTGGGCACGAAGCGCGTCTTCAAGCGCCTTGACGCGCTGCGAAGCATTGCGCGCCGCGTCATCTAGAGCTTGGATTGTGGCCTGCACATAAGCGGCGGTATGTGCCTGCCCCGCATAAGCAGCGAACGCGCCCTTCAGCGCCGTGCCTGTACCTGCAGTCCAGCCAGTATCGCGAGCGCCGACGACCTTGTTGGCCCCCACATTGAACTGCGAGGCCACCACGATACCGCTAAACGTCAACGTTCCAGCCGAATGCGTGACCGTATAGTTGCCGTTGCCGAGGTTCCAGACGAACCCGGTTGCCCCGAACAAATCGGACCATTGGTTTGTTGCGTTGCCAAGCGCGCCGCCGTCGTTTGCAGCGGGCGAGATCGTGCCTGTGAACGTGCCGCCCGTAGTGAAGTTGAACGTCGCACCGTAGGTCATGCCTACAACGAGGGCACCGGCCAGCATGCGTGCGATGTTGAACTGCCCGTCTTCCGTTCCCGACACCGGGTCGAGGACGGTCATCGTAATGTAGCCGAGATTGGTTTTCACCCCGACCGAATTATTCATATACCAGAGGAAGCCGCCGATCCCGTCATTGACCGCCGCCCCGCCGGCCTTGTTGCGGTAGATTTCGCGATACGGGCCGTTGCCGGTCCCGGCGTTTGTGCTTTCCGCGATGTCGACTGACGTGAATTGCGCTGTCGTTGTGAATAGCAACGGCTGCCTAAACACACCGGGGGTATTGCCCGCGCCGAAGGTCCCGGTTCCCGCGTCCGTGATGATCGGCGTGGCGTCGAACTTGTTGTCTTCCTTGATGTACGTGTTCGTCACGCCGCCACCGATTTGAATATGGCCGGTATTGCCAATCGCGATCAGGCGGTTGCCTTCGATGATGCTCGCATCGCCGGAAGTGTTGAGCCGGATCGAATACGCTGCCGCCGTCTGGCCGAGGCCGGCCATGACCGCCGTAAGAGGCTGGATTGTGTTGCGCTCGATGCGCGTATTCGGGCATCCCTGTGTGTAGAGCAGAGCGCCGGTCGTACCGGTGTAGCTGCCAAGGTAAGACGGCGTTT
Source organism: Mesorhizobium sp. B1-1-7 (assembly GCF_006442705.1). Taxonomy (NCBI): domain Bacteria; kingdom Pseudomonadati; phylum Pseudomonadota; class Alphaproteobacteria; order Hyphomicrobiales; family Phyllobacteriaceae; genus Mesorhizobium; species Mesorhizobium sp. B1-1-7. The sequence goes on along the minus strand of NZ_VFWQ01000001.1, from coordinate 145,899 downwards.
CCATCCAATTGCGGTCGATATGCGCAGCCGACACATTGAGGAGGTACACGCATTCCGCGCGTGTCGTGATGTTGTTGTCGGCAATGACGAGCTGTTGCGCGCCCCCCTTCACGCCGTTGATCTGGATGCCGATATTGTTCCCGTTGACAGTGTTTTCGAGGATGTGAACGCTGTCACCAATGTCCTTGAACAAAGAGCCATTGTCGAACCAATTGCGCCGGAACGTGCACGAGAAAATTCCAACCGTTGAGCCCGTGCTATCGAACGACACACCGCCAGCCGGCCCCGAGGCTTTGACGCCCTGAACGATGAAATTCGACATATACTCGTTGCCGGTCGCCGCATATTCGATGCCGTAGTGTCCGGCTTCCGTCGTCTGCAAAGTGAGGTTTTTCCAGCCCCACCAAGTGTTGTCGGTCGCGATCCCCGCACTCGGCACAATTGACAGCGCCGCGCCCGCACTTGTCACGATCTTCGACTTGTCGGCGTGGATGCCCCAAAACTGAATTGCCGCCGTTTGAACAACAGCGCCGTCAGTCAGGTAGGTATCGCGGACCATCAAGCCGCCAACGTACGCTTGGGCAACGTTGATAGCGCATTGTATGGCCGCTCGATTTGCGGCACGCGTTGCCGTAGTTGACGCGCCAAAATGCTCGACCTTCAGGATCTCGAAATCGCGGACCCAGGCGCCGACATTGGACGCCACGCTATCCGCTTTCAGATAGACGCCTTCCGACGTGTCCATTGCGATTTGCGCGGAGTAGTCGCCCAAGCGCCATATGAAATTGCCAACGCGACCGGCTTCAGTGAGCAGCACCGACATGCCGACCTGTGGCGTCAGCGCCTTGATCAGCGCTCGCGTTGACAGCGAGCCGTTGAGCTTAAGGACAAACCATGCTTCGGCATAGGTCGCCAGCGCCAGGACGGTTGTCATCAGCGCCGAAACGGTGGCCAATCCGAACGACAGAAGCGACTTGTTTTCCAGCCTTGTGCCGCTGGGGTCCCACCCGAGCACCTTACCTGCCTCGGCCGCCGGCAGATCGGTTGCCCCGGTATAGTCGGGCTGGAAGCTTGCGGCCCGGTCGATATCGCGCCGCACCTCGCTTTCGACGCTGGCCTGTTTCGACAGCTCCTTTTCCAGCTCGGCCGCCGTCAGCGTGCCGGCCTTGGTCACCGCCACCGAACGTTCGGCCACGCGACGCGCCTGGTGGTACCAGCTGGTCGACGCCAGCACGACGGCGTCGAACGTCACCGTGAAATAATCATAAGCGCTGGCCGGGTTGACCTTGGCGATGGTGCAGTGCGCCGTCACGTCGGTGTAGACGGTTGCGCCAACCAGCTTCGAAAACACCTTCACGTCGGCGGTGTCGAAGATCTTGTACAGCGACGGGCCGTACGGCCCGACAGTGCCGTTGCCGACCGCAACGGCCGATTCGCGCGTCTCGCGCGGCAGGGGATAAGGGGTAACGGCCATGGGCAGTCCTCGCTATGAGAGGCTGCAGCATGGCCCGCGCACGCGCGCGTCAAATGGGCGTGCTATCTGCCCGGCGTGTATTGGCCCGGCTTGACGAAATACGGCGTGCCCGCTTTCTTCGCCAGGCCGATGCGCGACTTGAAGCTCTTGTCGGCCGCCGGGTCGAACGCCCACTGCAGATTGTCGAGCACCAGGCGGTTGAAGACGCCGCGCGTCAGCCAGTGCGAGGCAACGAAGGGCGTGTAGCGCGCCATGTAGCGCACCAGCTTGCGGCCCGGCTGCGCCTTTTCCATAAAGGTTTTCTCCCGGCCGTGGCTCTGCTCGCTGCGCGTTGCCGCCAGCAACGTGCCGGCGGTCAGCCCCAGCGTATCGCTGATGAAGGCCGGCACCGGGCCGACCAGGGCTTCGGTCGTGGTCTGGCCGAAGCGGTTTTCGCTGGCTTTCAGGAAATCGCCGAACAGGCCGAAGCCGCCGCCCTGCAGGCCGGCGCGGAACCAGAACGACGGGTTGCGATCCGGCCGCATGTCTTCCGCGTGCTTGCCGTCGAGCAGGCTCTTGATCTGCATGTACATCGCGCCGCCCAGCGTCAGCGGCACGGCCATGGCAGCGAAATAGGCGAGGCCAGAGCGCCTGCCCTGACCGCCGCCGCGTTGCGCGGCCATTTCGCCCAGCGCCTCGAGCTGCAGCGCCGTGAACGACAGGCCGAAACTCTTGTACTGCAGGAAATAGTCCAGCAGCTCGCCGCCCAGCGTGCCGCGCTCCACCTTGCCGGTGATCAGCGAACGTGCGTTCGGCGTGCCGGCCGGCACCGATCGCTCCGACCAGCTGGTGATGACTTCCGAAAGCTTCTCGGCCGCCGCGCGGTGCGCCAGCGCCTTGGCCTCGGCCATGTGCGCGGCCGACTGCAGCGCGCCGCCCGCCATGTCGAGATAGGTGACCGGGCCGCCATTCAACTCGATCTGGCGTTGCGTGACGAAGCCGGCCGGGTCGACCGCCTGGCGCCAGATTTCCCAATGGTCGAGCGCGACGCCGAAACCTTCCAGCGCCGTGCGGAAGCGCGGGTCGAGCTGGGCGAACGTCTGGTCCGAAACCTTGGCGATATGCCGCTGCCAGTCGCGCGCCTCGACCAGCTTGCGGCCGACGGTCAGCGGCTGCAGCCCCGACCAAGTCGTGCCGCGATCGGCGACCCAGCGTGACCACTCGGCACCGACCGCCGGGCCGGCGAAACGCAGTTCGTCATTCATCACATGCAGGTAGTCTTCCCAGATGATGCCGGACCTGTAAGCATCGTGCCTGGTCTGCTTGCTGATTTGCGCGATCATCTTGCCGATCGTCGCCGTCACCGGCAGGCCGGCAAGCTTGCGCGAGGCGCGGGCCACGAATGGATCGGTGCCGGCGGCAAGGAACACGGTGCTGCCAAGCTGGGTGCCGGTCAGCACGTTCTTCAGGCTGGACGAGAAATTCGCCAGACCGCTCGCCACCTCCGGCCGGCCGCGCAGATTTTGCCAAAGGCTGTCAATACGATAATCGGCAATCTTCGCCTGGCTGTGCTTGAACAGTTTGGCCTCGGCCGCGAGGTTCGGCAGGCCGGCTTCCTTCTTGCCGATCTCGTGGCCGACCACCTGTTTCAGATACTCGACCATGCCGGCCGGGTTCGGCCCGAGGATTTCCATCGACGCGATATCGCGCGCCATGCCGTTGACGTGGTTGAAGATCGCCTGCACGACATCGCCGCGGCCGAATTGCCTGTTGTAATCGGCCCAGCTCGCCGCATCCTTGAACACCAGGAACCGTTCCTCCTGGCGCTGGGTGGCGATCGAGCCGAGCCCACGTCGCACCGCCTGCGGCGTCATGTCGGCCCTGCCCTGGCTGACGATGGTGGAATAGACATGATCAAGCGCGGCATTGAGCCCCGCCGCGCCGACAGGCTGGCCGGTCAACGGGTTGACGATCCGGGCCGGGTCGAGCGCCGGGGCGATCGCCGCCTTCCACGCCGCGCGGCCGGCGAGTTTCACCTTGAGCCGGTCATGGCTGTGCGGCAGACCGAAATTCTCCAACTTGCCGATCGCGCCGCCGGCGGCGTTGAAGCGTTGGCGCAAATCCTCGAAAACCTGACTGACGGCGCGGCCGAGCTGCTTGGCCGTCGCGTCGCCGGAAGCCTCGCCGTGCAATTCCTTCACCAGGTCGCCTTCGAGCGCGCGGTTGGCGCGGCGGCCGAGCAGGCCCTTGCGCTCGAAGGAAATCATCACTTCATCAAGGTTCTTCTGCGCGCCGGCGATGATCGCTTCGGTGCGGCCGCGCACGCTCGATGCGCCGCGAAAACCGTAATGCGACAAGAGCGCCATGGCGCCTTCATAGACGTTGGCATTGCCGGCGCGGTCGCGATAGCCCTGCAGATAGCCCTTGATGCCGATGCGACGCGCCTCGGTGAGATCGGCCCGCCGGCGCTTCTCGCGCGCCTCGGCCTGCAGCTGGGCTCCGAGGTCGCTACGCGCCTTGGCCTTGGCCGCATCCTCGCTCATGCCATTTCGGTATTGCGCGAATTTGCTGTCGAACTCATCCGACAGATAGGTCGCCTCTTCCTTGGTGATGGCGTTCTGCTCGACGGCGGAAACCAGGCAGTCTTTCAGGCCCATGGCTCAATCCTTACAGCTGCCAATGAGGTCACCGAAAAACTCGGTCCTGTCGGCGTCGGCGGTCATCGTCTCATAGGTCGCATGCAGCACGGTGCCGTCCGCGTTCTTGGCCGCCGGCATGGCGTCCCAGATGTCGAGCTGCTTGCGCGATTCCAGATCGAACAGCCCGCCCTCCGGCAAGGCCTTGTCGCCGCCCTTGAGCGGCTTCGCCCCTTGCGCTTCGAGTTTTTCCTTGGTGGAAACGGGCTTGACGCCTTCGAGCAAGGTCTGCTCGCCTGCGGCTGTCTTTTCGGTTGAGGGTGTGCGGGCTTCCTGCAGTGCCACGGCGGCATTGTCGGCCGCCTCGGGCGTGGCTGGCTCCGGCGTGTCGCCGAGCTGCCTTAGGCCTTGCGGCTCTTCATCTGCGCCAGCACGCGGTAATTGTTGGCCATCCGGCGCAGCTGCGCCGCGTCCTCTGGGTTGGCCGCCTTGGCGTGTTTCTCCAACCGGTACGCCAGCGCCAGCGCCTGCGCCGGCGTCTTGCCGGTCGACACTGTCGAAGAATGGGATGTCTGTGGCATCGGGTGCTTCCTCTCCGCGCTCCGAAAGCGCGTCGGCATAATTCCTATAATCCTCATCAAGCGCGCGCTCAAGCGCCATCACGGGGTCGGTTTCATCGTCCACAAGGGCGGCCGCCCTGGTCAGCACGGCGTCGTCAATCCTGTGATCGATGCCGAGCGCGTCAATGGCGCCGTCAACTTCCTCGACCACACGGCGGAACGCCTGCTGTCGCATCTGGCCGGCCTGGTGCTCCTGCCAGTCGAACACGCGTCCGCCATCATGGCGCGGCGAAAACACCGGCTGGCCGTCGCGTTCGCGCTCGATCGCGCGCAAGAGATCGTCGGGCGTCGAGCGCGCCACCGCCGTTTGCGGGTCGCCATAGAGATCATCGAAATAGCCGGCCTCGGCCGCCGCCTCGCGCGCATAGTCCAGGCTCTTGCCGGTCTTGCGCACCAGGGCGCCGCCGCCGGGCACGAATTTGCGCGACAGGCCCATGGAGGTCAGCGCGCCGCTTTCGTCCTTGATGCCGCCGACCGACTTGCTGGCGAGGAACTGTGTCAGCGTCACCGGGCGCGCCGGCGCCGGGCCGACCGGAAATTGCGACTGCACGATGCGGTCGACGGCCTCGCCGCGCGCCTGGCGGTCGACCGGCGTCGGCAGCGCATTGTCCGGCGCATCGGCCTCGCGCAGCGCCCTCGCCTGCAGCTGCTCGGCCTGCACCGGGTCGAGACCTTCCGGCACCGGGCCGAACGCTTCGGCGTCCAGATGCGGCTGCTCGGCCGCCAGTTCGGCCGCGCGGGCGCTGTCGGCGTCGAGCTTGACGCCGGCGGCGTCGGCAATGGTCTTGATGTCGCCGGGCTCTGGCGTGCCCGCTGCGGCCCGCTGCAGGGCTTCTTCGGGCGCCGGCTTGCCCAGCAGCCGGAACACCGTCCTGCCGCCTTCCATGAGGCCGCCCAGCGCGCCGCCGAAAAGCGCGGCCATGCCTACCTGTTCGAGCGAGCCGCCGACAGAGTGTTCCAACCCCGCGCGCGCCTTCCAGTCGTAACTGGCCGCCTGCACGCCGGCCTCGATGCCGCCATTGACGGCGGCTTCCGACAGCACGGTTTCGAGCAGCCGCCAGCCAAACGCCCGCGCCGGCGAGGCAATGCCGCCGCCGGCGAACAGCGTCGCCACCTGCAGGGGGTCGCGCATGGCGCCGGCGAAGCCGCCGCCGAACGAATTGGCAAGCTTCGAGCCGCGCCCCAGGCCAACATCCTGCGCGCGCGCCTGCGCTGTTCCGGCCGCCTTTTCCGCGTCTCGCGCGATGCCATAGGCGTCATCAATGATCGGCCGATCGGCGGCGATGACGGTTGCAAACTCCGGCCGCTCGCGCGCCAGAGCCGACGCCTTGTCCTGCCAGGCTTTTTCGGAAGCGGCGATATCGTCACGCACCGACGATTCCGGCAGGCCGCCGGCGCCCGGCTCGGGCTTCAGCCGGAAGATGTCGAACGACTTCATGGGATTGTCAAACTGCACGCCGGTGGCGTCGAAGATCGCCTTGTTGCGCCGGTCATAGGCCTCGGCGCGCGCGTTCTGCTCGGCGTTGGCGTTTTCCTTGTAAAGCTGCAGGTCGCGCGAGGTGTCCCACAGATCCTGCGCCGCCTGCCGCTCTTCGTTCTCATGCGCGGTCACATCCGCGAAATTGGGCGCGAATGTGGGATTGTCGCCGAACTTGGCTTTGTAGAGGAACATCAGCGAAAAGCTCCCGGCACGCGCGGCGCCAGACGATCGCGCAGCGCCACGACATCGAGCACGAACGGCTTGCCGTCGCTGCCCATGATCCATTGCGGATCATCACCGCCGGGATCTCCGACCGCGAATGCAAAGCCGCCATTGACCGCTACCGGCCGGCCGGAACGCAAGGTCGCCGCCAGTCCGTCGGGAACGCGCCGGCCGGCGCCGCGCGTGGCATGGAAGCCGATGCCGGCCTTCGGCGTGACGCTTAGCGTGGCAAGGTCATCGTCGGTGACTGCGGCAAGCACATCATCGAAGCGGTCGGCGCGGATATCGTTCGGCACCCAGACCTTGGCGCCTGATGTAAACCAGCCGCCGCCGGTGTCGGTGAAGCCGCCATATTGCACGCCGCGATCGTAGACGGCGCCGGCCGCTTCCTGCACCGCCTGGTCATGCACGGCAATCGCTTCGTCCGATGTCGGGTCGAGCCCTTCCTCGCTGATGCGCTTGCGCGCGATCGACGCGGCGGCGCGGCCGATCTGCAGCGCGTCTTCCGGCTGCGCTGCCAGCGCCGAACCGATGACATTGGAAAAGCTCGCCTGGGCGGCGTCGGGTTTCAGGCCCTTCATGGGCTTGCCGGCGGCATCCTTGCCGTAGCCGGCAATCACATCCTCGGCCGCGCGCTGCGAGCCGTTCGACGCGATGATGGCGCCGGCCTCGGCGATCATCGGCGCATCCTTGCCGAATTCGGACAGCACCGGCGCAACCGCATTGCCGGCGCCGGCGACGATCGCGCCCGCCATGGCGGCGCCCTTGGACGGGTCGGCGCGGATGGTCTTGGCCATCGCCAGCGCTTCGCCGGCCTTGAGATAGCGCGGCGTCACGCCAAGTTCCTTTGCCGCGTCCTCGGCCGATTGCGCCCGCTGCGCCACGATCGCCGCCATGTCGTCGGGCGTCTCGGCCTCCGTCAACGCCGGCGTCGCCGGCACGATGCCCTGCTTTTCGGCGTAGCTCACGCTGTCCGTGGTGATGGCCTTGCGTTTTTCGGCCAGCATCTTTTCGGCGAAAGCCAGCGTGCGCCCCTGCGCGGCGGTGGCATCCTGGCCATACTGCTTGCGCAAGCCGGCGACATGGGCCACCGCCTGCGGCAGGCTCATGTCGTTGATGGCGCGCGCGGCGGAAATCTTGGAGAACGTCTCCTGCATGATGGCTTTGCCGCCCGGCGTCGCCGACGTGTCCAGCATCATCTGCGACAGCTCGGCCGGGTCGATCTCAAGGCCTTGCTGCAGCCGCAACGCCATCGAATCGCCGCGCTTGCGGAAATCGGTTTCTTGCCGCGCCGTCTGGCTGCGCTTCTGCTTTTCGAGCTTTTGGAGGCCGGTCGACAGTGTCGACCAAGCGTCGCCGTCCAGCCCTGCAATGCCGCCATCGGCAAAGTCGGCTGTCATTTCCTTGTGCATCGCGGCAACGCCATCGGCGTCCAGCGCCTCGGCCTGCTTGCCGTAATAAGCGAGCGCCGAATTGCGGCGGCTGATGATCTTGGCCTTGGCGGCGTCGTCAGGGTCGAGGATGCCCCGCCGCACGGCGTCGTCATAGTGATCGTCAATCGCCGCCTGGTCGGCCGCCACCGCATCGGCGGCATCGCCGCTGCCGGGGTCGAAGGCGGCCAGCCGCTTCTGCTGGTTGGTTTCCAGCTCATTGGTGCGCTCGACGAAGGCGGCGCGGTCCTGCGCCTCGGCCTTGCGCGCCATGTTCTCGCGCGCCTGCCCCATGTAGCGGCCGGCCAGCTGGTCGAAACCAACTTCATAGTCGGCCTCGATCTCGGGGAAGACATGGTCTTTCTTCAGCGCGCCTTTCAGATCGCCAAGCGCCTGCTGCAGCTTTGCCGGATCGTCGCGGTACTTGGCGAAAACCTGCTCGGTTGTCGATCGCATTTCCGAATCGAGGAACTGCACATAGGTCTTGCCGCCGGCCTCATCATAGGCACGGCCGCGAATGGTGTCGGTGCCGGTCGGGCGGAAGGTGCCGCCGCCGATCGTCAGTTTCGGCGGCCGGGCGCCGGCGCCATACTCCTGCGCCTGGTCCTCGTGCAGCTGCTTGGCGTAGGCGGTCGCATTGTCGGCATTGTCGAATTTGCCGAGGAACTGCCCCTTCTCGCCCCAATACTTGATTGCTTCGTCGTTGGACAGGATCTTGCCCTCGTTCGAAACAGTCGGAATGAGAACTTCCTGTCCAGCATCATTCTCGTACGAGATCGAGCGCACGGTGCTGATGGAACCGTCATCGTTCTTCACCACAGGGCGGTTGTGCAGGTCGATGTTTCCGGCAGTCACCAGGCCTTTCGGCTTGATGCTGGCCGTGGTGTCAGGCGCGGCGCCAGCCGCCACCGCCGTACCGTAGACGGATCTTGCAGCTGCCAAGCGGTGTTTCCAGCCTAGCGCGGCGGTGGGGTTGTCCGGCGTCCAGCCTTGCGGCCGCTCGAAGCCAACCGCGGCGGCCGTCGCTTCCTCGATCGAGCGGGCGGCGGCAAGCCTGCGGCCGACCGGCTTTTCCGTGGTGTTGAGCTCGTGCATGGCGAAATCGAGCTGGGTGTAGAAATCGCCGACCGGCTTGCCCTTGGCGGCGGCGAAGGCATGCAACGCCTTGGCGCGGCGGCCGTTCCACTGGCCAATGCCGATCGAATGCGAGCCGTCCGCGCCGTCATTGCGGTTGATGGCGGCGGTGTTGAAGTTGCTCTCGGCCGAAAACTGGCCAAGCAGGCCGGAGGCGAATTCGTTCGACACGCCATAGGTCTTGATCAGATAGGCCTTGCCGTCCGCCGCCTTGGCTGACGGCATGCCACCGCCGGGAGCGCTGGCGCCGGTGTCGCCGACCGGCGACAGGCCATCGCTGCCGGGGTCATAGTCCGCTGTCGGCCGTCCCGCCAGCGCCGCCTGCTCGCCGGCGGCCGCGCCCTGCCGCTCCGCCTGGCGATCGGCGATCTGCCCGGCCTGGCTGGCCAGCCGGAACAGGCCCTGGCTGGCGCGTTCCAATATGCTGCCGCCGGGACGCTCGACCGCAAGCAGGCCATCGGCCAGCACGGGTTCGGCGCGGAACGGCCGGTAGGAGACGGGCTCGCGTTGACGGTTTGCCATGACTTACCCGCGCTGATTGAAGGAAAGCAGATTGTCGACGCCGCCCGAAAGCGCGTTGAGGATACCGCCGGCGCGGGCCGCCTTTGCCGCCGTGCGATAGTTGCGCGCGCGCTCGACCAGGCGCGAAATCCGCGTCTGCTCGGTGCCGGTCGAGGTTGTCAGCCCAAGGTCGGCCTCGCGGTAGGCGTCGGTGCGCGCCGCCTTGGCCGTGCCAAAGGACAGGTCGACGCCGGATGCGGCGTAAGCCACGTCCTCGGCGCCCAGCGCTTGCGCCATCTGTTTCTTGATCGACGTGCGCCGGTTGATGCCTTGCAGGGTTTCAAGGCTCTGCTCGCTTTCGGCGTCGCTGGCCGCCGTCTCGGCCTGGGCGGCTTCGGCATTGCCGGCGCCGACAGCGGAGACGATGCCCAGCACGGTCGCGGTGCCCTGCAGGATTGACGCCAGCGAAATGCCGGATGCCGCCGTGGTGCCAGCGGCGGCGCCGGCGGCAGCAGTTGTGCCGGCGGCTGCGGCGCCGCCACCGAACAGGCTTGCCAGTCCCCCGATAAGAACCTGTACCATCAGAGTTTCGTCCCCATGGCTATGTCGCGCACGCGCAGCTCGCCCGGCCGCACCTGCGTGATCACGGCGGTTGTGCCTTCCATCATGCCCAGCAGGCCGCTTGCGGTCAGGAGCTGGGTTTTCAGCGGCATCGGCGCGTCGACCGGATCGCCGGCCTCGTGCAGCTCGACGTCTTCCGCCGCCTCGCCATTGGCGCCGACGGCAATCGAGTCGGTGTCGGCGATGTTCACCTGCAGCGTGTGGATGCGGCCCGGCCGCAGGATCACGTCGTCATTGCCGGTCACCAGAACCTGCGGCATCGATTCCCAGCGCGGCGCCACCCAGCGGCCGACCAGGGCTGCGGCATAGGCGTCACCAAGCGAGATCGAACCGCCGGCCACGGTGAACGGCCCCAGCACATAACCATCGGCCTTGGCCCACAGCACGGCGCCCTCTTCATAAGGCAGGCCCGAAATCACGCCGGCAAGGTCGGGCACCACGTCGAGCGCGTCCTGCAGGTAGATCGAGGTATCGTAAGTCTCGATCGAGGTGCGCCCGGCACGCTCGATCGCCAGCCAAAGCCGGTTCTTGCCATCGACGCCGATTTCGCGCACCAGGCCACCGCTCGCCGCCACCCATTCGCAGAAACCGACAATCTCCTGGTTGCGGATCATCTGGCCGGCGACCAGGCGGCCGTCAGCCCGCATCAGCCAGCCCTTCGAGGCGTCAAGGTCAGTCTCCGGCCGCTGCGAGGCCGAGCGGATGAGGCTGTCGGTCAGGTGCGAAGCCAGCAGGGAAACCGGGTCGGCGTTGAAGTTGGCGCTGGCCGAGGTGACGTTTTCGGAAACGCGCAGCACCTGCTTGCCGCCATTCGAGGCGAAGGCCAGCCCCTTGGGCGCGATGGCAACGAAATAGACCTCGCCTTCCAGCGTGAACGGCTTGCAATTCGGCTGGGCGCCGATCTCGCTGGCCAGCACGAAATTCAGCGGCGTGTTGCGCTCGATCGTGCGGTTGGGCACGAAATAGGTGCCGCTGTCGGTGAAGACGAAGAGATAGGTCGATTCCTTGACGTGCAGGATGGTTTCGGAGGTCTTGGAGCGCAGCTTGTCGAAGCGCGCCGCCGCGTCCGTGGTGCCCTCGATGTTGATGTCGAAATACTCGCCCACCCGGCTAAGCGCCAGCGCGCCTGGTACGGCCGGAATGCGCGCATAGGCAAAGCGGTCCTGCAGCAGGCCAGCCGCGCCCGGCCAGCCATTCGCGGTCGAGAACACGTCTTCGAACTCGGTCTTGCCGATTTGCGTGTGGTAGGGCAGCACCGACGCATCGGTGGTGTTGGCGATGATGGCGGAAAACTCGTATTCCTCGCCGGAAAGGTCGCCGCCGAACGTCGCGGTGAAATTCCTGTATCTCGGAAAGCCGGTGCCAACCGCGACCGTGACGCCGGCGGACATGGTCGGCAGCGCCTGCAGCGCAGCCTGCACTTGCGTTGCGAACAACGTCCAGTCAGGCGTGTCCGGGTTGATGTCGGCCGGGGCGCCATCGCCGGTGCGCGGCACGAAGATGGCCGGCGTGGTTTCGCCGTCGACGGTGAGGCTTAGGCCGATATAGTCAACCCCATCGACCCAGCGGATGGCGAAGTCCCACTTGTCGTCGGTCTTGGGATAGGTGCCGCCAAGGTCGCCGGTCGGCACCGGATCGTAGGGCCAGAGATCCACGCGCCAGTCGGCGAGCTGGCTGGTCGTTTCCAGAAACAGCCGCACGGTTGCGAGATCGCCGTGAAAGATGCCGATCGTGTTGCCTTCGCCATAGAAGGCCAGGTCGGGCAGCATGGCCGCCGTCACGGTCGGCAGATTGGCCGATCCGACATAGCCGGCGCTTTCGGTGAAGAAATCGGCGATGCCCGCCGTGACGAAGCCGACCAGTGCGTCGCCAAGGTCCGTGGTCAGGTCGACAAAGCGCGGGCGTTCCGCCGTGCCGCTCTCGAAATACGCGGCCACCGTCAGGCCGGAAACCGTGGTGGCGGCCAGCGAAAAGGTGGCGCGGATGCGGATCGAGGTCGCCGCCTTCTGCGCGCCTGGCGCGAAGGCGGCCAGCCTGGTGACCGGCGTTCCGGTCTTGACCGAGAATGGCCCGGCGATCTGCACCCAGACGCCGGCAACGAAAGCTTCCACGACAAAAGTCGCGGTGCCCTTGTCGATCGCGAGCGCCGAGGCCAGCACCGCGGCGACGGTACCGGCCACGGTGCCGGTCCAGATGGTCTGCGTTCCGGTATGCGGCCCGAAGGTCGGCGTCGGCGCGGTGATCGCCCGCGCAACCAGCGGCCGGCGCCATTCGCCCTTGCGGCGCGACCCGCCCATGCGGCGAAAGCCGGACTGCGGCACCGGCTCGATGTTCTTGAACGCCAGCCCCGCCGAATAATACTGCTTGATGTCGACGCGGCTTTTCGCCTCCGGCGTGAATTCGCCGGCATTGCACGAGCGTGTCGGGGAAGCCGGCCGCGTTGCCATGTCAGTATTTTCCGTACCAGTCGCCGCCGCCGATCCGCCCGCCCTGCAGCGCATCGCTGGTGGCGGGCGTGCCGACAGGCGCCGCCCCGCGGTCCTGGGCGATCATGCGGCCGAACACGCCGCCGGTACCGCCTTCCGAGCGGGAGCCGATGGCCTCGGCCAGCTTGTCGTTTTTCAGGTCGACATCCTGCAACAGCGGCACGGCGAGATAGGACGCCAGCAGCAGCGCGAAGGCGTCGGCGAATTGCGGCTCCCATTCTTCCGGGTCGAGCGCCACCTTGCAGCGGGCGTAAACCGCCGGTTCGTCGCAGAAGACGGTTGTGCCCTCGATCGTGAAGTCGCGCAGCGGCGTGTCGTTGCGCGGATCGGACAGAAGCTTGAGCGCCGGGCCGAAACGGTTGCCCGGCAGGTCGAAGCCGTAGGTATAGCCGGTCACCGGCGTCGCGCTCTGGCGGGTGAGCTGCAGGGTCTGCCGGCAGAAGGTCCAGTCATGCAGACCGAAGGCGCGCGCCTCTGCACGCGGCCAGAAGATGTCGACCAGGCCGCCAAGCTTGGTGTCGACGTCGATCGAAAAGCTGGGCGCCAGCCCGAGTTCGACCAGCGCCCAATTCACGATGATTGCCTTGTCGATCGCCGTATCGGCCATGACTGTCCCTCTGCCGGCAGGGCCGGCCTTATGCGCCCGACGCGTCGGTGTTGATGGCCGTGGTGACGTTGCCGGATGCGGGCGCGGCGGTGACGATCAGCGACACGCGGTCACCGACGCCATCGGCGACGCAAAGCGCCTCGATCACGTCATTGACCGCCAGCTTGTCGCGGGCCGTGTTGAAGTAGCCGGCAGCGATGACGGTTGCGACGGCATCGCCAGTTGCGTAGTGGAAGAAATCGACTGCGCGGCCGGCCGAGCCATAAGGCACGGAGTTGACCAGGCAGAGGGAGCGGGCTTCAAAACCAGCCATTGGAAAGTCTCCTGTTTCGGGGTTTCGAGTGCCCGCCGGCAGGATCGCCGGCGGGCTATGCTGCCTTGGGAGGCTGCTTTTATGCCGGACGGACTAGCGTGGTGTTCTTCAGCATCTTGAAGCGCTTGACACGAACGCCCTCGATGCCGATGGCGGCGCCGCCGAGACCAGCCTTGACGAGGTAAGGCGTGCCCTGCAGCAGTGGCTGCGGGGTGATGTCGGGCGTTTCCTGATTCCAGGCATCCTCGGCGCCCATCGCGTTCTTGGCCCACATGTAGGCGTACCAGTCGGTGCCGCTCGGGGAGACGAAGCATTCGTCGGGCAGTGTCATGTAGGTGACGCTGCGCACGGTCTTGCTGCGGATGCGCTGGGACTGCGAGAACGGCGCGTTCGCCAGGCCGACCCACTGCGCGTCGGCGAACTCCTTGTAGAAGCACAGCTGCGACATCCACAGTTCCGGGATCGCGCAGTAGACCTCGTCATCGTCGGAGCCGGTCGCCGCGATTTCCGCACGCGCCTGTTCCGTGTGGAGGATATCGATGCGGGCGGTGCCGTCGCCGATCGTCGTCACGCCGGAGCCGCCGAGCGCGGCGAACGTCGCCAGAGCGTCGAGCTTGATCTGGTCGCGCTGGCGGCGCACCGCCTTGACGATGATCTCGGCGAGAGCGTTCTGTTCGTTCGGGCCGGCCTTGTAGGCGTCCTGGGTGCGCCAGAAGTCGGAAGCTTCATAATCGGTGAAGTTCATCTGGACGGTGGACAGGCCGGGGCCGGCGGCCGGAACGCGCTCGATGGCGCCGGTCAGGCGATAGACATTGGTGCGGCCGATGGTCGGGAACTTGACGGTGTTGGCGACCACGTCGCCGCGCATCATCGTGTTGTCCAGATACCCGCCCTTTGACTGGGCAAGCACCGTGATCTTGTCGGCGATTTTCTCGGTAAACCAGGCGGCAATGTTCTGTGACATGGGAAGACCCCTTTTAAGGTTGCTGTTTCAAGCAGCCGTGGGGCCGATAGAGCCGGCTTTGTCGGGGTCCGGTGAAGGATAGCCCGCTGCCGCCGGGTCGCTCCCTTGGTTGCGCGTGCCGAGCATGCGGGCACGGCACGCGCGTCAAATGCGGCAACGTCAGCCGCCGAAGAGCTTCTTATATTTCTGGTCGAGTTCGTCGTATTTGGCGCGATTGAACTTCGGGTGCTGCGGGTCCATTTCCGGCGCCGCCATTTCTGCGCGCAGTGCCTCGCGAGCACTCTTGTCGCCGCCAGCAGCGCCGGCGCCCCCAAATGGCTGCGCGGCGCCTGCGCCGGTCATCTTGCCGGCGAAGAATTCCAGCAGCTGATTGCCCTTGGCGGTATCCATCAGCATCAGCAGACCGTGTTCGGCGACATCCTTGGGCAAACCCTGTTGCGTCATCAAGTTGACGAAATCTTCGTTCGCCTGCATGCGGGCATCGATGGCCTTGTCCTGGTCGGCCTTGGCCATGCTCTTGGCGCTGTCCGGCAGCAACGCGGTCCGCTCGGCGGCGATGTCGACCGGCGCTTCCAGAATGCCGGCCTCGGCCGCCTGGGCGTAGAGCGCCGTGGTCAGCTTGTGCATTGTGGCGACCGGGATCTTCTCTTCCATCGCCACTTTCGACACGGCAGCGAACAAAGGATCCTTGGCCAGCTGCTGCAGGTGCGGCCGGATAGCTTCGGGCGCCTTGTCGATTTCGAACGTCTGGTAGGCTTCCGGCTTGTCGGGCACGGCGGAATCGCGCTGGCGGTAACCCTCGACGGCCTTGTGCAGCTTGTCGATCGTCTCGCGATCATCCTTGCCATACATCGTATCCGCCAGCCCCTGCGGCCGGTACGGCCCCGCCGCCGGCGGCTCCGCACCGGGCGCCGGCGGCGCGGGCGATGGAGCTGCCGGCGGGGGTGCTCCAGGCGCGGGAGCCACCGGCGCCGGAGGTGGATCGCCGCCACCGCCGCCATCATCTGGCGCGCGCAACGGCAAATATCGATCGAGTAAAGCTTTCATGTCGTGGCTCCTTTGCTCTGCTTGTAAAGCTCTTCGCCATCGGCGATGGCGCGACCGATCGCATAGCCGACTGCCGCGCGCGCCTCGTGCGCCTTGGCCGCCAAGGCGGCGGTCTCATTGGTCGAACCGATATGCGGGTACGGCGCGCGCACCGTCAGGTCGGCAATCCAGTCGATGATGCGGCGGCCCTCGGCGGTCTGGTAGAAGTGGTAGAGCACCTGTTTCATGTCGGCGCCGGGGTCGAAATTATCGGCCACCTTGGCCGAGAAGAACGCCTGTTCGAGGCCATCCCAGGCTGGCGCGCCCGAAACCATTTCATCAACCGCCATCATCTGACGGGCAAACGGGAATGGTCCGCTCATGCTGCTTGTGCCTCGGGCGCCGTCGCGGCCGCGGCGAGGTTCGGGGCGGCCTTGACCGCCGCTTCGGCCGCCACGGCCGCCGCCTGCTGCGCCTGGTTGTCCTTGATCGCCTGCTTTTGTTCGTCCGGCGTGGTGCAGATGTCCGCCGGCACCAGCAGGCCGCCGCGCGTGCGGTCGAGATAGCGGTCAACGGAGATATATTCGTTGACCCGCTGCGGCCCGACCGTGGCGGCGACGATCTGGTAATAGTTCACGCTGGCCTTGAGCTGGTCGGCCTTGAGCGCGGCCATCATCGGCGAGTTGATATACATCGAGGTCATCAACGCGTTGAAGCTCATCAGCTCCGGCAGGATGCGCCATTCGGCGAGGATTTCCATGGCGCGCGGCACCAGCACGCCAGGGCCTTCCATGGCCAGCCGCCCATAGGCGCCGACGTGGACGTTGGCATTCTGTGCCACGGTCGCCGCGACCTGGCTGGCCGAATCGGGCGTGCCGCCGTCATCGAAAATCCGCGTGTCGAGCAGCGCTTCGCGGATTTGCCGCTGGCCGTCGCCGATGATCATCTTGGCCACGTCGAAGCGCGCCGACGCCGTATCGAGCCGCTGCACGTCGGGGCCGAGAATGCCGCCCGTCGACTGCATCGGCCAGAACTCGCCCGGCCCCACCCGCACCGTGTCGGGGTTGAAGGTGCCGCCGGCGCGGAAGCCCCAGATGCCAAGCAGCTGGATGGCGGCGGCCTTCAAGGTCAGTTCTTGCGCCTTGTTGACGGTCTTGATTGTCGGCAGCGCGAACAGCACCGGGCCGCGCCCATAAGCTTCGCCCGGCCAGCGATAGAAGCGCATCACCGACACCGGCTGGGTGCGGTAGGTTTCCTGCGCGATGAAACCGCCTTCGCGCTCGAGATAGACGCAAAACCGCCAGCGACCGTCCGGCAGGCGGTAAAAGTCCTGATACAGCACGACTTCGTCGTATGGCCTGGCCTTGGCCTGTTCGCGGAATTCCTTGCTGAAATCGCCCTTCGGCCACGCCTCGAGGATCGCCTCGCGGCCGAGATTGCAGCGCTTCCAAGAGCAGAAGTTGACCTTGCCCCAGGCGTCCTGGCCGATCGCCACTTCATCCTGCGGAATGCAGATGAACTGCAGCGGTTGGTCCATCGTTGGACCTTTCAGCGGCAGCACGACGCCGGTGCCGACCGTCAGGTCGGTGCAGGCCTCGTGCATGGCCGTGTCGAAATCGCCGGTCTTGAAGAACGGATAAACGAAGCTGGCGACGCCCTGCAGCTGGGCGTCCCATTTCTTTTTTTCGTCCGCCGTAAGCTTCATGGCGACCAGCGGGCCGGTCTCGACATTGAACGGCGTTTGCGCCGGGAACATCTGGCGCTGGATTTCGCCGGCGCAATGCATGGCCGAGTTTGGCCCGGTCATGTCGAAAATCTGCTGGGTCGGCCGCTTGGTCTTGCCCATGCCGCCCGGCCGCCGGTTCGGCAGCACGTAGTCATAGGCCTCGCAATACATCGAATCCCAGGCGCTACGCCCTTCCCAGAGCTTTTTCGAGCGCATGCGCTGCTTTTCGACCGGCGTGCCGTCGTCGTTCGCGGCCTCGGCCATGATCAGCTCAAATCGGATTTCGAGGCGGCGTCGGTCACGAACAGCCGGCGGCCGCGCGGATTGCGCCGGCTGGCGCCCGACGTGGCGTCCTGCTGGCGCAGCTCGGCCAGCTGCCGGTCATTGGCGATCGCCTGCTGCTGTTTCTGCTCTTCGGCCGCCTGCTTGGCGGCCTTGCCGGGGTTCAGAATGGATGACATATGCCGCTCTTTCCTCAAAACCCACACGCCCGGCTGTTTCAACCGGGCCGCGCGGAAGCCGACCAGCACCGCCATGCGCTGGCCGGCGAGATTGGCCGGATGGACGGTGGCGACGATGAGGTGAGTTTCGGCCATGGCAAAAAGCGTCAATTGCGCGATCCGGACCAGGCGGCCCATGTGCCTGGCGGCCTCCGGCGCGACCGACAACGCCATTTCCCGCCGGCGCCAGCCATGCCGGCCGAAATAGACCACGGCCATGCAGTCGTCGCCGCGATAGATGCCGACCGTCTCGACCGCCTCGCTGCGCACCTGCGCGAGCACCATGCGCCTCACGCGCGCACCTGCACCCGCGAGGGAGAGGGTTGCGGCGCGGGAAGCCGGCGAGACGATGCGCCAGGCCGGCGGCGGCTTCTGGGTCCAGTGACGATCGCCGCGCAACCGCTTGGCCTCGACAGCGGCGTAATAGCTGTCGTGGGCGTCTTTCTCCGGATCGTAGCCGTCAGGACTTGAAGACATCGAAATCCGACTTGGCCGTGATCGAGCGCATCGGCACCACGTTGCCGGGCCTGCCCATCTGGGCGGCGTCCTTGCGCACCGCGCCCGGGCCGCGATAGCCGAAAAACAGATACTGCCACCCTTCCATGATGTGCGAATATTCGTTCTTCTCGACTTGCAGCCCGTCAGTCTTTCCCAAGGTAGAGTGCTTGGTGAGCTGGTATTGCGAGACGAAACCGCGCAGCGTGTACTTGCAGGACGGGTCGACCAGCAGGCGCGGCGTGTTGGCGTCGATGTCGCCAAGGTACCAGTCCACCGCCTCGAAGCGTGACCCCAGATCGTTGCTGACCGTGGGCAGGATCGGGATCTGCAGCGCCATCTGCACGGTCTCGACCCAAGCCAGTTCGCCCGACACCTTGTCGGCGCCGTACCAGCTCGACGGATCGGCCCAGGCGCCCCCGCACCGCATGCCGCGATAGTCGCGCAGCAGCACTTCCATGATGTTGGCGGCAAAGCGCGCCGGGCCCGTCACGATCGAGGCATCGGAAACCACCTCGCGCTGCATGCGAAACTGACCGCTGGGCATGAACTGGCCGAGGCCGCAGGCCGGCCGGCCGCCGGCGTCCATGCCCATGTAGAACGGCAGCTCGGGCACGATGCGCAGCGGTTGATCGGATCGGTTGCGCAGCACGTTGAAGCGGCTGAAAATCACCGTGCCGGCGGCCTTCGGCGCGTACATGCCATGCACGTTGCGGCGCGATTCCGGCGCGTTGGGCCCGCCGAACTGGCGTTCCTCTTCCTCGTACTGGTGGCGGGTCTTGCCGATGCGGTTTTCAGCCTGCGGCGACAGGCCGGAGGGCTGCTGGAAAAAATGATAGCCGGGCCACTTTTCGGGCTCCTCGATGTGGCGCTTATAGGTCCAGTTCGATTCGTCGGGCGGGTTGTAATCGCCGCAAACAATGCGCGGCACGTTGATGGTTTCGACGCCGCTGTCGGGGTCTTTGATCCAGCCCAGCCGTTCGCCTTCCCATTCCATGATCTCGGCGCGCGGCGGGTAGCGGCCGGTTCGGCCGTAGAGCCGGCCCGGCGCGTCCTCGTGCACCAGGTCGCATTCGTTGAGCCAGCCGAGCGAGATCTCGTAGCCCTTGAAGAAACTGTCGAGATTCTGTTCGCCGATCGCGCCGAATTCCATTTCCAGCCGCGCCTTGGTGATGCGCCATTCCCACTCGCCCTTGGCGCGGTACCACTGCCGCTTCACGTCCCATTCGAGGATGTGCTTGACGGGCCGGTCCTGGCCGCCGGAAAACGCCCCGGTCTCCGATGCGGTGTAGGGTCCGCCTTTCGGAAAGGCTTCGAGCCAGGACGCCAGCGCCGTCTTCGCCATTTCGCGGTATGTGTCGCGGATCGCCGCCGCGCGCACGTGCACGACGCCATCCCTGCAGATCGGGAAATCAACCGCGGCGTGGCGGGCGATCTTGAAGATGCTGCCCACGGTCTTGCCGCTGCCCCATGGACCCATGATCAGGTCGAGCGGCCCGATCGACTGGATGTATCTGGAGCAGACCGGCCCCGGCGACTTGAAATGCTTGATCAGATCGAACCCTAAACCCATGACCCTCGGCCCTTCAAAAGCGCGGCGCCCGCGTGCCCGCGTCCCGATTCAACGCGGTGAATTTATTTCCGCCGCCAGCGAGTCCAGTGCGAGCCGCCGGAATAGGCGGTGTGTGTGCGAACGCACCCCCGTGGGTGGTGGGGGGTGGGTGGCGTTTTCGAAATTCGAACCGCCCGCCCTCGGCCAGCGATCGACCAGGGGGCGGGGTCGAGGCACCACGCCAGGCGCTGGGCCGGCGCTCGATGCGTCAGGTCAGGATGCCGCGACCATCCGCGTTTTCAATGTGCGACTGATTTCCAATCAGTTGTTCGACCCGGCTTTATCGTTGCCAATCAATCACTTGGCATTCTCGTGCGAGGATGCCGCCGGTTCTCGCACGGCGCTGCCATTGATTTCATTGAGTTTTCCGGCCTCGGCGTCCGGCATCACGCCAGCGCTCATGAAGCCGTCGCCGTTGATCTGCGTCACGTTCATTTCGCCGATCACCATCAGCGGACGCAGGTCACCAGGCGGCAGTTCGAGCTGCTGGGGCTTCTTGGCATGGTGGTACGGCATCAGGTCGGCCGCCGCGCCACGGATCACGCCCAGCACCGCGATCTTGTGCTTTGCCGTCTCGGCCCCGACCATCTTGCACAGCTCCCCGAAGTCGGCCGACTGGATCATTGATAGCGTCACCATCGGGTCGCGATGGCCACGCGCGGCCAGGTAGCGGATCAGGTCGCCATTCTTGCGGTTGGCAGCGCCCAGCGGCCTCCCCCGCGCCCGAGCTGGCGCAGCAACGATTTCCGCCGCCAGCGCCAGAACGTCGTCGCCCTCGCCATCGGGCAAGCCGGCCAAGAGGTCGAGCGGATCGGCGCCCGGCAGCTCGGCGCCGGCCTCGATCGCGGCGGCGCCGCGCAGTGTGTGGGCGTCTGGATGCCCCTGGTCAGGCTCTTTCGTCATCGGAAACGCTCCAACGGCAATTTTTTATTCCGGTCACCATGGCGCAGGTCGGGTAACCGCTCGGGAACCGGCTTTTCGATAGGCTTTTCAAATGGATATCCCCATGCGGTTACCGGTTACGTGGTTACCTCTCATCGCACATGCGCGCGCGCGTACGATGCGAGGTGGCATTGACCGGGGAACCGGTAACCGAAATTGACATGCTGTTGATTTCCTTGCGCTTTTCTGGTTACCGCCATTGGAACCGATTGGTAACCCGGTAACCGCTCCCGAACCCGCCGGCAGCGCATTCAAATTCGCCGCGTCGCACGTGCGTCAACTGCAAGCAATGGATTGGCGCGGCGGAACTTGCTTGGAACCTGATGGGGCGGGGGCAAATGGCGTCAAATGCGGGTGCGGGAATGCCCTAAAAATGGGGGCTGATTGCTGGCTAAAAAATCGCGCGAATCGGGCTTGATTACGCGCGCGTGTCGGGCGCGGGAACGCGGTTCATTTCATCCTGTCGGGCTGGGAGATAGGAAAGCGGCGCAGCCCTGCCGGGCTGCTGGTTGTTTCAGGCGTGACGCTTGGCATGGACACGCGCACCAGGGCGGAGCGAGGCGAATCGGGAGGCGCTAGGTGCGCTCACAGCCTCGCCTGTGGCCGTTGAGGCCTGCAAGGCGCGCTGGTCGCGCGCCAGGCGCTACTGGATGATCTTCAGCCCTTGATAGTCGTCGGGTATCTCTGGCCGCATGGCCTCGCCGCGCGCCGTGAAGGCATCTTTCAGCCAGACGCGGGGTATGTCGCGCTCATATTCGCCGCAAGCGTCCTGATGGCGCCTGCGGTCGCCCTTGAAGAGGTCAAGCGGCCTCTCGGACATCGCCCAATATTCACGCGATCGGCAGAGCGCCATGGCGCAAGACCATTTTGAGGGGCATTGCCAATCTTCGCAAAGGCGGGGCGCCGTCCTCACCTGGTCGCGAACTTCTCGAACGCCGCCAGGTCGAGCAGCAGGCAGTGCTTGGTGCTGGCGTTGATCTTCACTTTGCGCGCTGGCAGCACGATGCCCTTGGGCGCCTGTTTCAGCGCCTCATACCAGCCGCCCTTGTGGAAATCGGTATCGCCGAAAATCCTGTGCAGCTGCGGCCCATCGGCCGGCACCGCCAGCACCGGCCCGCTGTTGGGCGTCGCCCAGCCCTTTTCCTTCACGCCGAGATTGACCAGCTCCAACCGTTCGCGCGCATATTTCAGGTCGATTTCGTCGCCGCGCAGCTGCTCGCACACGCTGCCGATCGTCGGCTTGGTGCCTTCGCGCCATTGGTCGATAGTCGACTGGAAAAGAATGTCGACAGCCTTGTGCCAGTGGTCGAGGCTTTCCGTGCGGTCGGCCGCCGTCGCCTCGGCGATCAGTGCGCCCAGGTGATTGGCATCCGTCACCGGCAATCCCATTTCCTCGAGCACGGCAGGGCCAACCAGCAGCTCGGCCGCCGCCAGGAGCGTGCCGAAGGTATCGATCGAGCGCGCCGAAAGCCCCTGCTCGCCCAGGATCGAGGCATAGTCCGGCAGCAGCCGGTCGGAAAAGTCGCGCCAACCGTCCATGATCTGGCGCAGGATCATGCGGCCATCGGTTTCAGGTTTCAGCGTCATGTCGCGTTCGGCCTTGCCGGCGCGGTCGAGCTGGCCGAGGTTCAGCATCGCCATGCGGCTCTTGTCCTGCGCGCCCATGGGCGGGGGAATGATGGCCGAGAAAAAGAACGAGTTGCGCGCCGTGAACGTGGTCGCCTCATGGTCCTGGCCGCCGCGGCTGATATCGCCGCCGGTATAGGCCACGCGCGCCAGTTCTATGATGCTCTCCGGCCGGTTCGATCCGGCCTTGCTTTCCAGCTCATCCACCATGAACGGCAGCGAATCCTGCTTCACCCGCTGGTAGATGCCGGCGGCCGTCGTGTTGACGCTGGTGATCACGGCGCCGGCCAGCGCCGACTTGACGATTTCCTGCAGGCGGCTTTTGCCCACGCCGGCGCCGCCGGTGGCGAACACGATCGGCCGCGCCTTCAAGGCGCCGCCCATCAGCGCCGTGGCGATCCAGCCCAGCACCAACACCGGGTCGAGGTAAGGCCGCTGCCAGTTCCATGTGCGGAGATCTTCAAGGATGCGCCGCGCCGGGCTTTCCTCGGCTGTCACCGGCTGCGCCCATGGCTCGATCGTTGGCGCCTGGCGCGTGTACAAAAACCCCTCGTGCTGGGCCGGGCGGGCGTTCTCCAGCTTCTTGCCGTCCGAGGTCCACAGCCAGCCGCCGGAATGCCACACGAAGCGCCCTTGCGTGTCTTCCCAGCCGCCACGGCCGCGATGTTGCGTGTTCGGATCGAAGTCCGGCTTGCGGGCGGCTTCGTTGATGATGGCCATCATTGCCTTGTCGCGCTCGACACGCACCACGCGCGGCGGCAGGATTTCGTCATCCGAAATCTTCTTGGGTTTCGACCAGGCAGGCCAAAAGAACATCATTGTGTTGAGTTTTGGCGCGAACAGGTCGGCAAGCGCCGGCATGTCCCAGCGCTCCATCTTGCGCATGTGGCCGGTGGTGGAAATACAGTAAATCAGGCCGTCGCAATCGCGGCCGACAACCTTGACCGGGCATTCGTCAGGCATTTTGTCGAACGGCGCGCCGTCCCATTGGCCAGGCTTTACAACGTTGCCGGCCGCGTCGGTGCGCGGCAGGTTCGGGTCGGGGTCAAACCAGTCGGGCGTGTCTTCCAACGCCTTGCGCTGGGCGTCGGCGAACTGCGCCCGCAACGCCTTGTGTCCGGTCTGTGTCTGCGCTTTCGCCATTGCCTGGTATCACTGCTGTTCGAGAAAAAGCCCGCCGGCGTATTCACCCACCGGCGGGCAAGGCGCTGGGTCGGGGCGGACCTAGCGCGGGGAAAAGCCGGTCGGCGCGAAGGCCGGGTCCTGCGGTTTCAGCGCCCGGTCACCGGGCCAGCCACCAAACGTCGCTGTCTCGCGGCGCGCGGCTTCCTCGGCGGCCAGCTCGCCTTCGAAGGTGAACGCCGCCACGCAGGCCGCATGGAACAGGCCCAGCACGAAGCGGTCGGCCGTGTTGGGTACCGTGCGCGGGTAGCGCTTCTGCAGGCCGAGGTGGATGAACATCGCTTCCACCGGCGCCTCGCGGTTGTCGCGCACGAAATCGGCCATGATGGCGGCTTCTTCCGTGGTGAAGATGTCGGGCTCGCTCCCGCCGCCGTTGGCGAAGTACCGCGCGGCCGCGCCAACCCCGCGCGCCAGCTCGGCGACAACGAGCGGCGCTCTGAACGCCAATTCGTCGTCGCTCGACATGAGGCTGTAGCCATCTTCGAACGGCTTGCTCGGCGACCACGATGCAAAGCCGTCCTCATATTGCACGAAGTAGCCGGTATCGCTGTCGCTCCCGCTATAACGCCCATACCAGTTTGACGGCGGCTCGAACGGCGCGAAGCTCTTATCTTCTGGCGTCAGCAACACTTGTCCGGTGTCGTTGTTGCGTTCGACATCGCTCAACTTGAGCGCGCGCACCTGCTTGTGGCTTTGGTACAGCGGAGCGACGCTCAAAACGGCAGGCGCATCGCCGCCAGTGACATGGCCTGCTTGAACTTGATCTGCAGCAGCGGTCGACGCGGCCGGCGTGAGAGCATTTGCCCCGGCCACGGTAGGTTCAGTGGTTCCGCTGGCTGTGACCGGCGCCGGATTGGCTGCCACGGATTTGGCCGGCGCTTCTTTGGCCTGGTCGGCGATCGGCGCTTGCGCATTGCGGCTTCCTCTCTTGCGTCCCATCGTTCAGCCCTCCGCTTTCGCGGCATCGATGCCGGCGGTGGCTTCGGCGGCGGCGGACAGCAGTTCGCGCAGCAGATAGCCTTCCAGCGGCCACATCTGGCGGATGCAGTCCTCGCGGGCGAATTTCGCGCCCAGCTCCTGGTTGAAGTTGGCCGGATCGGCCGGCGCGCTCTTGCCGACCAGCACAAAGCCATTGGTCAGCTTCATCACGCAGATTGTCAGCTCTGGCGCGATTTCGGGTTGAAAGAACTGCACCGTCTCGACCCTCGCTTCCAAGTTCGCGAGCGTCACGCGATTTACGGTCTTGGCAACGGCGGCAGCGGCCGCGTCGCCGGCTTCCAGGCTTCCGGTAGACATCACTCTTCTCCTTGCGCCAGGTCATTGAAATCGTCGCCGACGTGGCTGGCTTCCACGACGACACGCTTGCCGTGGCTTTCCAGCCCGGCCAGTGCCTGTTCGAACTGCTTTTGCGCCTGGGCATTGCCGGTGTTGTTGTCGCGCGCGAACAGCACCCAGGAGACGCAGGCAAGGTCGATCGGCGCCTTGCCGACGCCGGCGAGACTGCCGGCCGCCCACACGCGTGCCGGCACGCCGGCGGCGGCAAAGCTCTGCGCCGTCTCGCGGCCCTCGGCCAAGATCAGCGGGTGCGGCTCTTCCGTCATCCAGAACGGTTTTTCGCTTGGCCCGGTGGCGATCTCGATCACCGAGCCCAGCGCCTCGCCATACATCAGCTTGGCGGGCTCGACCGGTGCCTTCGCCGGCCGGGTCGGGTCGAGGAAGGTGAAATGCGTGCAGGTGACGATGCCCATGCGGTTGCGCATCGCCGACAGGATCGCCGGATAGAGCGCCCCGCGCTCGGCCTTGTATTGCCGGCCCGAGCCGTCGCGCTTCCACACCGCGCCCTTCCACCATTCGACGGCCGGCGCCACGCGGGTGGAATAGGCGGTGAACGTCTCGATATCGTTCAGCGCGCAATTACGCTCGCGGAAATACGCGCGGGCGTGCTGCTCGGCCGTCGAGCCTTCCGCCAGCTTGAACACGCCGAACGGGATCTGGCACGGGCCGATATCGGACTCGCTGGGCTTGGCGTTGAACAGCCGGTCGGCGTTGAGCAGCTTCTGTTCGCGCAGCCTGGCGTCCTGCCGCTCGCGGTCGACGCGCTTGACGGCCGCAACCTGGCGCATGTTCTCGCGGTCGGCGCGGGTCATGGTGCGCAGCCCGAGGAAATCGCGGCCCCACACCAGCGCGCCCTTGGTGTCGGTGCCGAGCAGGTAGGAAACCAGTTTCAGCACGTCGCCGGCGTCGCCGCTGCGCCAATCCTTCCAGGCGCCGACGACGCCGCCGCGCAAGCGGATTTTCAGGGTCGGCAACCGCCCTGCCCTGTAGTCGCCGGTCACCGGATTGAAGCTCACCCACTGGCCGGCCTCGACCTTGCCGTTGGGCAAAAGCTTCGCGCACACGTCCTCGATACGCTCGATCAGCCCGGCCTTGACGATGTCGAGGTCGCCGATCATGGGCTGCTCTCGCCTGTCCAAGGTGATCCCTTACGGCGATATGGTCTGGTGCCCTCGGCGGCCTGTGCCATCCGGTCGAGCTTCCATATGTCGAATATGCGGTTGTTGGCGGCCCGCTCCTCATCCGTGATTAGGTGCGGGGTACGATCGCGGTGCTTCTTGTCGTAGCTGTTGGCCAGCCTCCGCACCATGCAGCGGGGCGAGCGATCATCGCAGTCCGGCAGCACGCAGTGAAAACAGGGATCGTCCTTCACAGCAGCGCCCCCAGCTCGCGGGCGATGTCGCCGATCGACGCGGGGTAGCGCTTGGCGGCCGCTTCGGCGCGCACTTGCGCCAGCGTCAGCACCGGCTCCCGATATTTCTTGCCCTGTTCCGCCAGCACCATGGCGCGGTGCGTCTTCGGCAGGTCCATGCAGCCGCCGAAGCGCAGCCAGTCGTCGGGCCTCGATAGCGCCACACGCGATTTCGGGATCCACATGAAGGGCGGGTCCGGGGCGCGCGGCGTCGGCTTGTGCCACACCAGCCAGCAATAGGCGGTGGCGCTCTTGCCATCGATCACCCAGCGGCCGCGATGCATCGGAACGCGCTCGACATATTGCGCGATCAGGCTTGGCGGCGTGCGCTTGAACAGTCGGGCATAGCGCCCCTCGCCTTCCAGGAAGGCGATCCGCACCAGCATGGCGACGCCGCGCCGGGCGATGTCGAGCGCGTGCAGGATGAAGTCCGGCCCAAGGTTGAACGGCGGATTGGTGATGATCCAGTCGCGGGGCGCCTGCGCATGGTCGGGGTGCAGGAAATCGGCGACGCCGCCAAAGCCATAGTCGAAAATGTCGGTGGCGGTCACAACCGGGAAGAATTCCCGCAGCGCCAGCGCCATATGGCCCTCGCCGCAGGCCGGATCGATCGCCATCAACGGGAACAGCCCTGTTGCAGGGTCCAGCAGCTCGAAGCGCGGCAGCACATAAGTGCAGAAGGCGCGCGTCGACCATGGCGGCGTCGGAAAATAGTCAAGACTGTCCGCCGACTCGACCCGCCGCGCCATGACAGCCGTGCTGCTGGTGCGCGCGTTCATTTCGGTTCACGCCCGACGGCGACGACGACGCGCACGGGCTTGAGCGCCTGAATGTCAGCCAGGCGCTTGACGATCGGGTCGGCCTTTTCCTGATACTCGCACCGCAGATCGAACAGCTGCTTTTTGAGCAGGATTTCGGCTTCGGTGTCAGGGCCATAGTCGACGTGCAGGAAAGGGTCCATCAGGCGTTTCCCCCCTTCGCATCGAGCAGGCCCGCAATGACGCGCTGGTTGCCGCTCTGGATGTTCTCCGAAACGAGATCCATGATCATGTCGGACGTGAACCGCCGCTGATCCTGCACGGCGGTGAGCTGGCCGACGAACACGCAGGCAACGGCCAAGATTTGGTCTGCCGGCATATCGGACGCCGTCTGGCGCACCGCCTCAATGAAGGCGTTGCGCAATGCCTCGTGCTGTGGGCCGGTGGCAATGCTCTTGGTGCCCATCACAGCATCCCCAGCGCGGCTTTGTAGAGGTCGAGGATGCCCTCTTCTTCCTCACGTTGGGCTGGGTCCATGGCGCGCAGGCGGATCAGCGACTTGATGGCCTTGGTGTCAAAACCGCTGCCACGCGCCTCGCTGAAAATTTCCTTCTTGTCCTCGCCGATCGCCTTGGCTTCTTCGTTCAGCCGCTCGATCCGCTCGATGATGGCGCGCAGCTGGCCGGCCGCGACCGTCTGGCTGGTGTCGGTGATGTCGCCGGTGCTCATAGCGCTTCCCCTTCAAAGGGCCATTCGGGATCGCGTTCGCGCCACGCCCACGCCACCAGCTCGCGCCCATCCCTGGTCGACTCGCGCCAAGCGCCGTCGAGAAAATGGCCGTACCGGGGGAAGCCAGCTGTTGCGAAAGTGTAGCGAGCGCAAAGCTCGACCACTGTTCCGTCGGTCGGGGCAGAATGCATGGGATGCCAAGGGCGAAAACGGCCACGCTGCCAGGCTCCGATAACGATCGGCATCATGTGCGGAATGCGCTCATTGATCCGCTCGAAGAACATGAGCATCGCCGTGCCCAGATCGCCGTTCGTGCCACCCGCGAAACTTGCGGCGGCAACCAGCGCGTCAGCTTTCTCTATTGCTGGGTCACTCACGAAAACACCTCCTCGATATGGCTCAACAGCCGGTCCAATTGCTTGTCGTCGTCGCGCGCGTCTTCCAGCGCCTTGACCGCTTCGCTGACAGCCGCCCGCGTCACGCCGGCGGCGCGGCCGACATCGGCTTGCGCGAAACCGACCATGCGGGTGGCGATCCAGAAACCGAGCTGGCGAACCTCCGCCGCCGCCTGCCAGGCGGGGTCGCTGGTCGCCTTGCGCGCCGGATCGCTGGCCAGCACCGCTTTCGCGTTCTGTTTCAGCTCGTAGGCGGCAAGCACCAGGATCGCCTTGAAGGCGCCGTGCGAGGTCGCAGGACCGTGTTCCCCGGCAAACTGCATTTTCGAGCGGCCCAGCGCGGCGTTGAGCTTGGCCAGCGTTTCGGGCCGCATTTCCGTGGTGCCGCGCATGGCCTTGAACCAGGCGGTGGCGTCGACGCCGGCATGCCGGCACAGCCTAGCGATCGGGATCTTCTTCACCGCCCGCTTCCGGTTGATCGTCCAGATATCCAGCGTCTCGGCCATCGGGTTCCTCTGCTGTGGGCAAAAAGGCTCCCGCCGCGTGCGAGACGCGGAACAGCATGGCGACGGAAGCGGAAAGGATGCGGGCAAGGCCGGGCGTGGTTTTCGCCCTGGCGTCGCCGGAAAGGATCAGCTCGGCCAGGCGCACGGCCTCACCCAGGTTGAATTCAAGTTCGGTCACCACGATGCGGTCGCCGTCGCGCATGGCGGCAACGCCGATCGTGGCATTGTCGGCCATCAGCCCGACCACGCGCCGCTCGCCGACCGGTCTTTCCCGGTTCGGCACGTCGACCATGACGGCCATGGCGCGCATTCAGGGTTTCCGCTGCCGGGCGGCGATGGCCAGGCCTGAAACGCTGCCCAGCTGGGCATAGTGGCTGGCGGCCAGCCGGTCACCGAGGGGCTGCGCGGTCAAATCCTTGTAGGTGTCGAGCATCACCCGATCGCGCACCCGCTGCTCGGCCGCCGCGCGTTGCCGCGCGATGTCCCTCGGATCATCCATGTCCCTGTACCTCTTGCTCGCCGGTGACTTCCTTGAGCTTGCGCATGCGGTCGGCGACCATGTCGTCCAGAGCGGCTTCGAGCTTTTCCAGCGTGCGGACATAGCCGCCGCGCTTGCCGCCCTTCAGCTGCGAATAGGTGGACTGGTTGACGCCGGCGCGCTGGCAGAGAACCTTCTGGTCGATGTGGTTTTCTGCGCGCTTGGCGTCGATCGCTGCGAAATCCATCGCGAATCACCTTGTCGTTTCGATTTGCAAGGTGATATGCGTACTCGCAAATTTTGCAAGTGGTAGCCTGTGACGAGTTTTGCGAGTCCACAAAGTATTGTGCGCAGCATGTCAAGCCCGCGCGCAACGAAGGAATGGATCAAGGCAGTCGCTGACTACCTAAACCTTTCCATTTCGGCGCTAGCCCAGAATTCCGGCCTCGCACCCTCGACCGTCACCCGCTTCATGAACGACGGCACCGGCAAGCTTACGGTGCAGGACAAGACGCTTGATGCGATCGCCATCTATTCCGGCGTACCCAAGAACGTGCTGCCCGGCACGCGCACTCTGCCCGGCATGGGCGAGAGCGAGGCGGTTCCCTACGATCCGCGCCGCGAAGCCGAGCTGCCGGCATGGGTCATGATGGCGGTCGACGCCATCAGGGGCAATCGCAACGGCGTCGAGCCGTGGGTTGTGAAGGGCTGGGCGCTCGATCTGCTGGGTATCGTGCCCGGCGACATCCTGGTGATTGACCAGAACCGCCGGCCGAAGAACGGCGATATCGTCATCGCCCGGATTTCCGACCTGGTGACCGGCAGCGCCGAAACCGTCATGCGCCACTATCAGGCGCCGTTCCTGGTGACGCATTCAGCCAAGCTCGGGCCGACCCGCCCCGAGCAGGTCGACGAAGACCGCGTCGTCATCATGGGCGTGCGCGCCGGCCTCATCCGCCCCTACAATTAGCACCTGACAAAAGCCATGGCTTGTCGCACCTGACGAAAGCCATGGCTTTTCGCGAATCGCGCACCTGACAAAGGCCATGGCTTTTCGCGAATCGCGCACCTGACAAAAGCCATGGCTTTTCGCGACCGCGCTCCGGCGGCACTCGCACAATCACTTTTTGCGTGAATTTGCCAGTACGCACACAACTATTGACGAATTTGCGAACTCGCATATTCTGGCCCGCGACTCACCGCGAGGCCCGCAAACAATGCTCACCGACGAAACCGCGCCGCTTGAAGAGGTCGCCCAGGCGATCGGCCGCCCGGTGCCGTGGCTGATGCGCAACTGGTTGAAGCTGCACCAGCGCGAAGGCTTCCCGCGAAAAATCCCGACCGGCTGGGTTTGGCCGCGCCGGGCTGTCGAAGTGTGGCTGCGTACGGCCGGGCAGTTCGTGCCCGCGCCTTTGCCCGCCAACCAGAACGGGCCGGCCGCCGACGCCATCAGCGCCGCCGCCGAGGCCCTTCGCCAACGCTATGGAGTGAACCCATGACGGCACTTGCCGCCACCCAGATTGACCCGTCCACGCTCACTACACAGCAGCGCCGGGCGATCAACCTCATCAAGGCCTATAGGCTCTATCGCCGCCCGAACGGCTACGGCAGGCCGCCAGCCAGCGTCAGCCTCACCGTGTTCAAGTCGCTGCAGAGCCTCGGCCTTGTCCGTCTCTACGGCGAGTGCCCGGTGCTGACCGGCGCCGGCATCAACGCCCATGCCGTCATGGAACAACGCGGAAGGAAACGCACATGAGCGACTATGCCGTCATGATCATCATCGGTGCGCTGGTTGCGCTGGCGCTTGCCGCCTCCTGCCTGCTGGTTGGCTGGCTGCAGGCGCGGCCCCGGCGGCATGGTTTCGAGATCCGTTACGAACACCGCCCCGAGCGGAACCGCCACTAGCCCCGCCGGCCGCGTCCCCCCACGCGGCCTGCAAGCCCGGCGGGATGGCAACACCCTCCCGCCAGCGTACCCGCCGGGCAAGTTTCCTCGAACCGCCCCGATTGTCTCGGTCTAGGGGCGCTACCTGCCGGGGTGGCCGTGAATGGCACCCCGGCGATTTTGTTTCAGGAGAGAGCAGTGACGACTGACATGGCACGCTGGTCTCTAGCATGGCGTAACCATTCCAAGCCTTGCCCAGGGCCTCGCGTCTTGAGGGCTATGCTGGTGCCGCGCGGCACACCGTGCCCACCGGAAGTCTTGGAACTTTGGGTGCCGGGAGGTGGCTACAGCATCGGTTGGGAACTGGTCACCCAGCAACCTATTCGCCGATGGAGCCCCGAGGCGAAAGCCAAGGCGCGCCGCCGAAATTTGCGGCGACGCCTTGAAAAGAAGGTGCCGCTGTTCGCCGACATGTTTGAGGAAGCCGAGTTGACGCGGCGCCCTAGCTACTTCGCCGGCGGCGAGGAACGCCCCAGCCTTTGACAAACTCGCCCGCGCGATTCACCCTCGCGCGTGTAGACAGGGAGCCACCCCGATGCCGAAATCGATCAAGCATGTATCCTGGCGCGACGGCCGGCCGCGCTTCCAGCCAGGTCCCGAGCTGCGCGCCGCAGGCTTCAAGGGCACCGACATGCGCTGGCCGGATGGCGACCCGATCGGCTGGAAGCCTGTGGCGCTCAAGCCAGGCGCGAAGAACACCGGCCGGTGGTTCAGCCGCGGCGAGGCCGTCGACTGGTCCGACGCCTTCTGCAAGGATATCGACAAGGCCAAGACGCCGGCGGCCGCGCCGATCGCCACCGGGCCGCGCACCGCCAAGCCGAAATTCTACACGGTCGGGCAATTGTTCGAGGACTGGTTTCGCACAGGCCTGAAATTCCAGCTGCCGCAGGATGAAGCCGAGCGCCAGCGCCAGATTGCCGCGCGCATCATCTATGCGCCGAAAACCATCCGCGACTATCGCCAGAAGGCGCGCGTGCTGGAAGAGCATGACCCGTCGCTCTACGCCTCGCCGGTCGACGCGCTGTCGCAGCCGGTCATGCTGGGCGTCTACGAGGGCCTTGTCGGCGCGCGCGGCCTGTCGACGGCACGCGGCGCCATCGCCACGCTGTCGATCGCCTTGAGCTGGGGCAAGCGGCGCGGCAAGACGACGTTCCGGGAAAACCAGGGCGTCAACCCGGCGCAGGATCTAGCCATGTCGACGCCGCCGCCGCGCATCCGCTTCGGCACCCGCACCGAGATCGAGACGCTGGTCAGGGTTGGCGACCATATGGGCCTGCCCGTCGTCGGCGACATGACGCTGCTCGGCCTGTGGAGCGGCCAGCGCCAGGGCGATCGCTTGAAGCTGGAAGACCGGGGCCTGCACAAGGGCCGGCGGCTGTTTCGCCAGGCCAAGACCGGCGCCATCGTGTCGGTGCTGGAAGCGCCCGAGCTGGAACGCCGGCTGACCGCCAGCTTGGAGCGGCGGCGCGCGGCCAAGGCCGAAGCGCTGTTGAAGGCCGACCCCGAGGAACGCGCCGCGATCGAGCGCCGGTTCAAGCGCGTCATCCTCAACGAGCATTTCGACAAGCGCTACGGCAAGTGCCTGTGGCAACCCTTCCAGGGCCAGCACTACAGCCATCTGTTCGCCAGGGTGCGCGACATCGCCGTCGCCGGCATCCGCGCGGAAAACGGCACCGACTGGCTGATAAAGCCCTGCCCGTCGCTGGCCGATTTTCAGGAGCCGGATCTGCGCGACACGGCGGTGACCTGGCTCGCGCTGGCCGGCTGCACCATCCCCGAGATCTGCGCCATCACGGGCCATTCGCTGAACAGCGCCACGCGCGTCTTGAAACACTATCTGGCCATCCACCCGGAAATGGCCGACGCGGCAATCCGCAAGATGGTCGCCTGGTACGATGCCGGCGGCGAGACGGAGTTCGGGATATGAAGTCCTGCAAGACCTGCAAATGGCTCGACGTCAAGGCGGACTCGCGGGGACGCCGCATCGTGCGACACATGAGCAGCTACGAATGCCTGTTCCCGATCGCGCCGCTTCCCCCCTTGCCAGAAAGCGCGTTCTTTAGGGATCGCTGGCCGCCCTCTCTTTCATGGATGGAGGGGCAGGACGGCGTAACCTGCGCAACGTGGGAAGCATACGCCAAGGCTTGACGCCGGCGTCGCCGGCGCCATCATTTAGCGATGGCTGATAAGACAATCGACATCGACATCGGCGACGACATCACGCTTGAGATCACCATCGTCAAGCTGCTGCCGGACGGCCGCGCCAGCTGCCAGATCGCCGGCTACGACTATCCGTTTTCCATGGTGGTGCCGCCCAAGTCGAAACCGGGCGACCAGCTGGAATTGACGCGCCAAGTCAAGCGCGTCGATGACGACCTTGGCACCGTCACAATCGATGTCGGCTATCCGATCAGCGTGCGGCAGGCAGCGGTCGGGTGACCAAGGCGCCGCGGCGCAAGACCCCGTTGCGCGACAAACCCACGTGAGGAATTTTTTCCTCGACCGCTTGACGGCGCATGCGGGCGGAACGAAATCGGAACGATGGACCCGCTCTATGACGCCGTGCCAGGCAAGGCTTACTACGCCATCAGCTTCAACGATGTGCCGCCGGAATACATTCTCGGCGGGCGCTGCCTGATCTGCGAGCATGTCGGGCCGGTCGATCGCCACCGCATCGAAAAACGCTTCGGCGCCAGCGAGCAGCTGCGCTGGGTCGGCGGCCGGTTCCTGCGCTGCCTAGCCTGCGGCAACCGGGTCCGCAATCACTTCACCGTCGTCGGCTGCTATCTCACCGTGCTGCTGGAAAAACGCTAGCCGCTTTCCAGTTCGCGCAGCGCCTGGGCCAACAGGCCTTTCAGCTTGGCGCGCCCGTCCGACGTAAGCTCAAACGAGCCTTCCAGCCTGGTGACCACCTCTTCATTCAGGCTGCGGCCGTTCTCGGCCGCCGCGACCTTGAGCCGCTTCTTGAGGTCGGGTGTCAGGCGGATATGGGAATCGAGGCGCTCGGGCATGTCGATCTTATGACCGACTCCGCGAGGCGGGGAAATCGCCCCACCAGATGGGTTAACATGCCCACAACACCGCCCACCTTCTCAACGCTATTCACCGCTATCCACAATGATATCTGCTTATACCGGCACCGGCGTTGACCCGGCCGGTCACGCGGACGTGAACTACCCCCAGGCCGCCCCGAACAAGACGGCTCAAACACACGGGATCGTCAAAGGAACAACCAGAACTATGGAGCATACAGACCCGCTGAATCGCATCGACCAGCAACTTGCCGAAATTCGACAGCTGCTGGTCGCCGTTATTTTTATTTCCGAGAACGTCGAGCCCTACCAGCACGAGCTGCTGCAGCACTCGGCCATCACACTGTGTCATTGCGCCAATGACAAAATCGCGGCCGCCAACCGCGACGTTTCGCTCTTGCTGCGCAACGCGGCCTGACTCGCCCGGAACAGCCAGAGAACGCGCCGTGCGAGAAAACGACCTCGCACGGCTCGCATTCCTCGCACAGGTTCCGGCTCTGTTCCAAGACCGGATTTCCTAAGTGTTTGATGTTCCACGTGAAACGATGGTGAGCGCGTCGGGGTTCGAACCCGAGACCTACTGATTAAAAGTCAGTTGCTCTACCGGCTGAGCTACGCGCTCCCGCGGGCTCGAAAAGGCCGCCCTCGAAATTGCGCGGAACATAGGGAGAGTGCTTCGGCCGGTCAACCGGAAAAAGCGGGCCTGCGAACCTGTCCAGCGCCGCCAGTTGCGGCACCGTAGGGTCGCTCCTTGACCTCTGCCCGCCAGCGGCGGCCGATGCGGGGGAACAAATCCCCTGCGACGACCGTTTTCGGCCTACAGGGACGTCCGCTAATCCTTCGAGGAGAAGACCCATGAACAGAATCCTATCCGGCGTGATTGCAGCTACCCTTTCGGCCACATTTGTTGCGGCGGAAGTGGTGCCGGTCAACGCTGCAACTGCCTATGTACCCCTATCCCAGACCGTAACGCCTGATGTGCAGACAGTGCAGTACCGCGAGTGGAGGAGAAACCGCTCCTTTGACCGCAATTTCTCGCGCAACCGCAGTTTCGCCCGCAATGGCGGCATGTATTGGAATGGCCATCGCGGCTATCGCGAATACCGTCGCGGCTATCGCCGTCACGGCGACTACTGGTTCCCGCTCGCGGCCTTCGCCACCGGCGCGCTGATCACCGGCGCGATCGTCAACAGCGAGAACAACCGCGTCTATGAAGGCAATGCCCATGTGCAGTGGTGCTACGACCGCTATCGCAGCTACCGCGCTTCGGACAACACGTTCCAGCCGAACTACGGTCCGCGTCGGCAGTGCCGTTCGCCCTATTGATTTGCGGGTGAGTGCCAGCAGCTGCCGAGCAGGCCCGTGCCAGAACCTGGCGCGGGTCTTCTCTTTCAGTGAGTATGGCGAGCCGGCATCAGCCGGCCCAACTGATGGCCTTGATGATGTAAAAACGTGCATCGCCCTCCCCGGAAGGTGAGCGATATGCTCCAAGGGCGTCGCAAATTCGAACCGCCACGGCGCTCAGTTCCCAACCAAGCACTTCCAGCTCGTCATCCACATCCGTCACGTAAGACTGGGCCAGTTCATCGACGCTGTTCGTCTCGCCGAAGGATCGAACCAGCTTTGCGTCGATCATAACGTCGTCGGGCCAATTTGAATTTGCCCAGGCCCAGAGCCAACTCTGCGACTTAATGCTCGTGGAACCGGCAATCTGGACCTCTGCGGTCACTTTGATTTCGCCGTCTTTGGAAAACAAAAGCCTTCTGGTCTCTATGTCATAATCGTAGCGAGACCAGTGGCCGAGCTGGAAGTCTTTCTCCAAGCGGTCATTCTTGGCATTCAGTTGTTCGATAGCCTCGTCGCGCCAAGCAGGATACCAGTCCGGCTTCATTTCTCTCGTCCCCCGACCCAGATAGTTTGATTATTGCACGCTCAGCGTCCTGCGCACAGCATCGCGCCAGCCTGCGAGTTTGGCTGAGCGTATGGAGCTATCCATGTCCGGCTGGAAGCGCCGCTCGAGCGCCCAGCTTTTCGCGAACTTCTTCGCATCCGGCCACACGCCCGCCTTCGAGCCGGCGAGCCAGGCCGCCCCCAGCGCCGTGGTCTCCAGAATGGTCGGGCGGTCGACCGGCGCATCGAGGATGTCGGCCAGGCGCTGCATGGTCCAGTCCGACGCCACCATGCCGCCATCGACCCTGAGCACCGTCTTGGCCGCGCCGCCCTTCCAGTCCTTGCGCATGGCGTCGAGCAGGTCGCGCGTCTGATAGGCGACCGATTCAAGTGCGGCGCGCGCAAACTCCGCCGGACCGGAATTGCGGGTCAGCCCGAAGATGGCGCCGCGCGCTTCGGCGTCCCAGTGCGGCGCGCCGAGCCCGACGAAGGCCGGCACCAGATAGACGTTTTGCGAGGGATCGGCTTCAGCGGCCAATTTGCCGCTCTGCTCGGCCTTGCCGATCACCTTGATGCCGTCGCGCAGCCATTGCACGGCCGCACCGGCAATGAAGATTGAGCCTTCCAGCGCATAGGTCGTCCTGCCGTTCAGCCGGTAGGCTATGGTGGTCAACAGCCGGTTCTTCGAACGGACCAGGTCGCTGCCGGTGTTGAGCAGCGCGAAGCAGCCGGTGCCATAGGTCGACTTCATCATGCCCGGCTCGAAGCAGGCCTGGCCGATGGTCGCGGCATGCTGGTCGCCGGCAACGCCGAGGATTTTTATCTCGGCGCCGAACAGACCCTTCTCGGTGGCGCCGTAGTCGTCGGCGCAATCCTTCACCTCAGGCAGCATCGCGGCGGGGATGCGCAGGATCGAAAGCAGTTCCTCGTCCCAGACATTCTCGGCGATGTTGTAGACCAGCGTGCGCGAGGCATTGGTGGCATCGGTGGCGTGGACCTTGCCGCCGGTCAGCCGCCAGATCAGGAAACTATCGATGGTACCGGCCAGCAACTCGCCCTTCTCCGCGCGTCGCCTCGCCCCTTTCACCTTGTCGAGCATCCAGGCGATCTTGGTGCCCGAGAAATAAGGATCGAGCAGCAGGCCGGTCTTGCGGGTGAATTTCTTCTCCAGCCCTTGCTTCTTGAGCTTGTGGCAGAGCGGTGCGGTGCGGCGATCCTGCCAGACGATCGCATTGTGGATCGGCTTGCCGGTCGCCTTGTCCCAGATGACGACGGTCTCGCGCTGGTTGGTGATGCCGATGGCCGCGACATCCGAAGCGACGCGACCGGCCTTCTTCAGCGCTGCTTTCACCGTCGCCACGACACTGCTCCAGATTTCCTCCGGATCGTGTTCGACCCAGCCGGAGGCCGGATAGTGCTGGGTGAATTCCTTCTGCCCGGAGCCGACGACTTTCATGTCGCCATCGAACATGATCGCCCGGGTCGACGTCGTACCCTGGTCGATCGCCAGCACAAAACCACTCATCCCAACGTCCTCCGCCTTGATACAAAGAAGGGAGACGGCAACACGCCGCCTCCCCTGATTTCACACGGGCGCGAGCGCCCGCATAGACAGTCCTATTTCTGCCAGCTCTTCACCAGTTCGTCGTAGTTGATGGTGATCGGCTTGTCTTTCTCCTGCTCGAGCTTCAGCTGAGGGGCGAGATTGCCGGCCTTGACCGCGTCGGCATTCCAGTAGGCCAGATCGTGCTCTTCGGCCATCTTCGGCCCGATGTCGCCCTGGACACCGGATTTCTCGATACGGCTCATGACCTTTTCCTGATCGGCGCAGAGCGAATCCATGGCTTCCTGCGGCGTCTTGGCACCCGAGGATGCGTCGCCGATGTTCTGCCACCAGAGCTGCGCCAGCTTCGGATAATCCGGCACGTTGGTGCCGGTCGGCGTCCACTGCACACGGGCCGGCGAGCGGTAGAACTCGATCAGACCACCGAGCTTCGGCGCACGTTCGGTGAAGCTCTTGTCGTGGATGGTGGAGTCGCGAATGAAGGTCAGGCCAACCTGGCTCTTCTTCACGTCGACGGTCTTGGAGGTCACGAACTGCGCATAAAGCCAGGCGGCCTTGGCGCGGTCGGTCGGCGTGGACTTCATCAGCGTCCAGGAGCCGACGTCCTGATAGCCGAGCTTCATGCCGTCCTTCCAGTAGGAGCCGTGCGGCGATGGCGCCATACGCCACTTCGGCGTACCGTCCTCGTTCATGACCGGCAGGCCCGGCTTGACCATGTCGGCTGTGAAGGCGGTGTACCAGAAGATCTGCTGGGCAACATTGCCTTGCGACGGCACGGGACCGGATTCGGAGAAGGTCATGCCCTGAGCTTCCGGCGGCGCATAGGCTTTGAGCCAGTCAAGATACTTCTGGATGGCGTAGACCGATGCTGGTCCATTGGTGTCGCCGCCGCGTGCCGTGCACGAGCCGACAGGCCGTGAATTCGCATCGACCTTGATGCCCCATTCGTCGACCGGCACGCCATTCGGCAGGCCCTTGTCGCCGTTGCCGGCCATCGACAGCCAGGCGTCGGTGAACCGCCAGCCGAGCGACGGATCCTTCTTGCCGTAGTCCATGTGGCCATAGACCTTCTTGCCGTCGACGTCGCGGCCGGTGAAGAACGCGGCGATGTCCTCATAGGCCGACCAGTTGACCGGGACGCCGAGATCGTAGCCGTATTTGGCCTTGAAGTCGGCCTTGTTCTTCTCATCGTTGAACCAGTCGTAGCGGAACCAATAGAGGTTCGCGAACTGCTGGTCGGGAAGCTGGTAAAGCTTCTTGTCCGGCGCGGTGGTGAACTTGGTGCCGATGAAGTCGTCGACGTCCAGCATCGGATCGGTGACGTCCTTGCCTTCGCCCGCCATCCAGTCGGTCAGGTTGCGCACCTGCTGGTAGCGCCAGTGCGTGCCGATCAGATCCGAATCGTTGACCCAGCCGTCGTAGATGTTCTGGCCGGTTTGCATCTGGGTCTGAATCTTTTCGACGACGTCGCCTTCTTGGATGACGTCATGCGTGACCTTGATGCCGGTAATGGCGGTAAAGGCCGGCGCCAGCACCTGAGACTCGTACTGGTGCGTGGTCAAGGTTTCCGACACGACCTTGATGTCCATGCCGGCGAAGGGCTTGGCCGCGTCGATAAACCACTGCATTTGCTTTTCCTGGTCGGCACGGGAAAGCGTCGAGACGTCGCCTATTTCCTTGTCCAGGAAGGCCTTGGCCTCGTCCATTCCGGCATACGCATTGCCTGCCCCGAGCAATAGGACAAGCGCAGTCGTCGATGTAAGAAATTGCCGTCGCATTGTGTTTCCTCCACATTTTGAAAAGATTTCAAGTGCGATCTGGAGCGGCCGCCGGTATGCGGCCGTTCCAACAGTTTCCCCCTCTATACGTAGCGGAACACGCCGACGGCGTAGACCACGGAGAGAGCGAGAGCCCACCACAGGTTGGGTCCGACAAGACCCAGCCAAGCGAGATGGATAAAGGCGCTGCCAAGCAGCGACAGGAAAAGACGGTCGCCGCGCGTCGTCTCGAAGCGCAGCACGCCGACGCGCGGATTGCCGCCCGGAGAGGCGTATTCCCAAGCGCCCATCCCGACCAGAAGCAGCACGATGACGGCGAAGAAGGCGGCCGTCGGCCAGGTCCACGCCATCCAGGAGAAGTCGAGGTTCATGGTCACACCCTCCCGAGGGCGAAGCCCTTGAAGATGGTGTTGCGGACGAACCTTTGCGTTCGTTTCATCATACCCTCCCCAGGGCGAAGCCCTTGGCGATGTAGTTGCGGACGAACCAGATGACGAGCGCGCCGGGGATCAGCGTCAGCACGCCGGCTGCGGCCAGCAGCCCCCAGTCCATGCCCGATGCCGAGACGGTACGGGTCATTGTGGCGGCGATCGGCTTGGCGTCTGTCGTGGTCAGCGTGCGGGCGATCAGCAGCTCGACCCACGAGAACATGAAGCAGAAAAAGCAGGCGACGCCGATGCCGCTGGCGATCAGCGGCATGAAGATTTTTACGAAGAAGCGCGGGAATGAATAACCGTCGATATAGGCGGTCTCGTCGATTTCCTTCGGCACGCCCGACATGAAGCCCTCGAGGATCCACACCGCCAGCGGCACGTTGAACAGGCAGTGCGCCAGCGCCACCGCGATATGCGTGTCAATGAGGCCGAAGGCGGAATAGAGCTGGAAGAACGGCAGTGCGAACACCGCCGGCGGCGCCATGCGGTTGGTCAAAAGCCAGAAGAACAGATGCTTGTCGCCGAGAAAACGATAGCGCGAGAAGGCGTAGGCAGCCGGCAACGCCACGGACACCGAAATCACCATGTTCATGACGACATAGGTGATCGAGTTGATGTAGCCGGAATACCACGCCTTCTGCGTGAAGATGGTGACGTAGTTGGCGATCGTAGGCTGATGCGGATAGAGCGTCAGCGAATTGACGATCTCGGCATTGGTCTTGAAGCTCATGTTGATGAGCCAGTAGATCGGCAGCAGCAACACGATGATGTAAAGCGTCGGCACGATCCACCACCAGCGCGATTCCTCGCCGCGCCGGCGCATGCGCCGATCGATTTCGCTCTGCGACAGCGCGCTGGAGAGCCCTTCTGAAACCTGGCTCACCCGGTCACGCTCCGTCGTCGTCTCGTTGGCGCGGCCCATCTCAGCGCTCCGCGTCGTAGTTGGTCATCACGGTGTAGAACACCCATGACAACAACAGGATGATGAGAAAGTAGACCAGCGACATGGCCGCCGCCGGCCCAAGGTCGAATTGGCCGAGTGCGGTCTTGACGAGGTCGATCGACAGGAATGTCGTCGAATTGCCCGGCCCGCCGCCGGTGACGACGAAGGGTTCGGTGTAGATCATGAAACTGTCCATGAAGCGCAGCAGCACGGCGATCAGAAGCACGCGCTGCATCTTCGGCAACTGGATGTAGCGGAACACCGCCCAGCGCGAGGCGCCGTCGATCTTGGCCGCCTGATAGAAGGCATCCGGGATCGAGACCAGGCCGGCATAGCAGAGCAGCACGACGAGGCTGGTCCAGTGCCAGACGTCCATGACGATGATCGTCACCCAGGCGTCGAACGGATCCTGCACATAATTGTAGTCGATGCCGATCGCGTTGAGATAATAGCCCAGCAGGCCGATGTCGTTGCGTCCGAACACCTGCCAGATGGTGCCGACGACGTTCCACGGGATCAGCAGCGGCAGCGACATCAAAACCAGGCAGACAGGAACGCCCCAGCCCTTTTTCGGCATGTTGAGCGCGATGAAAATGCCGAGCGGCACCTCGATCGCCAGGATGATGAAGGAGAAGATCAGGTTGCGCACCATCGCTTCCCAGAAGCGGCTGGACGAAAGCAATTCCTCGAACCATTCGGTGCCGGCCCAGGTGAAGACATTGTTGCCGAACGTGTCCTGCACCGAATAGTTGACGACGGTCATCAGCGGGACGACAGCGGTGAAGGCCACCAGCACCAGCACCGGCAGCACCAGAAACCAGGCCTTGTTGTTCCAGGTCTTGTCCATCTATGCCCCCATCTCGACACGCCAGGAATCGGCATAGATGTTGATGCCGGCCGGATCGAACCGCACCTTCGGTTCAGCCGGAACCGTTTCGTCCTCGCCGATCACGGCCGCGATGTCCCGGCCTTCCAGTTTGGCGCGCACCACCTTGTGGCGACCGACGTCTTCGACCTTGCTGATCGAGACAGCCATGCCGTCGCGACCGAGCCGTACATATTCAGGACGGATGCCGAGTTCGACTGCGCCGCTGCCGGCTTTGGGCGCGCCCGGCAATTCGATCCGTTGCGGACCGAGCATTGCCGTCCTGCCTTCGATCGCCACCGGCATGACGTTCATGCCCGGCGAGCCGATGAAATAGCCGACGAAGGTATGGCGCGGCCGCTCGAACAGTTCCGCCGGCGTGCCGATCTGGACGATGCCCCCGTCAAACATGACCACCACCTGGTCGGCGAAGGTCAGCGCCTCGGTCTGGTCGTGCGTGACATAGACCATGGTGTAGCCGAAGCGGCGGTGAAGCTGCTTGAGCTGTGAACGCAGCACCCACTTCATGTGCGGATCGATGACAGTCAGTGGCTCGTCGAACAGGATGGCATTGACGTCCGAGCGCACCAGACCTCGGCCGAGCGAGATCTTCTGCTTCTGGTCGGCGGTCAGGCCCCTCGCCTTCTTCTTGGCCCAGGACGACAGGTCGATCATCTCCAGCGTCTCGCGCACCTTGCGGTCGACGTCGGCTTCCGGCACGCCGCGATTGCGCAGCGGGAACGCCAAATTGTCGTAGACGGTCATGGTGTCGTAGATGACCGGAAACTGGAACACCTGTGCGATGTTGCGCTCCTGGGTCGACAGGCTGGTCACGTTCCTGCCGTTGAACAGCAGCTGGCCGTGCGAGGGATGCAGCAGGCCCGAAATGATGTTGAGCAGCGTGGTCTTGCCGCAGCCGGAAGGCCCGAGCAGCGCATAGGCGCCGCCGTCCTCGAAGGTGTGATGCACTTCGCGCAGCGCGAAATCGGCATCCGTTCGCGGGTTCGGCAGGTAGGAATGCCTGACATGGTTGACGTTGATGCGCGCCATATCGCCCTCCTCAAGCCGCCAGCTTCGGTGCCGTCACGGCGCGGCCGTGCTCGTCGAAAACCATGATGTGACGCGGGTCGATAAACACATCGATCGCATCATCGGGCTCGAAATCGAGGATGCCGTGAGACAGCATGACCCAGCGTGCATCGGCGAAGTCGAGATGGATGAAACTCTCCGACCCAGTGATTTCTGTGATGGTGACCTTGGCTCGCACCGGCACTGCCAAGGCATTGGGCCGTTCGAGCGAAAGATGGTGCGGTTGAAAACCAACCGTGTAGTTCGCATCGGCAATGCCGACGAGTTCGGGCGGCACCGGCAGCTTGACCCCGCCCTCGAGCAGGAAGTCGGCGCCTTTCTTGGCCAGCACGATGGTGTTGAGCGGCGGATCGGCGAACGTCTTGGCCGTCACCAGGTCGACCGGCTTGCGGAACACATCGATGGTCGGCCCGAACTGGGTGATCTGGCCTTCCGATAGCGTCGCGGTGTTGCCGCCGAGCAGCAACGCCTCGTGCGGCTCGGTCGTGGCGTAAACGAAGATGGTGCCGGCGGCGGCAAAAATCCTCGGCAGTTCGGCGCGCAATTCCTCGCGCAGCTTGTAGTCGAGATTGGCGAGCGGCTCATCGAGCAGCACCAGGCTGGCATTCTTGACGATGGCGCGCGCCAATGCGGTGCGCTGCTGCTGCCCGCCAGACAGGTTGAGCGGCGTGCGGTCGA
The DNA here is from genome assembly GCF_006442705.1 of Mesorhizobium sp. B1-1-7. NCBI lineage: Bacteria > Pseudomonadati > Pseudomonadota > Alphaproteobacteria > Hyphomicrobiales > Phyllobacteriaceae > Mesorhizobium > Mesorhizobium sp. B1-1-7. Next base: position 102,494 of record NZ_VFWQ01000001.1, on the reverse strand, counting down.
GATAGGGCGTCAGTTTCAGCAATGCGGCGGCTTCGCGCACCTGGCTGTCGATCTTGGCCTGCTCGATGCCGGCCACCCGCAGCGGCGAGGCGATGTTCTCATAGACCGTCATCGCCGGATAGTTGATGAACTGCTGGTAGACCATGGCGATCTTGCGCTTCTGGACCGGCATGCCGGTGACATTCTGGCCGTCGAACCAGACCGAGCCGGAAGTCGGCACATCGAGGCCGGCCATCAGCCGCATCAAGCTGGTCTTGCCTGAAAGCGTTGGGCCGAGCAGGACGTTGAGCGAGCCGTGCTGAAGCGTCAGCGACACGTCGCGGATGTGCTCGATCGCACCGACCGTCTTGGTGACGTTCCTCAGTTCCAGCATGACGCCTCCTCCCAGGCTTTCCGCATCAGCTCAAAAACCTCTTCATTCAGCGGCCGCGACGTGCCGCCGGCTTATGCCACGCATGAATTCATCGAGTGCGGAAACCTGCTCACGGCCAAGATGCAGGCCGCGCTTGGTCCGCCGCCACAGCACGTCTTCCGCCGTGATAGCCCATTCGTTTTCAACGAGATAACGCACTTCGGCCTCGTAGAGATCGCCGCCGAAATTGCGGCCGAGATCGGCATTCGATTTGGCAAGGCCGAGCAGGTTCTGTGCACGCGTCCCGTAAAGCCGGGTCAGCCGGCGGGCAAGGCGCGCGTCGAGGAACGCATAGGCCGCCTTCAGCTTTGCCACCTGCGCGTCGAAACCGGTGGCGGGGAAGTCACCCCCAGGCAGTGGCGCGTTGGCGGTCCATGGCTTGCCGCGCTTGCCGAGAAAACCTTCGATCTTTTCCAGCATCGATTCCGACAGCCGGCGGTAGGTGGTGATCTTGCCGCCGAAAGCGTTGACGATCGGGGCCGCGCCGTCGCCGCCATCGGCCTTCAGCACATAGTCGCGAGTTGCTTCCTGCGCCTTGGAGGCGCCGTCATCATAGAGCGGGCGAACCGCCGAATAGGTCCAGACAATGTCCGAGCGCTTCACCGGTTGCGCGAAATACTCGCTGGCCGCGGCGCAGAGATAGTCGATCTCGGTGTCGCTGATCTTCACGTCGTGCGGATCGCCGGGATAGTCCCGGTCGGTGGTGCCGATCAGCGTGAACTCTTCCTCATAGGGAATGGCGAAGATGATGCGCCCATCCCTGTTCTGGAAGAAATAGGCGCGCGGATCGTCGAATTTCTTGGCGATGACGATGTGACTGCCCTGCACGAGGCGGACATTGTGGACATCGTTCTGGCCGACGACGCCGGACAGGACATGATCGACCCATGGACCGGCAGCATTGACCAGCAGCCTTGCCTTGATCTCCTCGGTCGCGCCTGTCTGCAGGTTCTCGATCTTGATCGCCCAGATGCCACCTTCGCGGCGTGCCTCGACCACCTTGGTGCGGGTTCGGATCGTCGCGCCGCGGTCGGCGGCATCGCGTGCATTGAGCGCCACCAGGCGTGCATCATTGACCCAGCCATCCGAATATTCGAAAGCCTTCTTGAACAATGGCTTCAAGGGCTTGCCCGCCGGGTCGCTCGCCATGTCGAGCGTCCTGGTCGCCGGCAGCAATTTGCGCCCGCCAATATGGTCGTAGAGGAACAGGCCGAGCCGGATCAGCCAGGCCGGGCGCAGGCCCTTGGCATAGGGCAGCACGAAACGCATCGGCCAGATGATGTGCGGGGCGTTCTTCCACAGAACCTCGCGTTCCATGAGCGCCTCGCGCACCAGGCGAAATTCGTAGAATTCGAGATAGCGCAGCCCGCCATGGATCAACTTGGTCGAACCGGAGGATGTTCCGCTGGCGAGATCGTTCATCTCGGCGAGAAAAACCGAAAAGCCACGACCGACGGCATCGCGGGCGATGCCGCAGCCGTTGATGCCGCCACCTATGACGAAAATGTCACGGATTGAAGATGCGTCCACTTAGCTCCTCCACGATTTCGCATTGCACCATTTTGGGTCTTTTGCGAAACCGTGGTGGAATTATTTCGAACTGATAACGAATGTCAAACGAAATATCGCGAGCCTGTGAGACGGCCGTGAAACCTCTTAGCCGAGCGATGTCTCGATCAGTTGAACCTCTGCCTCCTGGCAGATCTTGCGCACCGAAGGAATGTCGCAGCGATCGGTGATGAAGGTGTTGACCTGCGACAGATGGCCGATGCGCACAGGCGCGGTGCGTTCGAATTTGGTCTGGTCGGAAACCAGGATGACATGTCTTGCGTTGGCGATAATCGCTTGCGCCACCTTCACCTCGCGAAAATCGAAATCGAGCAAGGCGCCGTCATGGTCGATCGCCGAGGCGCCGATCACGGCATAGTCGACCTTGAATTGCCTGATGAAATCGACCGCCGCTTCACCCACGACACCGCCATCGGAGCCGCGCACCACCCCGCCGGCGATCACCACCTCGATCGAAGGATATATACGCATCCTATTGGCAACATTGATGTTATTAGTAATCACCATGAGACCGTTGTGGTCGAGCAAAGCCTTGCTGACCGACTCCGTCGTGGTGCCTATGTTGATGAACAGCGAAGCGTTGTCGGGGATCAGCTTGGCCGCCGCGCGTCCGATCGCCTCCTTCTCTTCGGCGGCAATCTTGCGCCGCGCCTCATACTCCATGTTCTCTATGCCCGAGGGAAACAACGCGCCGCCATGGATGCGCGAAAGCAGCCGCTGGTCGCAGAGGTCGTTGAGGTCCTTGCGGATGGTTTGCGGCGTCACGTTGAAATGCGTTGCCAGGTCGTCGACCAGCACGCGCCCATTATCCTTGGCCATCTGGACGATTTCGGCATGGCGCGGCGATAGATACATTTGGGCAAGCTCCCGTTTTCGTTTTTCTTGAGCATAGTTGAAAACGAAACCGATGAAAAGGCACAAGCCGGCTAACGAAAATCACATGATTGCAAAGACAAACTCCTGCGCAATCCGGAACAGCCTTGATTAGGACATGGCGCGCGCGACTTCGGTGATGACCGCGAAAGCCGCATCGACGTCGCCAGCCGTCGCCTCGAACTGACCAACCTGGAAGCGGATCGCCACCCGTCCATCGACCCTCGTCTGTGTCAGGTAGATGCGGCCGTCATCGTTGATCGCATTGACCAGCCGCAGATTGTGTTCGTCAGAATTGGCGTCCGGGGCCGCCTCGTGCCGGAACGAAAACAGCGAGAGCATCGGTTGGCTGACGATCTCGAAATCGGCCTCTTTGGCCAGCCGCGCGGCGAGGCCTTCGCTCCAGGCGACATGGTTGCGGATCATCGTGCGCAGGTTTTCCAGCCCGTGAGCCCGCAGCAGGAACCACAATTTCAGGGCGCGGAAGCGCCGCCCGAGCGGCACCGACCATTCGGAGTAGTTGATGATGCCGTCGTGACCATGGGTCTTCAGATAGTCCGGCTTGATGGCCAGCGTCCTGACATGGCTTTCGGGATCGCGCAGGAACTGGATGGAGCAGTCGAATTGCGCGCCCAGCCATTTGTGCGGATTGAAGACGATCGAATCGGCGCCTTCGACGCCGGTCCAGAAATGCCGGTACTCAGGACAGATCATCGCCGACCCCGCCCATGCCGCGTCGACATGAAGATAAAGCCCATGCCGCCGCGCCACCTCGGCGACCGCGGCAATGTCATCGGTACCGCCGGTGCTGGTGCCGCCAACGCAAGCGATGATCCCCGCCGGCAGCATGCCGGCTTGCCGGTCCGCGATGATCGCCGCTTCGAGAGCCGAAGTATCCATGGCACGAAAACGGCCGGCGACCGGAATGCGCACCAGATTGTCCTCGCCGATACCCGACACCCAGATCGCCCGGTCGATGGAGGTGTGCACCTGGTCGGAGGAATAGATGCGCAACCGCTCCTGCCCGGCCAGCCCCTTTTTGTTGCCTTGCCAGTCCAGCGCCCGCTCGCGCATGGTCAGCACCGCGTTCAGTGTCGCCGACGAGGCCGAATCCTGGATCGCGCCGGAAAAGCCCTGCGGCAGGCCGAGCGCCTGGCGCATCCAGTCGACGGTGCGCGTCTCGAGTTCGGTCGCCGCCGGCGAGGTCTGCCAGAGCATGCATTGCGCGGCCATCGCCGACACCAGGTACTCCGCCACCACCGAGACCGGCGCGGCGTTGGCCGGGAAATAGGCGAAGAAACGCGGATGCTGCCAATGCGTCATCCCCGGCACGATCTTCTCCTCGAAATCGGCGAAGATCCTGTCCATCGGTTCGGCGTCTTCGGGCGGCGAGGCTTCTATGCTCCTGAAGATGTCGCCCGGCTCGACCAGCGGCCGCACCGGCCGCTCGCGCAATGTGTCGCGATAGTCGGCGCCCCAGTCGGCGGCGCGTTGCGACCATCGCCGGAAATCATTGTTATTCATCTTGTCCTCCCGACACGATCGCAATGCCGGCACTCTTCGCCCGGCCTTCAAAATCCATTACTAATTAACATGTGAAGCATATGCAACGGCTGACGCCTGCTGCACGCGCCCTACCCCGGAAAATCCGGCAGGCTGGCAAAGGCCGTCTTCAACGCATTCGACCAGCCATCGGAGATCGTGCGATAATACTGGTCGTCCTGGCCGATCCGCTTCCTCAAGCCGACCTTGAAGGCATCATTCTCCAGGAAAAGCAGGTCGAGCGGCAGCCCGACCGACAGGTTCGACTTCAGCGTCGAATCGAAGGAAACCAGCAGCAGCTTCACCGTCTCGGCGAGGCTCATCGTCCGCTCATAGGCGCGGATGATGATCGGCTTGCCGTATTTGGTCTCGCCGATCTGGAAGAACGGCGTGTCGTCGGTGGACTCGATGAAATTGCCCTCGGGATAGATCATGAACAGCCTGGGCGGGCTGCCCTTGATCTGTCCGCCCAGGATGAAGGAGGCGTTGAAATAGGAATCAGCCTTCTCGCCCGCGGGCGAAGAGTGCGCGATCACTTCCTTGACGGTGTCTCCGACCAGCCGCACCGTCTGATACATGGACGGCGTTTCGAGCAGCGTTGCATGGCGGTCCGCCACGGCCTTGGTGCGCTCGTCCAGCAGGCTGACCACGGCCTGCGTCGTCGCCAGATTGCCGGCCGACATCAAGACGATGACGCGCTCGCCGGGCTCTTCCCAGACATGCATCTTCTTAAAGGTCGAGATCGAATCCATACCCGCATTGGTGCGCGTGTCCGACATGAACACGAGCCCGCGATCGATCTTCAGGCCGACGCAATAGGTCATGGAATCTCTTCTGGCACCAATCCTTGCGGGATTACTGCTCTACCGTGACGGTGACCGCAAGCAGTTCTTCCGCCTGTCCCAGCCGAATTCCCGACACCGGTGAGGCGTCGCGGTAGTCGCGACCGGTGGCCACCTTCACATAGCGTTCGTCGGGAGAGATACCGTTGGCGGGGTCGAAGGCAACCCAGCCGAGGCCCGGGACATGGGCTTCGGCCCAGGCGTGGCTTGCCGCCTGCTCGACAGCGGCGTCCATCATCAGATAGCCGCTGACATAGCGGGCCGGAAATCCCATCGCACGCGCGGCGGCGGCGAAGATATGGCCATGGTCCTGGCAGACCCCGGTCTTAAGCGCCAGGGCTTCTTCCGCCGACGTCGTCGCGTTGGTGGTGCCCGGCGTATAGGCGACGCGTTCGCAGATGATGGCCATCAGCCGATGCAGTCTTTCGATGTCGGTACCCTTGCCGACCGTCTCGGCAAGATCGCGGATGCCGTGGCCGATCGTGGTCAAAGGCGTCTCCTGCGCGAACAGCCAGAGCGGCGCAAAGCCCTGGTGCGGTCCGCATACGCCTGATGTATCGCGCGTCACCACCTCGCCGGACGCCTCGACCGTGATGAAGTCGCGGTCACCCTCGACGCTCAGCAGCCTGGTATCGTTGCCGTAGTGATCGGTAAATCGCACTTCCTCGCGCGCGCCTTCGATCTTCAGCGCCCAGGACAGCACCGTCTGCGTCGGCCCGCTGACCGGAAGCAGCCTTAGCCTCTGGAGCAGGTATTGCACCGGCGCATCGTAGCGGTATTCCGTCCGGTGGGTGATCTTGAGCCGCATGGGGTCATTTTCCGTTTGTAAGCAAGATCTTGTCCGCAAACCGGTTTCCACTTTGCGGGATCATGCTCAATAAAACCGGTAATCCTGCGCGATCTCGTCGCCGAGCCTGGTGTTGTCGCGAATGAACCCCGCCAGGAACTCGTGCAGGCCGGTGTCGAATATATCCTTGATCGATCCGGCCCTCAGCATCGCCTGTGTTTTGTCCGCCGTGGCGTGGCAGGCATGCCGCTCGCCATAGTCGTCGCCAAGAAATTTCAGATGCTCCGACAGAAAGCGATAGCAGAAGGTCAGCGAACGCGGCATGCGCACATTGAGGATCAGGTAATCGGCGATGTTGGTCGGCTTGTAGTCGGCGTCGTAGACCCAGCGGTAGGAGCGATGCGCCGACACCGAGCGCAGGATCGATTCCCACTGGTAGTTGTCGAGTGTCGAGCCGACCCAGGAAATCGACGGCAACAGCACGTAATATTTCACGTCGAGGATGCGCGCCGTGTTGTCGGCGCGCTCGACATAGGTGCCGAGCTGCGAAAAATCGAAAATCTCGTTGCGCAGCATGGTGCCGTAGAACGAGCCGCGGATCAGCGCCGTCTCGCGCTTGATCGCGTCGAGGACGGTCGGCAGGTCGCGTTCGTCGATCGGCCTTGCCAGCATCCGCTTCAGCGCCATCCAGGCTTCGTTGATGCTTTCCCATGTCTCGCGCGTCAGCGCGGTGCGCACCATGCGCGCATTGTTGCGGGCCGTCTCGATCGACGACATCGTGCTCGAAGGGTTCGACGTGTCGCGCAGCAGGAAATCGGAGACGTTGGCAGCCGTGTAGTCCTGGTATTTCTGCGTGAAGGTGACATCCGAGCCGGCGCTGAGCAGCACCGAATTCCACTCTTCCGAAGCGCTCTGGGTGCGGGTCAGCGCCATCCGCAACCCGGCATCGACCAGCCGCGCCATGTTTTCAGCCCGCTCGATATAGCGGTTCATCCAGTAGAGCCCGTTGGCGGTGCGGCCCAAAAGCATGTCAGCTTGCTCCGATGTCGAGCGAATAGCGAGTAGCGAATAGCGAATAGCGAATAGCGGAAAAACTTTTCATGACTTCTGTTGCAGGCTCCTGATCATCGAACGCAGCATTTTCCCAATCTCGTCAGCTTGGCCAAGCAAGTTCGCGACACCCGCTTCGACCATCAATCCCACCTCTCCACACAGGATGATATGTGTCTCCAACTCTTTTAGGGAGCCCTGCGCTACGCGAAGAAACTGAATGAAGGCCCCTGTACTTTCTCGACCATGACCTTCAGCGATATTTGCTGCAATGGAAGCTGCAGAGCGTCGTATCTGAGAGGTCATTCCGTATACTTCGCTACTCGGAAAGCCTTTCGTGGCCGAGTAGCAATTCACTGCCAACCCTAGGGCCGCCTTCCAAATAATCAGATCCCTGTAGGAATTGATCGCCGTCGTATCCCCCTATTCGCTATTCGCTATTCGCTACTCGCTCTCTCAATCATCCAGCACCCAGGTGTCCTTCGTTCCGCCACCCTGCGACGAGTTCACCACCAGCGAGCCTTCCTTGAGCGCGACGCGGGTCAGCCCGCCGGGCACGATCTGGATGCGGTCGGATACCAACACGTAAGGCCGGAGATCGACATGGCGCGGCGCCAGGCCCTTGTCGGTCAGGATCGGACAGGTCGACAGCGCCAGAGTGGGTTGCGCGATGTAGTTGGAAGGTTTTGCCGCCAGCTTCTTGGCGAAATCCTGGCATTCCTTTTTCGTCGCCGCCGGCCCCACCAGCATGCCGTAGCCGCCCGAGCCATGCACTTCCTTGATCACCAGTTCGTGGATGTGCTCGAGCACGTATTTCAGGCTGTCCGCTTCCGAACAGCGCCAGGTCGGGATGTTGCCGAGGATCGCCTTGCGGCCGGTGTAGAATTCGACGATCTCGGGCATGTAGGAATAGATCGCCTTGTCGTCGGCGATGCCGGTGCCCGGCGCATTGGCGATGGTGATGTTGCCGGCGCGATAGACATCCATGATGCCTGGCACGCCAAGTGCCGAATCCGGCCGGAAGGTCAGCGGGTCGAGGAAGGAATCGTCGACACGGCGGTAGAGCACGTCGATCTGCTTGTAGCCCTCGGTCGTGCGCATCGCGACATGGCCGTCGACCACGCGCAGATCCTGCCCCTCGACCAGTTGCACGCCCATCTGGTCGGCGAGAAAAGCGTGTTCGAAATAGGCGGAATTGAAACTGCCGGGCGTCAGCACCGCGATGGTCGGCGCACCCTTGGTGCCTTGCGGGCGAACCGCAGCCAGGGACTGGCGCAGAAGCTGCGGATAGTTCTCCACCGGCCGCACCTTGATCTTCTGGAACAGCTCGGGAAACAGCTGCATCATCGTTTCGCGGTTCTCCAGCATGTAGGAGACGCCGGAGGGTGTGCGCGCATTGTCCTCCAGCACGTAGAATTCGTCCTCGCTGATGCGGACGATGTCGACGCCGATAATGTGGGTGTAGACGCCGGCCGGTGGCCGCACGCCGATCATTTCCGGCAAAAACGCCTCGTTCTTGGCGATCAATTCCCTGGGAACGCGGCCGGCGCGCAGGATTTCCTGGCGATGGTAGATATCGTCGAGGAAGGCGTTCAGCGCCTGCACGCGCTGCTCGATGCCTTGCGTCAGGCGCCGCCACTCATTGCCTGAAATGATGCGTGGAACGATGTCGAAAGGGATCAGCCGTTCGGAGGCTTCCTGCTCGCCATAGACGGCGAAGGTTATGCCGGTCTTGCGGAAGACGCGTTCGGCGTCCTGCATCTTCTCGGTAAGTCTGGCTGGATCCTGCTCCTTCAGCCAGCGATCATAAGCCGAATACGGTCTTCTCAATCCGGAGACTTCCGGAAGCATTTCATCGAACGCTGCCAATCGCGTACTCCCCTGTGACACCATTTCACTGGCCTCGCCGGAGAAAATCAAGCGCAATCGGTGATTTGGAGGAAGCGGGCGATCAGTATCTTGCGCCTGCCTAAAATTGAGGCAGCCTAAATATGACCTTGATCAGCCTTTGCCTCCTGCCCGGGCAACAGCGTTTGGCGGCTAGAATGCGCGGAAGGTGACGACGGTGAATGTGTCCTTGATGCCGGGGAGAATCTGCACCTTCTCGTTGACGAAATGGCCGACGTCTTCCTCATCGTCGACATAGAACTTGGCGAGCAGATCGTAGTTGCCGGCGGTGGAGTAGATCTCCGAGGCGATCTCGGCATCGGCCAGCGCGCTGGCAACCTCATAGGATTTGCCCAGCTCGCATTTGATCTGCACGAAAAACGCCTTCATGGCTTCGTCCCGCTAAACGTCCAAGTCCAAGCGGCCCTTCTGGCAGACTGAAGGCGGGCTTTCAAGCGTTGGAATCCATCCTTAGCCGGCCCGAGCCTTGGCCGCGGCTTCCCGTGGCTCGGTTATCACCTTTGCGATTATTCGCAATCGCTGAAACCGCGATATCCCGCAAAGCGTATATTATAATGCGTCTTCGGACAGCGATTTTGAGGGAAGCCCTTTTCGAGGGACAACGGAGACAGGCCATGCGCCGCGCTTTTTTCGCATTCGCAGTCGTTCCATTCATCTTCATGTCGCCCATCTTCATACCAGGAGCCTTTGCCGGCGATGCCGAGATCAAGGCCGGCCAGGCTGTCATCGACGGTCAGTTGAAAGCCCTCATCGCCAATGACGGCGCCAGGGCCTACAGCTTCGCCGCGCCAAACGTGAAGCAGGTCTTCCCGACCGTCGACGCCTTCATGGACATGGTGACCAACGGCTACCCGCCGGTGCGCAGGCCACAATCCTATGCCTTCGGCAAGGTCGAGCAGACTGGCCCGGGTTCGATCGTCCAGCAGGTGCTGATCGTCGGGCCCGATGGCAAGAACTACGAGGCGGTCTATACGCTGCAGCAGCAGCCCGACGGCACGTTCCAGATCACCGGCTGCAGCTTGCGGGCGTCGAATTCGTTGAGCACGAGGTTTTTACAGGACGGGGATGTCGCCCCTCGCCCAGCCCTCGGTGATCTCAGCTCCACGCGCATCGAACGCGCCGGCCTCGATCGCGGCTCGGATATCCTGCATAAGCTTTTGATAATACGAAAGATTATTCCAGGTCAGCAGCATGGCCCCGAGCGCCTCCTGCGAGCGCACCAGATGGTGCAGATAGGCGCGTGAATAATCCCGCGCCGCCGGGCAGTCGCTTTCCTCGTCGAGCGGGCGCGGATCGTCGGCGTGGCGTGCGTTGCGCAGATTGACCTTGCCGCGCCTGGTGTAGGCAAGGCCGTGGCGGCCGGCCCGCGTCGGCATCACGCAATCGAACATGTCGATGCCGCGCGCCACCGATTTCAGGATATCGTCGGGCGTACCGACGCCCATGAGATAGCGCGGCTTGTCGTCAGGCAGTTCCGGACAGGTGATGTCGAGCATCTCCAGCATCACCGCTTGCGGTTCGCCGACAGCAAGGCCGCCGACCGCGTAGCCTTTCAAATTCATCGCGCTCAGCGCCTGCGCCGAGCGCACCCTCAGTGCCGCGTTGTCGCCGCCTTGCACGATGCCGAACATCGCCTTGCCCGGCTGGTCGCCGAACGCCGTCTTGCAGCGCTCGGCCCAACGCAGCGACAGCTCCATGGCGCGCTCGATCTCCTTGATCTCGGCCGGCAGCGCCGTGCATTCGTCGAGCTGCATCTGGATGTCGGAATCGAGCAGACCCTGGATCTCGATCGAGCGCTCCGGCGACATTTCGTAAGCGGCGCCGTCGATATGGGAGCGGAAAGTGACGCCCTTCTCGGTCAGCTTCCGCAGCTTCGACAGCGACATCACCTGAAAACCGCCGCTGTCGGTCAGGATCGGCTGCGGCCAGCGGGCAAACTCGTGCAAGCCGCCAAGCCGCGCCACGCGCTCGGCTCCGGGTCGCAGCATCAGATGATAGGTGTTGCCAAGGATGATGTCGGCGCCGACGCCGCGCACCTGGTCCATGTACATGGCCTTGACCGTGCCGCCGGTGCCGACCGGCATGAAGGCCGGCGTGCGGATTTCGCCGCGCGGCATGTCGATCAGGCCACGCCGCGCCGCGCCGTCGGTCGCCAGAACCTTGAAAGAGAACGGCTTAGCCATTGAATTCCTTGTCATGAACCGGCGCGTCCGGCGCTTGGCTGTCGAGCGACTGGCGATATTGGATGCAGCCGCGCATGAATTTGGGCCAAGGCGGCACCGCGATGGATGGCTCGGTCTTCTCCGGCAGCAGATCCCAGAGGTCGGGATGATGCCAGCACAGATCGTGCCCGGAAGCATCGCGGTGTGCGCGAATGCCGGCGCGCAATTTTTTCACCTCCGCGATCAGGTTTTCGCGATCGAGGGCTTGCAGATCATCGTCCATCGCTCGTCTCCGCTCGATAAAGCAGGCTTGCGTCTCCATACGAATAGAACCTGTAGCGCTCGGCGATGGCATGCGCATAGGCGGCACGCATCGTCTCCAGGCCACTGAAGGCCGACACCAGCATGAACAGGGTCGAGCGCGGCAGATGGAAATTGGTCATCAGCATGTCGGCGGTGCGGAAACGATAGCCGGGCGTGATGAAGATGTCGGTCGGCCCGGACCATGCAGCCAATGTGCCGTCGTCATGCGCGGCACTTTCCAGCAAGCGCAGCGACGTCGTGCCGACGGCGATGATGCGCCCGCCCCTCGCCTTCGCCGCGTTGAGCGCTTCGGCGGTCGCCGCGCTGACCGAACCGATCTCGGCATGCATCTTGTGGTCGGCGGTATCGTCCGCCTTCACCGGCAGGAACGTGCCGGCGCCGACATGAAGCGTGACGAACCGGCGTTCGACGCCCTTGGCGTCGAGCGCGGCAAACAGCTCCGGGGTGAAATGCAGGCCAGCGGTGGGCGCCGCAACGGCACCTTCCTCCCGCGCATAGATGGTCTGGTAGTCGGCCCGGTCGCGCTCGTCGTCATCGCGCTTCGAGGCAATATAGGGCGGCAGCGGAATATGGCCGACGGCATGCAGCGCCTCGTCCAGGAACGGCCCCGACAGGTCGAAGCCGAGCAGCGCCTCGCCGCCCTCGCCCTTCTCGATCACCGTCGCGTCGAGCTGGCCGAGGAAACAGGAATTGCCGTCATGGCCGAAATGGATGCGGTCGCCGACGGCAACGCGCTTGCCTGGCCGCATGAAGGCGAGCCAGCGGTCCGGCGCCATGCGCATGTGCAGCGTGGCCTCGACCTGTGCCTGCGCCTCGCCGCGCCGCCTTATGCCTTTGAGCTGCGCAGGGATGACCTTGGTGTCGTTGAACACCAGCACGTCGCCGGCCCTGAGCAGGGACGGCAGGTCGCCAACCCTGCGATCGTCGAGCGCCTCGCCCGGTCTGACCACCAGCATCCCGGCGCTGTCGCGCGGCTCCGCCGGTCGAAGCGCGATGCGCTCCTCAGGCAGGTCGAAATCAAAGAGATCGACACGCATCAGTAGAGCCGGACGAGCAGCGCTCCGGCCAAGAGCAGCACCGCGCCGGCAACGCGGCCGAGCGAGATTTCACGCACCGCGACACCGAGGAAGCCTATGCGGTCGATGAGCATGCCGGCCAGCAGTTGCCCTGCAACCAGGAACGCCATCAGTGCGGCGGCACCGATGCGGGGCGTGAGGATCGTCGACAACGTGACGTAGAAGCCGCCGAGCATGCCGCCGGCGACGAACAGCCAGGGCGCCGGCGCCTTCCAGTCGAGTGAGATGCCTTGCAGCTTGACCACGATGACGGCGATGATGCCGAGCACCACCGCGCCCGACAGGAACGAGAACGCAGCCGCCGCGACCGGGAGCCCCAGGCCGCGCGCCAGCTGCGAATTGATCGGCGCCTGAATGGCAATGAAGGCGCCGGACAGGATGCCGAGAAGCGACCAGACGACGCCCATCATTGTCGTATTACCTTACTTGACGTCGGCCGCGACCTTCAGCGACACGATCTTGTCGGGATCCTGCACCGGCTCGCCGCGCTTGATCTTGTCGACATTGTCCATGCCCTCGATGACCTGGCCCCAGACCGTGTACTGGCGGTTGAGGAAGGCGGCATCGTCGAAGCAGATGAAGAACTGCGAGTTGGCCGAATTCGGGTTCTGCGAACGCGCCATCGAACAGGTGCCGCGGCCGTGGTTGGCATTGGAGAATTCGGCCTTGAGGTCCGGCTTGTCGGAGCCGCCCATGCCGGCGCGGGAAGGAGCAAAGGTCGGCTTGTTCGAATTGCCGAACTTGACGTCCCCGGTCTGCGCCATGAAGCCTTCGATGACGCGGTGGAAGACCACGCCGTCATAGGCGCCTTCCCGAGCCAGTTCCTTGATGCGGGCGACATGGCCAGGTGCCAAATCGGGGAGAAGTTCGATTACGACCTTGCCCTTGGTCGTTTCCATGATGAGCGCGTTCTCGCGGTCCTTGATCTCGGCCATGTCAGTTATCCTTTTGATAAAACAGATTTATTTGACAATTTTACTTGTCTGCGGCGATGCGCACTTTGATCATCCGATCGGGATCGGAGACCGTACCGTTGTCCGCCTCGTCGCCCTTCTTGATCTTGTCCACCAGGTCCATGCCGCTGACCACATTGCCGACGATGGTGTACTGCCCGTCGAGCGGCGGCGCCGGCGCGAACATGATGAAGAATTGCGAGTTTGCGGAGTTCGGGTCCTGCGAGCGGGCCATGCCCACCACGCCGCGCTTGTAGTGCTCGGTCTGCGAGAACTCGGCCGGCAGGTCGGGCAGGTCGGAACCGCCGGTGCCGACGGCCTGGGGGTTGAAACCCTTCTCCATATTGCCGAACTTCACGTCGCCGGTCTGCGCCATGAAGCCGTCGATGACACGGTGGAAGGCGACGTTGTCGTAAGCATGATCACGCACAAGCTTCTTGATCTGCGCGACATGCTTGGGCGCCAGGTCGGGCCGCAGCGCGATGGTCACGTCGCCGCCCTTCAGGGTGATGATCATGGTGTTTTCGGGATCGGCGGCATGGGCCGAGATCGATGCGGTCACGAGACCGGCAAGCACGACGAGGAACGAGGCGAGCTTTTTCAGCTGCATGGTCTTCTCCGAGAAACCTATTTTGCGAATTTGGCGGTGAGCGCACCGGCGACGGCCGCTGGCACGAAGGGGCGGATGTCGCCTCCCATCGAGGCTATCTGGCGCACAAGTGTGGCCGTAATGGTGCGTACCGAAGGGCTGGCGGGCAGAAAAACCGTCTGCAGTTCCGGCGCCATGGTCTCGTTCATGCCGGCCATCTGCATCTCGTAATCGAGATCGGTGCCGTCGCGCAGGCCCCGGATCATGATCGAGGCGCCCTCTCTCCTGGCCGCGTCGATGACCAGCCCGTCAAAGGCGACCACCTTGATGCGGCCCCCGTCCCGGCCGAATTCGGCCTTGGTGGCGGCTTCGATGAGTTGCACCCGCTCCTCGAAGGAGAACAGCGGTTTCTTGCCCGGATGAATGCCGATCGCGGCATAGACGATGTCGGCCACGGCCAGCGATGCTTTCAGCACATCGAGATGGCCGTTGGTCAGCGGGTCGAAAGAGCCGGCATAGAGGGCAATTCGTTCAGTCATGGCTGGTGCTTCTAGCGAGCCTCCGCCGCAAAGGCAAATCCGATCGGCACCGAAGCCGTGAACCTTTTCCGCCGCATGAACGACAGATGAACACGCTGATCACGAAGCCTTCACGCAGCGTTCACTAGGTTGCACCTTAATAAGATGAAACCAAAATCCCATCTATCCGTTGTAAGGCGCAGGAGAACACGCAAATGCTGATCTACATGCTCGCCACCGCAATGACCGTCGCCATGCTGATCGCCACAGTATTCGGGCTGCATCAGGAGGCGCAACGGGTCCGCGTCAGGGCCACCACCAAGCGCTTCGAAGGCTTCGGCCCCCGCAAGCCCTATCGTCACTACTAAGTTAGTCCAGACTTGCTGCCGCGCCGGCCAATGGGCCGGCGTTGCTATGTCCAGAACCTGCCGCGGCAGTTATTCCGCGGTACCGGTGCCAGCGTCTGGTGTAGGGCTGGCCTCAGAACCGCCCTCGACGGCTTCTTCGATTTCCTCGTCCGATTGCGGTTCGGATATCCGCTCGACCGAAACCACCTTTTCACCCTCAGCCGTGTTGAAGATGGTCACGCCCTTGGTGGCGCGGCTGGCGAAACGGATGCCGTTGACCGGTACCCGGATGACGGTGCCGCCGTCCGACACCAGCATGATCTGGTCGTCATTGCCGACCGGGAAGGTCGCCACCAGCTGGCCGATCTCGGCGGTCTTCGACACGTCGGTGGCGCGGATGCCCTTGCCGCCGCGGCCGGTCAGGCGGAAATCATAGGACGACGAGCGCTTGCCGTAGCCATATTCGGTCACCGTCAGCACGTACTGCTCATGCGCCTTGAGCTCTTCGTAACGGCTGTCGGAAAGCTCCGTCTCCTCGCCGATCTCCTCATTGGTGAGCGCGATCTCTTCTTCCTCTCCCGCCGTCTCGGCGGCAAGCCGCCGCTCCGACGCCGCCCGCTTGAGGTAAGCGGCTCGCTCCGCCGGAGAAGCATCGACATGCTCGATCACCGACATGGAGATGATGCGGTCGGCCGCAGCCATGGTGATGCCGCGCACGCCGACGGAATTGCGGCTCTGGAAGACACGCACGTCCCCGACGGAGAAGCGGATGCACTGACCCGAATTCGCCGTCAGAAGCACATCGTCATTGTCGGTGCAGGTCTCGACACCGAGGATCTCGTCGCCCTCTTCCTCCAGCTTCATCGCAATCTTGCCGTTGCGGTTGACCTGGACGAAGTCGGACAGCTTGTTGCGGCGCACGGTGCCGCGTGTCGTGGCGAACATCACGTCGAGCTCGCCCCAGCTCGTCTCGTCCTCCGGCAGCGGCATGATGGTGGTGATGCGCTCGCCCTGCTCCAGCGGCAGCATGTTGATCAGCGCCTTGCCGCGTGACTGCGGGTTGCCGATCGGCAGCCGCCAGACCTTTTCCTTGTAGACGATGCCGCGCGAGGAGAAGAACAGCACCGGCGTGTGGGTGTTGGCCACGAACAGCCGGGTCACGAAATCCTCTTCCTTGGTCGACATGCCGGAGCGGCCCTTGCCGCCACGGCGCTGCGCCCGGTAGAGCGAAAGCGGCACGCGCTTGATGTAGCCGGAATGGCTCACCGTCACGACCATGTCCTCGCGCTGGATCAGGTCCTCGTCTTCCATGTCCGCGCCGCCGTCGGTGAGTTCGGTGCGGCGTGGCGTGCCGAACTCGTCGCGCACGGCGGCAAGTTCGTCCTTCACGATCTGCTGGACCCGCGCGCGGGACGACAAAATGTCCAGATAATCAATGATTTCGGCGCCGATCGTGTTCAACTCGTCGGCGATTTCGTCGCGGCCAAGTGCCGTCAGGCGCTGCAGGCGCAGTTCGAGGATGGCGCGCGCCTGTTCCTCGGACAGATTGTAAGTGCCGTCCTCGTTGATGCGATGGCGCGGATCGTCGATCAGAAGGATCAGCGACTCGACATCGCCCGACGGCCAGCGCCGCTCCATCAACTGCTCACGCGCCGTCTGCGGATCCGGCGCGGTGCGGATCAGCTTGATCACTTCGTCGATGTTGGCGACGGCGATGGCCAGACCCACCAGCACATGGGCGCGGTCGCGCGCCTTGCGCAGCAGGAATTTCGTGCGCCTCGTGATCACCTCTTCGCGGAAGGAGACGAACGCCCTCAGCATATCGGTCAGGTTCATCACTTCCGGCTTGCCGCCGTTCAGCGCCACCATATTGGCGCCGAACGAGGTCTGCAGCGGCGTGAAGCGGTAAAGCTGGTTGAGGATGACGTCGGCAACGGCGTCGCGCTTCAGTTCGATGACGACGCGGTAGCCCTGGCGGTCGCTTTCGTCACGGATGTCGGAAATGCCCTCGATGCGCTTGTCGCGCACCAGTTCGGCCATCTTCTCGATCATCGAGGCCTTGTTCACCTGGTAGGGAACCTCGGTGATGATGATCGATTCACGGTCATTGCCGCGCTGTTCGATGTTGACCTTGCCGCGCATGACGATGGAACCGCGGCCGGTCGCATAGGCGCTGTAGATGCCGGAACGGCCAAGCACGATGCCGCCGGTCGGAAAATCCGGCCCCGGAATGATCTCCATCAGCGCCGGCAGGTCGATCGCCGGATTGTCGATGATGGCGATCGCGCCGTTGCAGACTTCGCTCAGATTGTGCGGCGGAATGTTGGTGGCCATGCCGACGGCAATGCCGCCGGAGCCGTTGACCAGAAGGTTGGGGAAGCGTGCCGGCAGCACCTTCGGCTCGGTGTCGGAGGCGTCATATGTGTCCTGGAAGTCGACGGTGTCCTTGTCGATATCCTCCAGCAATTCATGCGCGACCTTGGTCAGGCGCGATTCGGTGTAGCGCATCGCCGCCGGCGGATCGCCGTCGATCGAGCCGAAATTGCCCTGCCCGTCGATCAGCGGCACGCGCAGCGACCAATCCTGCGCCATGCGCACCAAGGCGTCATAGATCGAGGCATCGCCATGCGGATGGTATTTACCCATCACGTCGGCGACCGGGCGCGCCGACTTCACATATTTGCGGTTCCAGTGGTAGCCGCTCTCATGCGCCGCATAGAGAATGCGGCGATGCACCGGCTTGAGGCCATCACGCACATCGGGCAGCGCACGGCTGACGATCACGCTCATGGCGTAAGACAGATAGGAGCTCTGCATCTCCTCGATGATGGAGATCGGCTCAATGCCGGTGGGGCCGCCGTCGGCGCCGCGCGGTGTTTTTTGGTCGGTCAAATCGGATCACAATCTAATCAGGAATCACTTGACGCTTATATAGGAAGCACGGCCGAAACTCCAATATTCCCGGCACTTTTCCAGTGTCATTTTTAGTGGTTATTTCAAAAGGATACCGCTGATTGCGACGATATGGCCACAACGCTTTTCGCCGCCACCTGGGCAAAAGCCGGCAATGGACCAACTTCGCCAAACGAAAGCCGCGGGCGCCCTGAATTTGGAGCCCGTGGCTGCCTTGCGAGCGCTGAGCCGCGATCTCGACGGCATCTGATCGCGGCTTGGCCGTGTGCCGACTTCTGACTGAGCCCTAACCAAGACGCTCGCGAGCCGGGGCGCTTGATCGGCGGGCGCGATAGTCGCCGGGCGTTTCGCCCATGACACGTCGAAACCGGCGATTGAAGGTCGACAAATCATTGAAGCCGGCCTCGAAGGCGATCGCCGAGATCGTATCGTTCGACATGCGCAGCCGCACCGCCGCGCGGTGCAGCCGGATCTTGAGCAGGAACTGATAGGGCGTCATGCCGGCGACCTGCCGGAAGGTGCGCAGGAAATGATAGGGACTGGTCGCCGCTTCATCGGCCAACACCGAAAGCGAAACCGGCCGGTCGGCATCCAGCTCGATCCGCCGCACGGCTTCGGCCACCCGTTTCTGGTCGCGGCGGCTCGGGGCGCGCCTGGCAGGCGTGGCGCTGGAAACCGTGGCGACTGCGGCAGCGGCAATGCGTAGGGAAAGTTCCTCGAAGGCGTCCTTGTCGGCCATTTCGCGGGCGGCTTCCACCTCTGCCAACAATGGCGCCAAGGCCGGCAAAGGCGGCAGTCGCGGCGCGTCGAAGGCAGATTTCTTGGCGCCTGGCACATCGGCGACGATCCGTTCCATGTAGTCCGGCCTGAAATGGAACGAGAGGCAACGGTCGCCGCTGCCATGCTCGTGCCCGCATTCGTAGCACGTGCCGGGATTGCCGAGCAGGAGGGCGCCGGGTGCCAGCATCGCGGTGCCTTGCTGCGCGCGGTAGCGGAACGTGCCGCTGGTCACCGCCGCGACACAAAAATCCCGATGCGCCTCCTCGAACGGCCGATCGCCGGCGCCGGCCGTGCAGATCACATCCGCCACATGCCAGCCAGGTCCAAATGCGAGCGTATGCGTTGTGGCCCTCATGGGCCGAAATATAGCAATTTTTCCCAAGCCCAGAACCCCGTCACCGGCTAGTCCTCACGGTCTCCTGACAAAAAGAGACCACGGCCATGTTCGATCCCTTTGCCGAAGCTTTGCACAGCCCCGGACCGATCGGCGAGTTAGCCGAAAAACTCAATCTCTACGGCCGCTTCGTCGGTGCCTGGACATTCGACGCCTCGCGCCACCTCGAGGACGGCACGGTGCTGACCGGGCGCGGCGAGGTGCATTTCGGCTGGGTGCTGGAAGGCCGCGCCATCCAGGACGTCTGGATCCTGCCCGCACGGAATACCGGTTCGCAGCCTTCGCTCGGCAAATGGACGTTCTATGGCACGACGCTGCGGGTCTATGATCCCGCCGCGGACGCCTGGCACATCTTCTGGAGCGATCCGCGCAACCAGTATTTCAGCCGCCAGCTCGGCCGTGCCGAGGGCGACACGATCGTGCAGGTCGGCGCCGATGGCACTGGCTCCTCGGTGCGCTGGAGTTTTTCGCGCATCACCGAGGACAGCTTCCGCTGGCTTGGCGAGCGTTCGCACGACGATGGCGCGACATGGCGGCTCGAGGTCGAATTCCTGGCCCGCCGCGCGAATAAAGTTCGAAATGAAAGGTAGCGGTCCCTCACGCCCCCTCTATCTTGCCGGCATTTCACGCCACAGCCTGTTTTCAGTGCCCCTGCTTTGCTCTACCAATTGCAGGGCACGGGCTCGGCCCGGCGGGAGGGTCAGAGATGCCGAGTTTCGACAGCCTGTTCAACGCCTTCGTCACCATTCTGGTGACCATCGACCCGCCCGGCCTGGCGCCGCTGTTTCTCGCCGTCACACGCGGCATGAACCGCGAGGAGCGCCAGCAGGTCTCGGTCCGCGCCTCGATCATCGGCTTCCTGGTGATGGCGCTGTTCGCCGTCGCCGGCGCCTCCATCCTGTCGGTGTTCGGCATTACGCTGCCAGCCTTCCGTGTCGCCGGCGGTTTTCTGCTGTTCTTCATCGCCTTTGAAATGGTGTTCGAGCGCCGGCAGGATCGCAAGGAGAAGATCGGCGACGTTGCCATCACCAAGGACATGATCCACAACATCGCCGCTTTCCCGCTGGCGATCCCGCTGATCGCCGGCCCCGGCGCCATTTCGGCGACGGTGCTGCTCTCCGGCTCGTTTCAGGGCTTTGCGGCGCAAGCCGCGCTGGTCGGCATCATCTTCGTCTGCCTCGCCATCACCTATCTGGTGTTCGTGCTGTCGGAGCGCATCGACCGCATCCTCGGCCAGACCGGGCGTTCGATCCTGACCCGCCTGCTAGGCGTCATCCTGGCGGCATTGGCCGTACAGTTCGTCGCCGACGGCATCAAGGCGCTGATGGCGAGTTGAACAGTAATCCCTACTGCCTACTGCCTACTGCCTACTGCCTACTGCCTACTGCCTACTGCCTACCTCGCCGTCGTATCGATCACTTCGAAATCATGCGTGATCGTGGCGGTTTTGGCCAGCATTGCCGAGGCCGAGCAGTATTTCTCGATCGACAGGTCGATCGCTCGCTTGACCTTGTCCGGCGAGAGCGCCCTGCCCTTGACGACGAAATGCATGTGGATGCGCGTGAACACCTTTGGGTCGGTCTCGGCCCGGTCGGAATCGAGCTCGACGACGCAGTCCTCGACCGCCTCGCGGCCCTTTTCAAGGATATGGACGACATCATAGGCCGAACAGCCGCCGGTGCCGATCAGCACCAGTTCCATCGGGCTCGGCCCCGGCGTCTTGCCTTCCGGGCCGGACGCGGTTCCCAGCACGACCTTATGACCGCTGCCGGACTCACCGATGAATGTGCGTTCCTCCACCCATTTCACGCGTCCTTTCATCGAACTCGTCCTTCACCGTGTTTCCTTGACCGCTCGGCCAGCGCTCAATTCGACAATGCAAAACCCCGAAAGTCCATTGGGACTCTCGGGGCACAATGCTTGAGCCAACATTGAGCCTGAGCCAAAACTGGCGTCCGCGGTTTCGATCAGAGCCCGCCTTGATCAGAACGGGATTTCGTCGTCCAGCTCGCGCGACGAACCGCCGCCACCGCCGCCCCTGGGAGCGCTGCCGCCGCCACGGTTGAAGCTCTCGTTCGGGCTGGACTGGCCGAAATCGGAACCACGGCTGTTGCCGCCGGAATAACCGCCGACCTGGCCACCCTCGCCCTGGCCGCGCGCGTCGAGCATCTGCAGCTCGCCACGGAATTTCTGCAGCACGACTTCCGTCGTGTATTTGTCGGCGCCGGTCTGGTCCTGCCATTTGCGCGTCTGCAGCTGGCCCTCGACATAGACCTTCATGCCCTTCTTCAGGTACTGCTCGGCGACCTTGGCGATGCCCTCATTGAAGATGACGACGTTGTGCCACTCGGTCTTTTCCTTGCGCTCGCCCGAATTCTTGTCGCGCCAGCTTTCCGATGTGGCGATGCGGATGTTGACGACCGGCTCGCCCGAGTTCAGGCGGCGGATTTCAGGGTCCGCACCGAGATTGCCGACCAGAATGACCTTGTTGACGCTACCCGCCATGATATTTCTCCGCGCTCATCCGAAACAAATTTTTGTCGCAGCACCTTACAGGCTGCGAATGTCAGCCGCCTGCTAAGGCTGGCTTTTCCCACAAGGTTTTTGTTCCCTTTTCGTTCCTATATGCACTGCCGCTGATTGTCAAGGAATGGCAGCAATGCCCGAGCCCCGCATATGGGTTTCAAAACATCACTTGCCAAATCAATAAGTATCGACTTATGCTTTCGCCATGATCGAAGCAGAGATTTTCCGCGCCCTGGCCGACCCGACGCGCCGCGCCGTCTTCGAGCGTCTCGCCACGGCAGAGATGAGCGTGTCGGAACTGCGCAGCGGCCTGACGGTGTCACAGCCGGCCGTGTCGCAGCATCTGGCGGTGCTGCGCAGCGCCGGCCTCGTGGTCGAGCGGCGGGCCGGCCGCAATGCCTACTACCGCGCCGATCCGCAGGGGCTTGCCCCCCTGCTCTCCTGGATCGAGCGCTACCGGACCTTCTGGCCGGAGCGTATCGAAAGGTTGAAGACGGTTTTGAAGGATATGGATCAGTGAAGGGTTTGGACCAGTGAAGGATTTGGGATCGATGAAGGCCAAAAACCAAAACGAAGTCGCCCAGGATGCGCTGGAGTTCGAATACGATCTTTCCGAGCCGCCCGAAAAGGTGTGGCGGGCGCTGACGGTGCCGGAATTGCTCGCCGCCTGGATGATGCCGAACGACATCAGGCCGCAGGCCGGCAGCCGTTTTGCCTTCGCGGGACCGGAGGCTCCGATCGAATGCGAAATCCTCGACGCCGAGCCCGAACGCCTGTTGCGCTATTCCTGGCGGGAGCAGCCGGGCGATGCGACACGGCAGGACCCGCTCGACAGCACCGTCACCTTCACGCTTGCCCGCACCGTTTCCGGCGGCACGCATCTGCGCATCGTCCATGACGGCTTTGCCCGCAAAGCCATGCCCGCCGTCGCCATGGCTGGTGCCGGCTGCCGGCTTTCGCTGGGGTTGCACGAGGCCGGGAAGCCCATCGCCGCGAACACGCCGCGCCTTCTGCTGCGCGCGGCGTGAACATAGAAATCGGAGACGAAAAAATGAGCGGTGTTGCCAATCTGGTGCCGATGGTGATCGAGCAATCGAGCCGCGGCGAACGCGCCTTCGACATTTTCTCGCGCCTGCTGCGCGAGCGCATCATCTTCATCAATGGCGAGATCAACGACGACATCTCGGCGCTGGTCTGTGCGCAGCTTTTGTCACTGGAATCAGACAATCCCGACAAGGAGATCTCGCTCTACATCAACTCGCCGGGCGGCGTGGTGACCAGCGGCTTCGCGATCTACGACACCATGCAATACATCAGTTGCCCGGTATCGACCGTGTGCATGGGGTTTGCCGCGTCAATGGGGTCGTTCCTGCTGATGGCAGGCACGCCGGGGCGTCGTATCTCGCTGCCGAACGCCACCATCCTGCTGCATCAGCCGCTGGGCGGCTTCCAGGGCCAAGCGTCCGATATCCAGCGCCATGCCGAGCGCATCGGGAAGACCAAACGCCACATGGCCGAACTTTACGCGCAGCATTGCGGCCGCAGCTACGAAGAGGTCGAACGTACGCTGGACCGCGATCATTTCATGACCGCCCGCGAGGCACAGGCATGGGGCATTGTCGACCACGTCTTCGACACGCGCAAAAAGGCGGCGTGAGGCGAAGGCAGATCGGATTTTCTTCGGCTTGCCGAAGATTTGACGAGACCGGTCTGGTTCCGATGGCGGCACCTCCCTATAATCGGGGGATGACCGACACGCATCCGTCCAGACCATCGCATCGTGTGATCGCCGCCGCCGTGCTCGCCATTGCCGGCCTCGTGTCCGGCACGGCCCTCGCAGAGGATGGCTCGCCGCCGCAGAAGGCCCTGCCCGGCGTGACCGGTGGCTATCACATTGCCAAGCCGGCCCCCCAGCCCGAGCCTGACGATGCGTTCCCCAGCAGCGGCAACGGCCAGTTCAAGATCGGCAACACCGATGTCAGGATTTCCGGCAGCATCACGGTCGATGTCGCCACGGGCGGAATGAAACCTCGAAGGTAGGGATAACCGCGGCCACCCCCGCACAAAAGAACAGCCCCGCCGTGCCCTAGGGCAAACGGACGGGGCTTTTCTGGATCTCAAATCCAATCTTGCCGGGAGTGTACTGCCGGCGTTTGATTTCGGATGCTTCGCGGCATTCAACCGACGATCCGACTAGTAGTCTCTGATTTTTGTGGGGTACGGCCGGCCACGGTTTGTCGGGGCAGCGTTGAAGCTGACCCTCACACTTACGCCTGCCGCGGCTCCAGCTAGATGTGGAGCCCTTGGGGACTATCAGGTGGCGTCATGCTCCGCTCCTTTGTCCGTTGCGACATCCGTCTCGAAGCGCAAATCGCACATGCCTGCGGCGTCTCGCAGGCCGCCTTGGGGCGGCGAGGCCATCGAAAGACGGCCGGCTTCGTTGACGCCTTGAGACTGCTCCCGTGAGCCGGCTGCGTCAACCGCCTATAGCCGGTTACGGAAAAATGTGATCGCCGGGAGGTTACGTCCAGGTCAGTTTTTGCACAACTTTGTCAGGAGCGTGTTCGGCCTTTGTTCTTTCCGCTTGCCCGTTCGCGCGAAAGACGGTTAAACGACTTCTGTCGGGAGTTGTGGCGTCTCTCGACGTGGCGGCAAAAACACCTACATAGGGGATGGCCGGGAAAAGCCCGCCAATCCCATGAATTCCAGATCTGAGGCGGCGACCGGCGATGGCCGACCATAAATTCCTTTCCATTCGCGGGGCGCGCGAACACAATCTGAAGAACGTCGATCTCGACCTGCCGCGTGACAGCCTGATCGTCATGACCGGCCTGTCGGGCTCCGGCAAATCGTCGCTTGCCTTCGACACCATCTATGCCGAAGGCCAGCGCCGCTATGTCGAAAGCCTGTCGGCCTATGCGCGCCAATTCCTCGAGATGATGCAGAAGCCTGACGTCGACCAGATCGACGGCCTGTCGCCGGCCATCTCCATCGAGCAGAAGACCACATCGAAGAACCCGCGTTCGACGGTCGGCACCGTCACCGAGATCTACGACTACATGCGCCTGCTGTTCGCGCGTGTCGGCGTTCCCTATTCGCCGGCCACCGGCCTGCCGATCGAGAGCCAGACGGTCAGCCAGATGGTCGACCGCGTGCTGGCGCTCGAGGAAGGCACGCGACTGTTCCTGCTGGCGCCCATCGTGCGCGGCCGCAAGGGCGAATACCGCAAGGAGCTGCTCGAACTGCAGAAGAAGGGCTTTCAGCGCGTCAAGGTCGACGGCGTCTTCTATGAAATCGCCGACGTTCCAGCACTGGACAAGAAATACAAGCATGACATCGACGTCGTCGTCGATCGCATCGTCGTGCGCGGCGATCTTGCCACGAGGCTTGCCGACTCCATCGAGACGGCGCTGAAGCTCGCCGAGGGGCTGGCGGTGGCCGAGTTCGCCGACAAGCCGCTCGACGCCAGTCAGACCGGCGAGGATTCGGTCAACAAGTCGAAGAACGAGACGCATGAGCGCATCCTGTTCTCGGAAAAATTCGCCTGTCCGGTGTCCGGTTTCACCATTCCCGAGATCGAGCCGCGCCTGTTCTCGTTCAACAACCCGTTCGGCGCCTGCCCGACCTGCGACGGTCTCGGCAGCCAGCGTGCCATCGACCCCAACCTCGTCGTGCCCGACGAGAACGTCTCGCTGCGCGACGGGGCCGTCAGCCCGTGGGCGAAATCGACCTCGCCCTACTACTCGCAGACGCTCGAAGCGCTTGGCAAGGCTTACAACTTCAAGCTCGGCGACAAGTTCAAGGACCTGACCACGGAGGCCCAGGACGCGATCCTGCGCGGCACCGGCGAGCGCGAGATCACCTTCCAGTACGATGACGGGTTGCGCTCTTACAAGACGACTAAAACCTTCGAAGGCGTCATCCCCAATCTCGAACGGCGCTGGAAGGAAACCGAATCCGCCTGGATGCGCGAGGAGATCGAGCGCTTCATGTCGGCGACGCCTTGCCCGGTCTGCAAGGGCTATCGGCTGAAGCCGGAAGCGCTGGCGGTGAAGATCGGCGGCAAACACATCGGCGAGGTCACCGAGCAGTCGATCCGCAATGCCGACAAATGGTTCACCGACCTGCCCGCGCAGCTCAACGACAAGCAGAACGAGATCGCGGTGCGGGTGCTGAAGGAAATCCGCGAGCGGCTGCGCTTCCTCAACGATGTCGGTCTCGACTACCTGACGCTGTCGCGCAATTCCGGCACGCTGTCGGGCGGCGAGAGCCAGCGCATCCGGCTGGCCTCGCAGATCGGCTCGGGCCTCACCGGGGTACTCTACGTGCTGGACGAGCCGTCGATCGGCCTGCATCAGCGCGACAACACGCGGCTGCTCGACACGCTGAAGCACCTGCGCGATATCGGCAACACGGTGATCGTCGTCGAGCATGACGAGGACGCCATCCTGCATGCCGACTATGTCGTCGACATGGGACCGGCCGCCGGCATCCATGGCGGCGAGATCATCGCCCAGGGCACGCCGCAGCAGGTGATGGCCAACCCCAATTCGATCACCGGCCAATATCTGTCGGGCGCGCTGGAAGTCGCCACCCCTGGTGTTCGGCGTGAGGCGAAAAAAAATCGCCGCCTGAAAATCGTCGGCGCGCGCGGCAACAATCTGAAGAACGTCACCGCCGAAATCCCGCTCGGCACCTTCACCGCCGTCACCGGCGTGTCGGGCGGCGGCAAGTCGACCTTCCTCATCGAGACGCTGTTCAAAGCGGCCTCGCGCCGCATCATGGGCTCGCGTGAGCATCCGGCCGAGCATGACCGCATCGAGGGCCTCGAATTCCTCGACAAGGTCATCGACATCGACCAGTCGCCGATCGGCCGTACGCCGCGTTCGAACCCCGCCACCTATACCGGCGCCTTCACGCCGATCCGCGACTGGTTCGCCGGCCTGCCGGAAGCCAAGGCGCGCGGTTATCAGCCGGGGCGTTTTTCCTTTAACGTCAAGGGTGGCCGCTGCGAGGCCTGCCAGGGCGACGGCGTCATCAAGATCGAGATGCACTTCCTGCCCGACGTCTACGTCACCTGCGACGTCTGCCACGGCAAGCGCTACAACCGCGAGACGCTCGACGTGCTGTTCAAGGGCAAGTCGATCGCCGACGTACTTGACATGACGGTGGAGGAAGGCGTCGATTTCTTCGCCGCCGTGCCCGGCGTCCGCGACAAGCTCGACACGCTGAAGCAGGTCGGCCTCGGCTATATCCATATCGGCCAGCAGGCGACGACACTGTCCGGCGGCGAGGCGCAGCGGATAAAACTCGCCAAGGAATTGTCGCGCAAGGCGACCGGCAAGACGCTCTACATCCTTGACGAGCCGACCACCGGCCTGCACTTCCACGATGTCGCCAAACTGTTGGAAGTGCTGCACGAACTGGTCGACCAGGGCAACACGGTGGTGGTCATCGAGCACAATCTCGAAGTCATCAAGACCGCCGACTGGGTGCTCGACCTCGGTCCCGAAGGCGGCGACGGCGGCGGCGAACTGGTCGCGTCAGGCACGCCGGAAGCGATCGTGCGCGAAAAGCGCAGCTATACAGGCCAGTTCCTCAAGGAACTTCTTGAGCGGCGCCCCGGAGGCAAGCGCGAAGCGGCGGAGTGAGCATGAACCTCAGAGCGGCCCGCCCCGAGGATCTCGCCGCAATCGTCTCGCTGACGCAAGCGGCGTACGCGCCCTATACCGCGCTGTTCGGCGGACCGCCGATCCCGGTCACGGAGGATTATGCGCCGCGCATCGGGCGCGGCGAGGTCTGGCTGCTGGAGAGTGGCGGCGAACTGGCCGGAGTGCTCACACTGGAGCGGCATGAGGACCACGCGATGATCTTCTCCGTCGCGGTGTCGCCCGCCTTCCAGGGCAAGGGTTTTGGTATCAAGCTGCTCAATCACGCGGATCGACAGACGCGCTTATGGGGCCTGCCGGAGACACGGCTCTACACCAATGCGAAAATGGGACGGAACATCGCGCTCTATCTCGCTTACGGCTATCGCGAAACGGGTCGCCGGCCCAATCCGTACCGGCCAGGATGGGTGCTCGTCGACATGGCAAAGCCGGTCGCCGAGGCCACGACGACGGCCTGATTTTCTAAAACTGGGAGGACGAAAATGAGCAAATCGGGAACAATCCGCTCCGGCATGGGCGGCTGGACCTTCGAGCCGTGGGATAAGTCCTTCTATCCGGACAAGCTTCCGAAGGCCAAGCAGCTGCAATATGCCAGCCGCCAGGTGCCGAGCATCGAGGTCAACGGCACCTATTATTCCAGCTTCAAGGAGCCGACCTTCGTCAAATGGGCTGGCGAGGCGCCGGACGGTTTTGTCTATTCGCTGAAGGGCAACCGCTTCGTCACCAACCGGCGCGTGCTCGGCGAAGCCGGCGAATCGATGATGCGGTTCCTCGGCTCCGGCGTTGCCGCGCTCGGCGAGAAGCTCGGGCCGATCCTGTGGCAGTTCGCACCGACCAAGAAATTCGATCCGGACGATTTCGAGGCCTTTCTGAAACTCTTGCCGGAAAAGCAGGATGGCGTTGCGCTGCGCCACGCGCTCGAAGTGCGCAACGACAGTTTCGTGGTGCCGGAGTTCGCGGCCCTGGCGCGCAAATACAAGGCGGCGATCGTCTATGCCGATCATGCCAAATACCCTGATATCGCCGACGTCACCGGGGATTTCGTCTATGCGCGGCTGCAGACCGGCTCGGATGACAATCCCGATTGCTACACGGCAAAGGGCCTCGACGAGTGGGCGGCGCGGGCAAAGACCTGGGCGCAGGGCAAGCAGCCGGAAGACCTGCGGCGTGCCGATCCCAAGACCGATGCGCCGGTCCAGCCGCGCGACGTGTTCGTCTACTTCATCACCGAGGGCAAGGTGCGCGCGCCGTTCGGGGCGATGGCGCTGATGAAGCGAGTGGCCGGCTGACGAGCTTCAGTCGATATCCGGCTACATGCTTAAAGCGCGCCATCTATGCTTTGTACGCGTAGCAAAGCGCCTATTCGTGGCATCTTCGCCATGATCGTAACCTTATCGACACTTCCTTGCCGCATGAATGCGACGACGCCAAGCCGCAGAGCTGGAACCGCCGTCGGCAGGGAAAGAGGGGCATGTCGCTCGACTACACTTCACTTCTGCTGGCTGTCGGTTTTTCCGCTGCTTGCCTGGGCCTGACATTGTTCGGCATGTGGCTGACCGCCCGGTCGGAGCGATTCCTGCTGACATGGGCGACCAGCCTGGTGTTCGTTGTCGGCGACATCTTTGTCTATGACGCCTATATCGACATGCCCGGCCGCCTGCTGGGCATCGCCGCGCTGGCCTTCCTGCTGATTGGTTTTTCGACCATGCTGGGTGCCGCCTACCAGTTCAGGACCGGCGGTTCGCCGATGCCGCGAGCTTTGTTGGGCTGCATATCGCTGGCCGTGGCGCTGCCACCCATGGCTCTGGGTTATGACGGCCTTGGCTTCATGTTCGAGAACCTGTTCGCGGCCTTGCTTCTGTTCGCGACGGCGTTCGAATACTGGAGAGGTCGCGATGAAGCCCCCGCCCTCACGATCGGCATCACCGCGCTCTATTCGGCCACGGCCACGTCCTTTGTGCTGTGCGCCATGGTTCTCGCCTGGGATGGAAGACTGGTCCTGGGGCATGCGCCGAGCAACTGGGCCGAGGAGCTGAGCCTGATCGTTGTCATTGCCAGCATGACCGGCATCGGCGCGTTGTCGCTTGCCCTCAACCAGGGGCGTCTGGCCAGGCATCACCGCCGCGATGCATTGACCGATCCCTTGACCGGCCTGCTCAACCGGCGCGCGCTGTTCGACATGCATGGCAATGCGCCGGTCGGAGCTTTTACCGCGATCGTTGTCTTCGACCTCGACAGCTTCAAAGCCATCAACGATGAATTCGGCCACGCGGCGGGCGATGAGGTGCTGAGGGTGTTCGCGAGCGAACTCGTAGGCAATCTTCGCCAGACCGATGTCGCCGCGCGCATGGGCGGCGAGGAATTCGCGCTGGTGCTGAAACGCACCCTGCCGGAGACCGTGGAGGCAGCGGCAGAGCGCATCCGGACCGCTTTCGCGGCGCGCCGGATAGAAACCGAGATGGGCTCGCTGACATGCACAGTCAGCGCCGGGTTTGCCTTCGGCGCCAAGGACGGCCCGAGCTTCGACAAGGTGCTCAGTGCCGCCGACAAGGCGCTCTATGACGCCAAACGCGGTGGCCGCAACCGCGTCGTCATCGCTTCTCCGTTCCGGCGCGCGAGCTGATCACGCCTATCACTACCGGCCTCTGATCGCGGGTGGACGAACGCGGCTCTTATGCCGCCATGACGATCTCATTGAAGGTATCGAGATCGACATAGAAGACCTTGGTGATCTCCTCGATCAGATCGTCGTAGTCGCAGCCCTGTGATCTCAAGATGTTGATGGCTGCGATGATGTCGACGCGTTCGGTAAGCCGCCGCTTCTGGTAATCCTCGACGTAACGTTCCATGGCTGTCCCTTAGCCTGTGTGCCCAAACGCGTTTGAACGACAGAGATCGCAGGAGGGAAGCTAGGCAGCCTTGCTTGCGTGAAACTTGCCCGGCATTGGCCGTGCTCCTCGATCTGCGATAACCAGACTGATACGGAAGCGGCCGACTCACAAAGCCATGGAAAAGACTAGCACGCGATATTGAGCGTGCCAGAGACGTGTAGCGGTCTTCGAAGAAAGATTGAGCGCCGCAGCGCACCCCGCGACTTCGTCATCCTTAGGCGTAGCGAACGCGAAGCGGAGCGAAGACCCAAGGATCCATGCCGTGCTTTAAAAGCGCCGCCACGGTGCAGTATCTGGGATCGATCAGTGCGCCGAAGAGGGTTTCTATTCTACGCCGATGCACTCTTCGGCGGATCTCACGGCATGGATCCCGGGGTCTGCACCGCGTCGCTTCGCTCCTTGCTACGCCCCAGGATGACGACGAGACGATTCTAGACCGTAAGGAACTTCCGCACATCAGCCCGGTCTAAATCTTCGGCCGGACCTGTATGGACGATCTGGCCGCGGTCCATGATGTTGACCTCGTCGGCGAGCTCACGGCAAAAGTCGAGATATTGCTCGACCAGCAGCACCGCGATGCCGGCCTGGTCGCGAAGATAGCGAATGGCGCGGCCGATATCCTTGATGATCGAAGGCTGGATCCCTTCCGTCGGCTCGTCCAGCACCAGGAGTTTCGGCCGCATCACCAAGGCCCGGCCGATGGCGAGCTGCTGCTGCTGGCCGCCGGACAGGTCACCGCCGCGGCGGCCGAGCATCTGCTTGAGCACCGGAAACAACTCGAAGACATGGGACGGCACGTTGCGGTCGGCCCGTTTCAACGGCGCGAAGCCGGATTCGAGATTTTCCCGTACCGTGAGCAGGGGAAAGATCTCCCTGCCCTGCGGCACGAATGCGATGCCCGACCGGGCGCGGTCATACGCCGCGCTCCGGTCGAGCGCCTTCCCCTCGAAGGCAACGCTTCCGCTCGTCAGCCGGTGGTGGCCGACGATCGATCTCATCAAACTGGTCTTGCCGACACCATTGCGGCCGAGCACGCAGGTGATCTTGCCGGCGCCCGCCTTCAGCGACACGCCGCGCAGCGCCTGGGCGGCGCCATAGTGGAGCGTGGCATTGGAAACTTCGAGCATGTCAGCGCCTTTTCCAGAAGCGGAGGAACGACAGATCGAAGCGATGGAATTGCACCCGCCACACCATGCTCATCTCCCCAGATAGACTTCGACGACACGCTCGTCGGCCGAGACGAAGTCGAGCGTGCCTTCGGAGAGCACCGAGCCCTCATGCAGGCAGGTGACCTTGACGCCGAGCTCGCGCACGAAATGCATGTCGTGCTCGACGACGATGACCGAATGGTCGCGTGCGATATCCCTGAGCAGCCGCGCGGTTTCCTCGGTCTCGGCATCGGTCATGCCGGCGACCGGCTCGTCGACCAGCAACAGCTTCGGATCCTGTGCCAAGAGCATGCCGATCTCGAGCCACTGCTTCTGGCCGTGGCTGAGATTGGCTGCGATTTCGCCACGTTTGTCGCCAAGCCGGATGATGCCGAGAATATCGTCGATCTGCCGCGCCTCGGCCGCGGAGCGGCGATGGAACAGCGCCGGGAAGATCGAGCGCGGTCCCTTCAGCGCCAGCATCAGATTGTCCTCGATCGTGTGGCTTTCGAAGACCGTCGGCTTCTGGAATTTGCGGCCGATGCCCATCATGGCGATCTCGGCCTCGTCATGCCGGGTCAGATCGACCTGGCCGTCGAAGAACACTTCGCCCTCGTCGGGCCGCGTCTTGCCGGTGACGATGTCCATCATCGTCGTCTTGCCGGCGCCGTTGGGGCCGATGATGGCCCGCATCTCGCCCTTGTCGAGCACCAGCGACAAATTGTTGATGGCGCGAAACCCGTCGAAGGAGACCGAGACGCCGTCGAGGTAGAGGATGGTGTTCGACTTGCTCATGATCGCCTACTCCGCCGCCTGCGGTTCAGGGTCGGACAAGGACCATTCGCCTGGATTCCTCGCCGGCGAGCGCACGGGCTTCGATGTCGCGGGCGCCATTCCAACCCTGGCGCCGGCTTCTTCAGCGGCGGCGGCCGCGCGCAACGCCCTGGCATTGCCGCGCCAGCTATCCCACATGCCGACGATACCCTTTGGCAGCAGCAGCGTGACGGCGACGAATAGGCCGCCAAGTGCGAACAGCCACAGTTCAGGCAGCACGCCGGTGAACCAGGATTTCCCGGCATTGACGAGCAACGCACCGATGATCGGGCCGACGATGGTGCCGCGGCCGCCAACGGCTGCCCAGATCACCACCTCGATCGAGTTGGACGGCTCGAACTCGCCGGGATTGATGATGCCGACCTGCGGCACGTAGAGCGCGCCGGCAATGCCGGCCATCACGGCAGAGATCGTGAAGGCGAACAGTTTTACGTTCTCCGCCCGCCAGCCGAGGAAGCGCGTACGGCTCTCGGCGTCGCGCACAGCCATCAGGAGCTTGCCGTATTTCGAGCCGACGATCGCCCAGGTCAGCAACACGGCAAGCGCCAGCATCACGGCGCTGGCCGCGAACAGCGCCGAGCGGGTCGCGTCGGCCTGCACGTTGAAGCCCAGAATATCCTTGAAATCGGTCAGCCCGTTATTGCCGCCGAAACCCATGTCGTTGCGGAAGAAGGCAAGCAGCAGCGCATAGGTCATCGCCTGGGTGATGATGGACAGATAGACGCCGGTGACGCGGCTGCGGAAGGCGAACCAACCAAAGACGAAGGCGAGGAGACCGGGCACCGCGAGCATCATGATCGCGGCGAACCAGAAATGGTCGAAACCGGTCCAGAACCAGGGCAATTCCTTGTAGTTCAGGAACACCATGAAATCCGGCAGGATCGGGTTGCCATAGACACCGCGCGAGCCGATCTGGCGCATCAGATACATGCCCATCGCATAGCCGCCGAGCGCGAAGAAGGCGCCGTGGCCGAGCGAGAGGATGCCGCAATAGCCCCAGACCAGGTCGAGTGAAAGCGCCAGCAGCGCGTAGCAGAGATACTTGCCGGTCAGCGCCACGATATAGGACGGGATGTAGAAGGGGTTCGCCGGGGACACTACGAGATTGAGCAGCGGCACGATGATGGCGACAGCCAGCAGCATGAAGATGGTGATGGCGATGCGGCGGTCCGCGCCGGCGGCGAAGAAGCGTCCGGTGATCATGCTTCCACCGCCCTGCCCTTGAGTGCGAACAGGCCGCGCGGGCGCTTCTGGATGAACAGGATGATCAGCACCAGCACGACGATCTTGCCGAGCACGGCGCCGGCGTAAGGCTCGAGGAACTTGTTCACGATGCCGAGCGAAAAGGCGCCGACCAGCGTGCCCCACAGATTGCCGACGCCACCGAAGACGACGACCATGAAACTGTCGATGATATAGCCGCGGCCGAGATTGGGCGAGACATTGTCGATCTGGCTGAGCGCGACGCCGGCAATGCCGGCAATGCCGGAGCCGAGCGCGAAGGTCAGCGCGTCGACCCATGGCGTCCTGATGCCCATCGAGGCGGCCATTCGCCGGTTGGCGGTGACGGCGCGCATCTGCAGCCCCCAGGGCGTGCGCTTCATCACGTAGAGCAGCACCGCGAAGACGGTGAGCGCGAAGACCAGGATCCAAAGCCGGTTCCAGGTGATCGCAAGCTGTCCGACATTGAACGAACCCGACATCCAGGAGGGGTTGCCGACCTCCTGATTGGTCGGTCCGAAGATCGAGCGCACCGCCTGCTGCAGGATCAGCGACACGCCCCATGTTGCCAGCAGCGTTTCCAGCGGCCGTCCGTAGAGGAAGCGGATGACGCCACGCTCGATGGCGAGACCGACGATCGCGGCAACCAGGAAGGCGAGCGGCAGCGCGATCACCAGCGACCAGTCGAACAGGCCGGGAAAGGATGTGCGGATCACCTGCTGGACGACGAAGGTGGTGTAGGCGCCGAGCATGACCATCTCGCCATGCGCCATGTTGATGACGCCCATGACGCCGAAGGTGATGGCAAGGCCGATGGCGGCCAGCAACAGCACCGAGCCCAGGGAAATGCCGTACCAGATGTTCTGGCCGGCATCCCAGAAGGCCAGCGTCGAATTGATGTTGGCGATTGCAGCGGTCGCGGCTTCCTTCACGGCTCCCGAAGCGTTCCCCTCGACCGACGTCAGCAGTGAAACCGCATCGCGATCGCCCCGCGCCCCGATCAGCGCCACGGCCGCAAGCTTGTCGGCCTCTGGCCGATCCGAGACCAGGACCGATGCGGCGCGGGCCTGTTCGAGCAGAGCCTTGACGCTGGCGACAGTCTCATTGGCGATCGCCGCGTCGAGCGGCTCGATATTGGCCGCGTCGGGTGTCTTGAACATGGTGTCGGCGGCACTGACGCGCACCGCCGGGTCCTTGGCGCCAAGCGTCAGCGTGCCCAGCGCGTCGCGGATGGTGCGGCGCAAGGTGTTGTTGACAGTGATCTTGGTTATGTCGTCCTCGGAGGCCTCGCCAGCTGCCTCACCGCTTAGCGGGTCGAAGAGATGGACGCTTTCATCGCCTTCCTTGCCGACAAACACCATCGAGTCGGCGGTGCGAATGTAAAGATTGCCGTCAGCCAATGCGGCAAGCGCCGGTTGGGCGGCGGGATCGCCTGTGGCGGTCAATTCGTGAACGACGGCTCCCGTCTCGGAAAAGTCCGTTACCGTAGCGAACTTGGCAATAATTGCACGCAGATCGGCTTCCGCGGCGCCCGAAGACGACAGCGTCGTCAGCAGGAACAAAAGCGTCAGGCCCATCGCACGGAAAATCTTCATCGGGTCTTGGTGATCCTTGAAGGTTGAATGGGCGTCCGGACAGTGGAGGAAACCGTCCGGACGCGCGCGGTCTTGGGCATGGACCGCAAGGTCCAGCCCGGGAGGATCAGTTCGTGCCCTTGCCGCCGCACTTGCCGGTAGCGACGTTGAAGTTGCCGCAGGACAGAGGCTTGCGCCAATCGGAGATCAAATCCTTGGAGTCCGGCAAATAGTCGGACCATTCGTCGCCCATCACGAGACCAGGTGTCTTCGAAACCGTTTCGAATTGGCCATTGGCCTGGATCTCACCGATCAGCACCGGCTTGGTGATGTGGTGGTTCGGCATCATCGTCGAATAGCCGCCGGTCAGGTTCGGCACCGAAACGCCGATCATGGCATCGATCACCTTGTCCGGATCGGTGGTGCCGGCCTTCTGGACCGCCTTCACCCACATGTTGAAGCCGATATAGTGGGCCTCCATCGGATCGTTGGTGGTGCGCTTGTTGTTCTTGATGAACTTGTGCCAGTCGGCGATGAACTTCTTGTTCTCGGGCGTGTTGACGCTCTCGAAATAGTTCCAGGCGGCGAGATGGCCGACCAGCGGCTTGGTGTCGAGACCGGCAAGTTCTTCCTCGCCGACCGAAAAGGCCATGACCGGGATGTCCTCGGCCTTGATGCCCTGGTTGCCGAGTTCCTTGTAGAACGGCACGTTGGCGTCGCCGTTGACGGTCGAGACGACAGCGGTCTTCTTTCCGGCCGAACCGAACTTCTTGATCGCCGAAACTTCCGTCTGCCAGTCGGAGAAACCGAACGGCGTATAGTTGGTCATGATGTCCTCGGCCGCGACGCCCTTCGCCTTCAGATAGGCTTCGAGGATCTTGTTGGTGGTGCGCGGATAGACGTAGTCGGTGCCTTCCAGCACCCAGCGCTTCACCGAGCCGCCATCTTCGCTCATCAGGTAATCCACGGCCGGGATCGCCTGCTGGTTTGGTGCGGCGCCCGTGTAGAACACGTTGCGCTCGCTTTCCTCGCCTTCATACTGGACGGGATAGAACAGGATGTTGTCGAGCTCGGAGAATACCGGCAGCACCGATTTGCGTGACACCGAGGTCCAGCAGCCGAACACCGCCGCGACCTTGTCCTTGGAGATCAGCTCGCGCGCTTTTTCGGCGAACAGCGGCCAGTTTGAAGCCGGATCGACGACAACGGCCTCGAGCTTCTTGCCGAGCAGGCCGCCCTTGGCGTTCTGCTCGTCGATGAGCATCAGCATGGCGTCCTTCAGCGTCGTCTCCGAAATCGCCATGGTCCCCGACAGCGAATGCAGGATGCCGACCTTGATCGTATCGTCGGCCGCCCTGGCGGGCGCCGACATCAGCAGGCCGGCGGCGACCGCACCTGCCGAGAACATTTTTGTTATTGTCGAGAAATTACCCCTCATAGCGAAGACTCCCAAGCTGGTTGATTGCACCGCAACAATGCAATGCAACCCCCATGCCAACCGCCTCCGGGGCATAGGAAATCGGCAAATAGACAAACATTATCATGCAGTTACTATATTAGATTGAGCAAATCAAAGAGGGCCAGTTAAAAATTGGTTGAGGGAATTTTGCGCAGTGCATACGGCATCTGCCTAATTTTTGCGCAATTTTAGTAAATGCCTAGATTTTGGCCTAAACGCCCAGGTCGCGAACGACAAATGTTGCGGCACAGCGCAAAAATAGGGCAATCTCGCTGCTCAACCGGGCGACGTCATGGCATCCCTGATTTCACGCATTTTCATCCGCATGGTGTTTCTGGCGACAGCAACCGGGGCCGCGCGGGCCGACTTCAGCGACGGCAAGATGCCCGACGGCACCTATCACTGCGAAGTCTATCTGCTCGGCATGTTCCTCAGCCTCGGCGACATCACCATCAAGGGAAATGTCTATACGGGCCCTGTCACCTTCGGCACCGCCCAGCAGGGTTACAACTATCAGATGGATACCAACGGCGTCATCACCTGGCTGGGGCCATTGGGTGGCTACACCACCGGCGGCAACGCGCTGTCGATGACCCAGGCGACGCTGGACGGCCAGAACCCGCCCTCCTTCGACATCATCATGAAGCAGCCCGACGGCGCCTTCACCGCCTCGACCTGCACCAAGAACTAAAACGAAAAAAAGGCGCGGAACCCTGTCGGGCCCCGCGCCAGCAGGCAGTCGGGAGGTTAGATCGTCTTGGCCGACATCTGGGCGGCGATATAGTCGGCCTGGCGGATCGCCAGCGACACGATGGTGAGTGTCGGGTTTTCCGCGGCACCCGTGGTGAACTGGCTGCCGTCCGACACGAACAGGTTCTTGATGTCGTGCGTCTGGCCATGCTTGTTGACGACGCCGTCCTCCGCCTTCTCGCTCATCCGGTTGGTGCCGAGATTGTGGGTCGAGGGATAGGGCGGCGTCGGGAAGGTGCGTGTGGCGCCGACCGCTGCGTAGAGCGCCGAAGCCTGCTTGTAGGCATGGTTGCGCATCGCGGTGTCGTTCGGATGGTCGTCGAAATGCACGTCGGCGATGGGCATGCCGTGCTCGTCCTTCTCATCGGCATGCAGCGTGATGCGGTTTTCCGCGCGTGGCATGTCCTCGCCGACGATCCACAGGCCTGCCATATGGTCGTAATGGTCGAGCGCCGTGGTGAAGGAACGGCCCCAGCTGCCCGGATCGAGGAACGCCGCCATGAACGGCAGGCCGAGCGACAGGGTCTCGAACTCGTAGCCGCCGACAAAGCCGCGCGATGGATCGTGGCGCGCCTCGTCGCGGACGATGCCAGCCATGGTGGTGCCGCGATACATGTGCACCGGCTTGTCGAAGATGGCATAGACCGAGCCCGTGGTGTGGCGCATGTAGTTCTTGCCCACCTGCCCCGACGAATTGGCGAGGCCATGCGGGAACTTGGCTGATTGCGAGTTGAGCAGCAGCCGTGGGCTTTCGATGGAATTGCCGGCAACGGCGACGATGCGGGCCTTCTGTTCCTGCAGCTTGCCGTCCTTGTTGGCATAGACCACGCCGGTCACCTTGCCGCTGTCATCATGGTTGATCTTGACCGCCATGGCGTTCGGCCGAACCTCGAGATGGCCTGTCGCCTCGCCCTTGGGGATCTCGGTGTAGAGCGTCGACCATTTGGCGCCCCACTTGCAGCCCTGGAAGCAAAAGCCGGTCTGCTGGCAAGAATTGCGGTCGTCGCGTTCGACCGAGTTGATCGCCATGTTGCCGGTGTGGCACTCCTTGTAGCCGAGCTTGTCGGCTCCGGCCTTCAGCACCTTGAAGTTGTTGTTGCCGGGCAGCCGCGGCCAGTCATTGGTGCCGGTCACGCCCATCTTGGCTTCCGCCTTGGCGTAATAGGGCTCCATCTCGGCCAAGGTGACTGGCCAGTCCAGAAGGTTGGCGCCTTCCAGTCTGCCGTAGGTCGACAGCGTCTTGAACTCATGTTCCTGGAAGCGCAGCGACGCTCCGGCCCAGTGCGTGGTCGAACCGCCGACCGACTTGACGATCCACGCCGGCAGGTTCGGAAAATCCTTGGCCACACGCCAGTCGCCCGAGGTCGTGCGCTTGTCCTTCCAGGCGAGTTGGGCAAAGGAATCCCACTCGTCGTTGATGAAATCCTCATATTCGTGGCGCGCGCCGGCCTCGAGGATGACGACGTCGATGCCTTTCTGCGCAAGTTCGTTGCCGAGCGTGCCGCCACCGGCGCCCGAGCCGATGATGACGACCACGCCATCGTTCTTCAGATCAAATGGTGCTGCCATGGTTTCCTCCCATGAAATCAATTGGATGTGGTTGAGCCACGCAGCTCAGAGCCACTCGATGTCGTTGAAGCCGCGCGCGATGTAGCCGCCCTTCGAATAGGCCTCGCCCTCGTAGCCGAAGATCGGCCAGACCTCCTTCTGGTTGTAGAGGCTGACGACGAGGCCGCCGCGAACCGCCTGGAAGAAGGGCGAGCTCTCGATGTCCTTGAGCAGTGCGACCCGCTGTTCTTCCCAGCCAAGCCCGCGGTAGCCGTCCTTGCCGGCCTTCTTGTCGAGGTCGGCGATCCCGTTTTCGATCAGCGCCTTGTGGGCCGGATCCTTGCCGGCCATCTCGTCATGGCCCTTGACGGCGACAGCGTAATATTTGTCCGGAACCTGATCGTGCGGATAGATGTCGCGCGCCACCTGGATCAGCGTCGCCATCGTCTCGGGTTTCAGCGCCGATGTCTCAAGCCCCCAGGCATGTTCGGGGCTGATGACGGCGCTGCCGGAGATAACGAGCATCGCGCCGATGCCGCCGCGTTT
This sequence comes from Mesorhizobium sp. B1-1-7, assembly GCF_006442705.1. Classification (NCBI taxonomy): domain Bacteria; kingdom Pseudomonadati; phylum Pseudomonadota; class Alphaproteobacteria; order Hyphomicrobiales; family Phyllobacteriaceae; genus Mesorhizobium; species Mesorhizobium sp. B1-1-7. The sequence continues at coordinate 63,289 of NZ_VFWQ01000001.1, read as the reverse complement.
GAGAAGCTCTCGCCGTGACAGGCCAGATTTCCTCTCATAGCCAGGCTTCCTCTCATAAATCGTGACCATAGTTTCCTCCCTGCTTGCTGTTCGCACCCTGAGGTGCCGTTGCTGGCGCCGCGCCGGTTCGCGCGGCGGGTTATCTCCTATTGGAAGCGTCCTCCACGCTGCAGGACCTCGATCTTGTAGCCGTCGGGGTCCTCGATGAAGAAAAAGCGGGCGATGAGTGAACCGTCGCGATTGAACTCGACGATCTTCTTCGGGTTAAGGCCGAGGGCGCCAAGCCGGTCGTGTTCGCTGTCGAGATCGGCGACCGAAACCGCGAGATGACCATAGCCGTCGCCGAGCACATAAGGCTCCTGCCGACCCTTATTGACGGTCAACTCGACTTCGAAAGGTGTATCGGCATTGCTGAGGTAAACGAGCGTGAAGGTCTCGAAATCCAGCCGTTGGGCGACATCGAGGCCGAAGGCCTTGTTGTAGAAATCGATGGATCGGGCCTCGTCGATAACCCGGATCATGGTGTGGATCGCCTTAGCCAAATCAGACTCCGCAGCTTCCGTGCTTCGAGATGATTATGCGCGCCGGCCAGGAAAGGTGGTGGCAGCCGATTACCACGCGTGGGACCGGGAAAACGGCTAGTGTCATCCCGCTTCAAGGACGAAAGTCTGATTGCCGTTGTCGGGCGTCCGACGGAAGATGAAATCGCAGGCAGTGTTCAAAAGGCACCGGCGGCTCCGTCGGTGCCCAAGACCAACAAAAAATGGGAGGTAACAATGTGCCGAGTCTTTGCCGCGCAGGATCCGGAAGGCTATCGCCAGATCAACCGGTCGATCCGCATCGACGGACATTCGACCAGCATCCAGCTCGAGGCGACGTTCTGGGCCTTGCTCGATGAAATCGCCGAAAGCCAGAACCTGACGACGCCCAAATTCATCTCGAAGCTGTACGACGAGGCCATCGAGATCAACGGCGAAATCCCGAACTTCGCCTCCATGCTACGGACCACCTGCGCGCTCTATCTGCGCGGCCATCGGCCCGACATGGATGAGCGAATGGCGTTGAAGCGGGAAGCGGCCTAGAGAAATTTCAGGAAAAGAGCGAAACCGGTTTTCCCGGGAAAACGCGTAGCGCTTTCCCTTGGGAATGGCGTCAAAACAAAGAGTTAGAGCGGTTTTCGGTGAAACCGTGAACCGCCTAGCGCCCTTCCGCAGCGATTTCGAGCGCCAGCCGGCTCATATCGGCAAAGAGCTCCTGGCGCTCGGAATAGTCGGTCAGCTCGCCGATAACCAGATTGTCGACGACGGTCAGCAGCGATAACGCCCTCGCTCCGAAATGCGCTGCGATGCGGTAGAGCGCGCTGGTTTCCATGTCCACGGCCAGCGCTCCAAGCGCTCTTGCTTCGGCATAGCGGGCGTGCGCTTCAGGATGGTAGAATATGTCGGTGCAGACCGTCAGACCGGCGTGGTGGTCGATGCCGAGTTCGGCTGCCTTGGCCAATGCGCAAGCGAGAAGTTCCGCATCCGGACCGGCGTCGGCGTCGTAAAGGCCAAAGACCTGACCGTTCTCGGTATTTTCCGGCCGCGCCCATCGCGAGATCACGAGACTGCGCAGTTTGACCTCCGCGCTCAGGCCGCCGCAGGTGCCGGTTCGGATCAATGTTCGGACACCATAGTAGTCAAGCAATTCATGGGCATAGATCAGGAACGATGAAACACCGATACCCGTCGCCTGAATGCTGACCGGCTGGCCCCGAAAAAGGCCGGTAAACCCGAGCGAACCCCGCCGGCAGTTGACGCAGCGCGGCGCTTCCAGGAATGTCCGCGCCATCCATTCGGCGCGCTGCGGGTCGCCCGGCAGCAATACCGTATCGGCGTAGTCGCCCCTGTCTGCTTCGATGTGCGGCGTCAACAGCTGCTCCCCGAGCCCGCCTGCCCTTCATCCGCAATCATGGCGTTATCAGCGCGTTGCGCAAGTGCGGGGCAACGGACCAATTAGGACTCGAGCACGTCCTTGACGATCGTCGCCAGTTGCTTGAGCGAGAACGGCTTCGGCAGGAACCCGAATTGCGCGTCCGCCGGCAGGTTCCTGGCGAATGCGTCCTCGGCATAGCCGGACACGAAGACGAACTTGATGTCAGGCTGACGCTTGCGCAATTCGCCAAGCAGGGTCGGCCCGTCCATTTCCGGCATCACCACGTCCGAAACGACGATGTCGACCTTGCCGCCAAGCGCTTCGAACACTTCCAGTGCTTCGACCCCCGAGGAGGCCTCGTGCACCGTATACCCGCGCGAGGTCAACGCCCGCATGCCGCCCATGCGCACGGCATCCTCGTCCTCGACCAGCAGCACCGTGGCGGATCCGGACAGGTCCTTGGTGCTGTCGGCCGGTTTGGCCGGCGCCGCGCTCGGCGCTTCACCAGGCTCGGCCGCCGTCTTTGCTTCCGCGATGTGACGCGGCAGGAAGATGCGGAAGATCGATCCCTTGCCGACTTCGGAATCACAGAAAATGAAGCCGCCGGTCTGCTTGATGATGCCGTAGACCATCGATAGGCCAAGGCCCGTGCCCTTGCCGACTTCCTTGGTGGTGAAGAACGGCTCGAAGATCTTCTTCAGCACGTCCGGCGCGATGCCGCTGCCGGTGTCCTCGACTTCGACCACGACATAGTCGGCCGCGGTGAGTTCGCGGTAGGGGAAGGTCTTGCATTCCTCGGTGGTGACATTGCGGGTGCGCACCGTGAGATCGCCGCCGGCCGGCATCGCATCGCGCGCGTTGACCGCCAGGTTGACCACCACCTGCTCGAACTGGCCGATATCGACCTTAACCGGCCATAGGTCGCGGCCGTGATCGATCTTCAGCTTGATGTCGTTGCCGACAAGGCGGGCGAGCAGCATTCTGAGATCGGCGAGCACATCGGTCAGGTTCAGCACCTCCGGCCGCAGCGTCTGCTTGCGCGAGAAGGCCAGCAACTGCCTGACCAGCGAAGCCGCCCGGTTGGCATTCTGCTTGATGTTCATGATGTCGGGGAAGGACGGATCCGACGGCCGGTGATTGGTCAAAAGCAGGTCCGACGCCATGATGATGGCGGTCAGCACATTGTTGAAATCGTGGGCGATGCCGCCGGCAAGCTGGCCGACCGCCTGCATCTTCTGGCTTTGCGCCATCTGGCCTTCGAGCGCCTTCTGCTCGGTCGTGTCGACGGCGTAGACGATGGCCGATTCCTCGGCGCCCTCGCCGCCGGTGCCGTCGGCGACGGCATTGACGTAGAAACGGATATGCCGGTCTTCGTTGCCGGGCAGCACGGTGTCGATCGGATCGATGTCGGCCTGCCGTTGCCGGGCCTTCTCGAAGGCGGCGGCAAAGGCCGGCCGGTCGCGCCCGTGGATCACCGTATCGAGCCGCACCCGGCGATCCACGGCATCCCGGTCGACGACCGAGGAAAACAGCGACAGGAACGGCGCATTGGTGCGCAGGATGCGCCCGCTGGCATCGACGCCGGCGATCGCCATCGGCGTCGAATTGAAGAACCGGGTGAAGCGCACTTCCGAAGCGCGCAGATCGGCGGAAGCATCCTCGCCCTGCGTGCGGTTGAGCACGATCGTGCGCGTCGGGCCGCCAATGCCTTCGCGGCTGGCCGAAACGCGATGCATGAAGCGCACCGGCAGCGCTTCGCCGGTCATCGTCGTCAGGTCGAGATCGATGACGGCGTTGCGTGTCGTGCCGGGATCGGCCTTGACCGAGCGCACCAGCGCCATGCCGTCACCGGCGACGATATCGGGCAAGCTCACCGCGCCAGGCGTGAAGCTGGCGAGATCGATCCCCAGCCATTCGGCGAGCGTGGCGTTGATGTAGGTGACGCGGCCGTCCTGATCGGCGGAGAAGAAGCCTGCCGGCGCGTGGTCGAGATGGTCGATGGCCTTCTGCAGGTCGAGGAAGAAACGCTCCTGCTCGGCCCGCTCCTGCGAAATATCGGCGAGTTGCCAGGCCAGCATGGGCAGCCGCTGGCCCGGAACGCTGAAGGCGCGCGCACGGGCGCGGTACCAGCGGGCGCCCGGTTCGGCGCCGGGCCGGATCGATTGCGCCAGCCGGAATTCGCCGTCGCCAGGCTGGCCGTCGCGCAGGCCGGAGGCCAGCCGGTAGATGGTCACCGAGGCCTCGGGAACATCCGAAAGCAGCCCTTCGACTGTCTTCAGGTCGGCGGCCGACGACGCTCCGGTCATGTCGGCGTACGCCCGGTTGGCGTAGACGACGCGGCCCTTGGTGTCCGTGACCAGGAGCCCCTGCGACATCGAATCCACGAAAGCCTTGGAGAGTTCGTCGCCGGTCGAGCGCGGCGTGATCTGGACGAAGCCGATCGCGGTCGCGAACAGGAAGCCGACGCCGATCATCGCCAGCACGCCGAGCATGCCGAGCAGGAAGGGATCGCCGAGACGCTCGCGGAACAGGCCGAAGACGATCGCGGCCCCCGTCAGAACGACGATGAAGATGATGAGCCGGGTGACCGCGCCGGGTCGCGTGTTCTGGTCGACGATCGGTACCGGATAGAAATCGGCTCGCGCTTCCTTGGCCATATGCCCCCTGCTCGTGAAGTCCGACGTTCCGACACCCGCCCCCTAATGCATGTCGCCCAAAAGTGACTTCGGTTTTGGGAAAACGACCTGCATGAAAACAAGGGCCTAAGGCGCGTCGCATGAATCGGCTTCAGCGCGACGCGCTTTAGCCGGTTGAATCACATTCTCCTAGTCCGGAAAAGGCCCGGGCGGCAAATGTCAGATAAAAATGATGCCGACCGGCCCTCCTAGTGTTTCAAGCTGTTCACGATGCGTGAAAGGTAACTTGCGGTGGCCAGCCGCAACGGTCTAGTGTCGCCTCACTTTCCAAAACCGACCAGGGGAAATCAATGCAGTGGCTGGATAGCGTGGCGGGCCCCGGTTATGCGGCAGCACTCCTGTGGACCTTCGCCGCGCTGATCCTGCTGGTCATCGTGCTCGTCATCATCAGGCTTGTCCGCAACCTGACCTTCGGCACCTTTGTCGCCGGCGGCCGCAACCGCAAGACGCGGCTGGCCGTCATGGACGCCACCGCCGTCGACAGCCATCGCCGGCTGGTGCTGGTGCGCCGCGACGATATCGAGCACCTGCTTCTGATCGGCGGCCCGACCGATGTCGTCGTCGAACGCGACATTCGCCTTGCCGCGCCGCGCCGTCCGGCGCTGACCGGAGATGGCGGCCTGCAGCCTGTCCCTGCCACCGCGGCCCCGGCAAAGCCACGGCCGCCCCAGCCCGCCCCCGCGCCTCCAAGACAGGCACCGGCGCCGCAGCCGGTGACCGCGGCGATGCCCGCCCGCCCGCGCCCGGCAGCGCCGCCACCGGCGCCCGCACCGAAGCCGGCGACGCAACCCTATCAGTCGACCAATGTCACGCCGCTGCCCGCCTATGGCTCCGCCAACGCCAATGTCGTCAAGCACGCGCCGCCGCCGTCAAGGCAGGACAGCATCGACGACACGCTGATGAGGGAACTCGAGGTTTCGCTCGACCAGCCCCGCTCCGGCGTCCCGGCGGGCAAACCGGCGGCCAAGGCGCCGCAGTCCCTCGACGACGAAATGACCAAGCTTCTGGGCGAACTGTCCAGCCAGAAGAGGTAGCGCGCCTGAGCCGCTTGCCGGTGGGCTGGGCTGATTCGGCGCTGAGGTCTCGACAAAAAATGGCCGGTTTCCCGGCCATTTCAACATCGATGTCACCGCAACTCAGCGCGGGAAGTATGGCTCAGTCGTCGCGGTAGACTTTCTCGCGGCGCTCATGCCGCTCCTGCGCTTCGATCGACAATGTCGCGATCGGGCGCGCATCGAGCCGCTTCAGCGCGATCGGCTCGCCGGTTTCCTCGCAATAGCCGTAAGTGCCTTCGTCGATGCGCTGCAGCGCCGAATCGATCTTCGAGATGAGCTTTCGCTGGCGATCGCGGGCCCTGAGCTCGATGGCGCGGTCTGTTTCCGAAGAGGCGCGGTCGGCGAGGTCCGGGTGGTTGGCGTTTTCCTGCTGTAGGATTTCGAGAGTTTCGCGCGCTTCGCGCAATATGTCATTTTTCCAGGTGACGAGCTTTAGGCGGAAGTAGGATTTCTGCCGTTCGTTCATGAACGGCTCGTCTTCGGAGGGTACGTAATCGGCGGTAACGATGTCGTTCATTCGACTCACCCAAACAGCCCCAAATTTGGCGCCTATATATTCGCGACCAAACGCCTGCACAAGCGCAATCGGCCACCGACTCACGCAATTGTTAAAGTATCCCGGCGGCCCTCCTTGGGGCGAGATGCCCCTGATTCGATGGAGAAAGTGCGTCAACCCTTTGCCGCGCAGTCTCCTGTGATTCATCGCGCCGAGAACACGAACCATTGTGCGCCAAGCCGTTCTCGTGGCTAATCGCGGTGCGGTTTCGGCTTTCGGCGTCATGGAGGTTGGGTGAGCAGGCTCTATCTGTTACGGCACGCCAAGGCCGGTTGGGCGCTGCCCGGCATGCGCGATTTCGATCGCCCGCTCGACGCATCCGGCCGCGCCGATGCCGAGATCATCGGAGCGGCCATGCGATCACGGGGCTATGTTCCGGACCTGACGCTGTGCTCCAATGCCAAGCGCGCCAAGGAGACACTCGAGGGTCTGGCCGGCCAGACCGACACCGGCAAGGTTCTGTTTTTCGACACGCTCTACAGCGAGGACGCGGCCGGCTATCTCCGCCTCATCCGGGAGCACGGCGGCCCGGGTTCGCTGCTGGTCATCGGCCACAACCCGATGACGGAGGACCTCGCCATGGCGGTTTCGGGCGACGGCGACGAGACGGCGCGTGCAATGCTCAATCATGGTTTCCCGACCTCGGGCCTGGCGGTGGTGCGTTTCCTCGACGATCTGGCGAAAGCGTCCCAGCACGCCGGCTATCTCGAAGCGTTTCTGACACCGGCCGATCTTTGATCCCGATTTCCCGCACCATTTCAAAGCCGGGTTCCAGAGCCTATATCGGACGGACCGAAGCCCGAAAGATTACATTTTGGCATCATCGCTGACCACCTTCACCGACGAGGCGAGAATTGCCCTCGATACGCTGTCGGGACGTGCCTCAGGGCTTTTTTCTCCGTCGATGCGGTTGGGGGTTACAGGGCTTTCGCGCGCCGGCAAGACGGTGTTCATCTCCGCCCTGGTCCACAATCTGATCCACGGCGGGCGCCTGCCGCTGTTCGAGGCGCAGAAGTCCGGGCGAATCGCACGCGCCTTCCTCGAAGAACAGCCGGATGACGCCGTGCCGCGCTTCCAGTACGAAGATCACATCGCCGCATTGGTCAACGACCGCGTCTGGCCTGATTCGACGCGCGCCATTTCGGAACTGCGGCTGACCATCGAGTATGAATCGGCCTCCGGCTGGAGCCGCGTGTTCTCATCAGGCAAACTGTCGGTCGACATCGTCGATTACCCCGGAGAATGGCTGCTCGACCTGCCGCTGCTCGGCAAATCCTTCGCCGATTTTTCACGCGAGGCCATTGAAATGGCCACTTTGCCGGTGCGTGAGGACCTGTCGCGGGCCTGGCGGGCGATATCCGAAGAGATCGACCCGAACGCCGACGCCGACGAAATGACCGCACGCCGCCTGGCCGAAAGCTTCGCTGCCTATCTCAAGGCCTGCAAGCTCGACGAAAGGGCGCTTTCGACCTTGCCGCCAGGCCGCTTCCTGATGCCTGGCGACCTCGAAGGCTCGCCAGCGCTGACTTTCGCGCCGCTGCCCGGCCTCGGCGACAGGCGCCCGCGTAGCGGCTCGCTCCATGCCATGATGGAAAGGCGCTATGAGGCCTATAAGACGCATGTCGTCAAACCCTTCTTCCGCGAACACATCACGCGTCTCGACCGCCAGATCGTGCTGATCGACGCCATGCAGGCGCTGAATGCCGGTCCCGGCGCCATGGCCGACCTGGAGCGGGCGGTGACCGAGATCCTGGCCTGTTTCCGTCTAGGGCGGGGCAGTTTTCTCACCGACCTGTTTTCGCGGCGCATCGACCGCATCCTGGTCGCGGCGACCAAGGCCGATCACCTGCACCATGAAAGCCATGACCGCTTGCAGGCGATCGTGCGTCGCCTGGCCGACCGTGCCGTGGCGCGGGCGAATTTCACCGGCGCCGACGTCGATGTCGTCGCCATGGCGGCAGTACGCGCGACCCGCGAAGGCACCGTCAAGCAGGGCCGCGAGACTTTGCCGGTCATCATCGGCACGCCGATCGCCGGCGAGAAGATCAACGGTGAAACGTTCGATGGAAAGACGGAAACCGCTATATTTCCCGGCGACTTACCGGAGAAAATTGATGCGGTGTTCGATGTTTCGGGCCCGGATCATAGACAGGACTCCACCGACCCGGCAATCCGTTTTGTCCGGTTCCGTCCGCCAAAACTCGAACGCACGGCCGAAGGCGTCACGCTGTCGCTGCCGCATATCAGGCTCGACCGTGCCCTGCAGTTCTTGATCGGAGACCATCTGGCATGACCGCGCCCCGCAAGCCGGCGGCCTTCCGCATCGAGCCGGAGGCCGCGCCGAGACAACAGACGTCACAGGCGCGCCCGGACGAGCCCTCGCGCAAACCCCGAGCGATGAAGCCCGGCGTCGCGCTGGTCATCCCGGCGGAAGCCGACGTCTTCGACGAACCCGACATCATCGCCGCCGAACCGCCGCCGGCGATCGCCCCCAGGAAGCGCTCGCTGTTCGGCAGCATTTTCTTCGGCGCCATTGGCGTGCTGGTTTCGCTGGCCGTCGGCCTGTGGACCGACCAGCTCATCCGCGATCTGTTCGCGCGCGCCGAATGGCTGGGCTGGCTGGCCGCCGGCATGGCTGTAATCGCCGTGCTGGCGCTGCTGGTGATCCTCATCCGCGAATTCCTGGCGATCGCCCGCCTCGCCGAAGTCGAAAAGCTGCAGAAGCGGGCGCTGGATGCCATCGCCCGCGACGATCCGAAGGCGGCACGGTCGGTGGTCGACGAGCTGTCTGCCTTCGTCGCGGCCAAGCCCGAGACGGCGGCCGGCCGCCGCGCCCTGTCCGAACTGCGCGGCGAGATCATCGACGGTGGCAATCTGGTGCGCCTGGCCGAAGAGGAGATTCTCGGCCCCCTGGACGCCAGGGCCAAGGTGATGATCCTCGAGGCCGCCAAGCGCGTCTCGCTGGTGACGGCGGTCAGCCCGCGGGCGCTTGTCGATGTCGCCTATGTAGTCTTCGAGGCCGGGCGCCTCATTCGCCGCCTGTCGGAACTTTATGGCGGGCGTCCGGGAACGCTAGGGTTCTTCCGCCTGGCGCGCAGCGTGCTGGCGCATCTGGCGGTCACCGGCTCGATCGCTGTCGGCGACAGTTTCGTCCAGCAGATCGTCGGCCACGGCCTGGCGGCACGCCTTTCGGCCAAGCTTGGCGAGGGCGTCGTCAACGGCATGATGACGGCGCGCATCGGCATCGCGGCGATGGAAACCGCGCGTCCCCTGCCCTTCAGCGCCGCGAAGCGCCCGGGCCTGGGCGATTTCCTCTCGGCGCTGACATCGTTTGCGACAAGGAAAGGCGCCGAAACCGCCGAGCCCGGCAAACAAGGTTCGAGCCTTCGAGATGGTTGACAGATTGCGCTTTCGAGCACCGAAAGTGACGAAGCATTAACCAATCTTCTTCATGGTCGAACCGGTTTCAAACAGCCTCTTTGTTGCCGGGTGTCGTCGATGAAAAGCGTAATTCTGTCCAGCATCCTGCCTCTCGCCGCCGCGATCACAGCGGTCGCCGGTATCGCCTCGGGGGCGTCGGCAGCGGAGCCGGACAAACAATTCTTCCATTCGGCCGAAGGCAAATGGGTTGGCCCGGGCGAGATCGTCGCCGGCAAGTACAAGGGCACGAAGTTCAACTGCAGCTTCACGGGCTCGACGCCCGACGGCAAGATGGGCATGACGCTCGACGGCGGCTGCCGGGTCGGCATGTTCACCCAGCAGATGTCGGCCAAGATCGAGCGCAAGGGCCGCGACTACAAGGGCTCTTTCATGGGCGGCGCGGCCGGTTCCGGCCTCGACATTATCGGCGGCAATGTGGTCGACGCCCGCAAGGTGGTCTTCACCATCAACCGCAACCAGCTGCGCGGCGTCATGCAGGCGCGCATTCCCGACGACAATTCGATGACGGTAACGGTTGCCGTCCGCGTCGCCGATCAGCTTGTCCCGGTGATCGGCATGAGCCTGAAACGTGTCGACACCGTCGAAGTCGGTTCCATCGCCCCGAACTGACCATCCTGGATCTTGCCCGAACAAAAAAGCGGCGACCATCAGGCCGCCGCTCGGTTTTGATTCCATCGAATCAGGCGTTAGCCCTTGATCGCCGTAGTCAGCTCGTCATAGGCCTTGCAGGCGTCGGCCAGCGTGGTGGCGCCCTGGTACTTCGTTGTCACCGCCTGGACCTTGGCGGTCAGGTCGGCCGCCTTGGACGGATCCTTGGTGATCGCTTCCTGCAGCGCGGCGGCCATGTCCTGCGCTTTCTTGGTCGCGATCTCCGCCGTGCACTCAGGCGCCTTGGAGCAAGCCGAACCGGCCAGCACCGCCAGGCCGACGGCAACAAACAAAAACTTCTTCATGTCAGTCATCTCCTCAAAAAGGGCGCGACTTGATCGTCGCGCCCTCCAATGGCCGAAGCCGAGCGTCCTTAACCTCTGATTGTGGCAAGAAGCAACGTGGTTGCGGCGTCAACTTGTGTATCGCGCCTGCAACATCGCCTTGGTCCGGATTCGGGGCTATTCGATCCCCGCCGAAGCCCGTATCTTTGCGCCCTTGTCACACGACTTCACAATCGAAAACGATCCTCGAACGAGCGGAATGACGGCATGGCGGCAGAGGCATCGGGCAGCGATCTGGTCCAGGTGGTGGCGCTGCTTGCTGCCGGCGTCGTCGCCGTTCCCATCTTCAAGCGCATGGGGTTGGGCTCGATTCTCGGCTACCTGGCCGCCGGCGTGGTGATCGGACCGTTCGGCCTGCGCATCTTTTCCGAATCGGAAGCCATCCTCCATGTCGCCGAACTCGGCGTCGTCATGTTCCTGTTCATCATCGGGTTGGAAATGCAGCCGTCGCGGCTATGGGGCCTGCGCCGCGAGATTTTCGGGCTCGGCGCGTTTCAGGTCGGGGTCTGCGCAGTCCTGCTGACCGGCGTTGGAATGGCCGGCGGGTTTCCAGTCTCGCAATCCTTCGTTGCCGGCGCCGGATTCGTGCTGACCTCGACGGCAATCGTCATGCAGCTCCTCGAGGAACGCGGCGAAATAGCCTCGCCGAAAGGCCAGCGCATCGTCTCCATCCTGCTGCTGGAAGACCTCGCCATCGTGCCGCTGCTGGCCCTGATCGCGTTCCTGGCGCCCGGCGGCGCCGATACCAGCCTGTCGGAGCGGCTGACAGAGGTCGGTATAGGCCTTGCCGCGATCGTCGGGCTGGTGGTGGCCGGGCGCTATCTGCTCAACCCCTTCTTCCGCATCCTGGCGGATGCCCGTGCCCGCGAAGTCATGACGGCCGCCGCGCTTCTGGTCGTGCTCGGGTCGGCGCTCGCCATGCAGCTCAGCGGCCTGTCGATGGCGATGGGTGCGTTCCTGGCCGGCGTGCTTCTGTCCGAATCGACCTTCCGCCATCAGCTCGAGGCCGACATCGAACCGTTCCGCGGCATCCTGCTCGGCCTGTTCTTCCTCGCGGTCGGCATGTCGCTCGACCTGCATGTCGTGGCCGCGAACTGGAAGCTGATCGCCATCTATGTCGTCGCCTACATGGCAATGAAGGCGTTCGGCATCTATGCCGTCGCCCGCATCCTCAAGACAGGCCATCGCGAAGCGCTTGAACGCGCGGTTTTCATGGCGCAAGGCGGCGAATTCGCCTTCGTTCTCTATTCCGCGGCCGCCGCTGTCGGCATCATCGACAACCAGGCCAATGCGACACTCACCGCCATCGTCATCATCTCCATGGTGCTAACCCCGCTGGCCATCGTGGCGTTGCGGTACCTGACGCCGCACGACGAGCAGTCGCTCGATGGGGTCGATGTCGCCGACGGTCTGAGCGGCAGCGTACTGATCATCGGCTTCGGCCGCTTCGGGCAGATCGCCAGCCAGCCGCTGCTGCTGCGCGGCATCGATGTGTCGATCATCGACAACGACGTTGAGATGATCCAGGCGGCGGCCGACTTCGGCTTCAAGGTCTATTATGGCGACGGCACGCGGCTCGATATCCTCCATGCCGCGGGTGCCGGCAGGGCGCGCGCCGTGCTCATCTGCGTCGACAAGGCCGATGCCGCCGTTCGCATCGCCGAGCTTGTCAAAGCCGAGTTCCCCTTGCTGACCGTACTGGCCCGCGCCTTCGATCGCGGCACGGCACTGCAGCTCATTCGCGCGGGCGTCGATTTCCAGCTGCGCGAGACCTTCGAATCGGCGCTGGTGTTCGGCGGCTCGGCCCTGGAATCGCTCGGCGTGGATCCGGAGGACGTGGCCGAAACGATTGAGGATGTCAGGCGCCGCGACACCGACCGTTTCGAAACCCAGCTCGCCGAAGGCATCCGCGCCGGACAGCGTTTCCTCAGGGGCAATATCGGAACGCCGATTCCGACGCCGCTGTCCACGCCGCGACGTGCCGGTCAGGCCCTCAATGAAGAGACGGCCGGCGTCCTGCATAAATCCGAAACTGCCGATTGAATCCGCCGATTGAATAGGGAACCACGCATGGAATTGGACAGCAGAGCCCTGTCGGTCAGCAAATTCTGGCGTGACGCCGGCGAGGACGCATGGTTCGAGAAGAACGAGGCCTTCGATACCGACTTCCGCAATCGCTTTCTCGACCTGCACTACGCAGCCGCGCGGCGTGAATGCGACGGCTGGTCGGATCATGCCGAAGGCTCGCTGGCGCTGATGATCCTGCTCGACCAGTTTCCGCGCAATTGCTTTCGCGGCACCGGCCATATGTGCGCCACCGACCCGCTTGCCAGGCATTTCGCTCAAAAAGCGGTCATGGCTGGCCACGATCTGTTGCTCGAACCCGAACTCCGCGTGTTCCTGTATTTGCCATTCGAGCACTCGGAACTGCTCGCCGATCAGGAAAGGTCCGTGGCGCTCACCGCCGCCAATGCGCCGGAATACCTCAAATATGCCGAGGAGCACCGCGACATCATCCAGCGCTTCGGCCGCTTTCCGCACCGCAACAGGATGCTCGGCCGCGAAACCACGCCGGAGGAAAAGGCATTTCTGGACGGTGGTGGTTTCTCTGGCTGATGCCCAGCCCGCCTAGGGTAGCCACCAGTCGCGGCCGGATGGCAGTCGCTCGATGCCTGATGCGTCGACGGCCCCCAAGCGCTCGGCCACGCTACGGCCGGCAACCGCCAGACCGGGCGCGATCTCGGCCAGCGGCGCCAGGACGAAAGCGCGTTCCAGCATGCGCGGATGCGGCACTTCCAGCCCCGTCTCATGGATGACACGGTCACCGAACACCAGAATGTCGATGTCGATCAGGCGCGGCCCCCAGCGCTCCTCGCGCACCCGCTTCAGCTTGCGCTCCGCGTCGAGGCAGAGGTCGAGCAGCGCGCGAGGCGAAAGCCGCGTCGACAGTTCGGCGGCGGCGTTGAGGAAATCCGGCTGGTCGAGCTTGCCCCAGGGCGGCGTGCGGTAGAGCGAGGAGACGGCGGCCACGCTTGTATCGGCATCGGCGTCGAGAATGCGCAGCGCCGCGGCCATCGAGGCCGCCGGGTCGCCGAGATTGCCGCCGAGGCTGAGATAGACGGTGTTATTCTGGCCAGACAACGGTCACCTCGACGTAATCGAGCACGCCGGGCACCGGTGCGTTGGGCTTGCGCACGGTGATTTCGGCCTTCCTGATTTGGGGAAACCGTTCCGTCAGCGCCTTTGCCACCTCCATTGCCAGGGCCTCGATCAGGAAGCGCCGCTCCCCGGTGATGATCTTCTCGATCACCATGAAGGCGATGCCGTAATTGACGGTCTCCCCGATCGCGTCGTCGACAAGGGCGCGTCCGGGTTCGACGGACAGCACCGCGTCGACATAGAAACGCTGGCCCAGCGCCTCCTCCTCGTCCAGCACGCCATGCCGGGCAAAGAAGGCGCAGTTTTTCAAGCGGATGACATACATGGCTCAGCGTCCCGGTCCTTAGAGCGACGTGCGTCCACTTGGACGCACGAAGTACGCTCTAACACTTCTGAATCTACGCATCGTGCTTTCCGAAAATCGATCCCGATTTTCGGGCCGATGCGGCGGTTTCACGTGCCAGCATAGCATCCGCCATGGCCAGTGCGTCCACGTTGATTGCGACATCGTGGACGCGAAACAGATGCGCGCCCTTGAGCCTGAGGATGACGCTGGTCGCCGCCGTTCCAGCGGCGCGGTCGGCCGCATCGCGGCCGGTGACGGTGCCGATGAAGCGCTTTCGCGAGGTGCCGGCCATCAGCGGAAAGCCGAGCCCATGAAGCTCGGAGAACCGCGCCATCAGGTCGAGGTTTTCCTCCGCCGTCTCCTTGGCGAAGCCGAAGCCGGGGTCGAGCACGATATGGTCGTCGGCGACACCGTGCCCGCGGGCGATCTCCAGCGATTTTCCCAGGAAAGCCAACTGGTCGGCAATGACGTCGGGCAGCTTCTCGCGATCCCGCCCGGTATGCATGATGATGAGCCCGGCACCGGTTTCAGCCGCGATGCGCGCAATGTCAGGTTCGCGCTGCAAGCCCCAGACATCGTTGACGATGTGCGCGCCGGCAGCCACCGCAAGGCGCGCGGTTTCGGCACGATAGGTATCGACGGAAATCAGCACGTCGCCGGCGCTCGCCAGCGCCTCGATTACAGGCAGGACGCGCGCCTGTTCCTCCCCGGCCGATACCGCGCCAGCGCCGGGCCGGGTCGATTCTCCCCCGACATCGACAATCCCCGCCCCTTCGGCGATCATGCGGCGTGCCTGAGCCAGCGCCGTCTCGATCCCACTAAACAGGCCGCCGTCGGAAAAGCTGTCAGGGGTGACGTTGAGGATGCCGGCAACCACGGCTCTTTCGCCAAGGTCGAGATGGCGTCCATGGGCCAGTTGCCATCGCCTCGCCGTCATTGCTCGTCAACCTTGGAGAATGATGCCGAAAAATGTGAAGCGGTTTTCGGACGACATCATGCTCTACCCCTTTGATTTAGAGGCGGATTCAGATTTCAGGTCGAACCGACCTGAAATCATCCGACTCTAGGCTCATCAACGATGTGTGATCCGCATCGGATCAATTCCGTTGCGCCGGCAACGGCCGTAAAGCAAGGTGCTCGAAGAGGCAACATGATGAAACGATCCCTGCTCTGCGCACTGCTGCTTGCCATGACCGCCATCCCGGCGGGCGCGGCCAGCCTCGTGAAGACATACAGCTATTTTTCCATCGGCGGCAGCACCCTCGACGATATCGAGACGCAGCTTTCCAAACACGGGCCACAGGTCAAGAGCACTGGTTCCCGCCACCCCGGCGCCACCCAGATGGCCTTCACCACCCGCATCAGCTACGCCCGGCAGGCAGGTTCCTGCCGGATCGCCGACGCCGCCGTGACCGTCAAGGTCAAGGTGATCCTTCCGGAATGGCGCCGCCCCCGCAAGGCGGACGCCGACGTGAAGCTGTTCTGGGACACGCTGTCGGCCGACATCAAGCGCCATGAGGAGCGCCATGTCGAGATTGCCAAGAACCATGCCCGCAAGCTGGAAGAGGCGCTGAAGGCGACCTATCCGCGGAAGGATTGCGATGCGGCAAAGGCCAAGGCGGCCCAAATCACCGCCGCCGTCCTCGCCGAGCACGACCGCGCCCAGGTGCAGTTCGACCGCGTCGAGAGCGTCAATTTCGAAAGCCGCATCCTGCGGCTCCTGCGCTATCGCATCGAGCGCATCGAGAGTGGCCAATTGCGGCCGCCGGCCTGAATTTTCCTCGGCGCATCCATGGCGCCAACCCGGTCGAAGCGTAGTGCCAGGTTCGAAAAATTTGCGAGCGGCGGTCGAAATCGGCCTATAGGGAACGACATATCACGGGTTGGCAGCGCACGACCCATAGAGCACGAGCACCACGACCGATCGCGTGGCGGACACACCAGGCCGGCCCTGTCGGTGAACCGCACGGCGCGCAAGCACATGGACAAAAGACTATGGACCAGGCTGTCGACAAGCAGACCATGACGGCTGCAGCCACGCCGCTGACCGAAAGCGAGAAGAACGCCATCATCGCCGGCGTGCTTCTGTCGATGCTGTTGGCGGCGCTCGATCAGACCATCGTCGCGCCGGCGATGCCGACCATCGGCCACGCGCTCGGCCATGCGCAATATCTGCCATGGATCGTCACCGGCTACCTCCTGACCGCGACCGCCATGGCACCGCTCTACGGCAAGATCTCGGACGTTTATGGCCGCCGGCCAACCGTTTATGCCGCCATCCTGATCTTTCTCCTCGGATCGGTGGTCAGTGCGATGGCGCCAAACATGTTTGTGCTGGTCGTCGGCAGGGCCATCCAGGGCGCCGGCGGTGGCGGCCTGTTCACCTTGACGCAAACCGTCATCGGCGACCTCGTCCCGCCACGCGAACGAGCGCGCTACGCCGCCTGGATCTCCGGCACCTGGGCCGTCGCCAGCATCGCCGGGCCCCTGCTTGGCGGCACCTTCGCCGAACATCTTCACTGGTCGCTGATTTTCTGGATCAACATCCCGCTCGGCCTGCTGGCGATGGCGATCATCAACAACCCGCTCAAGAAGCTGCCGATCGCCGCCAAGCATCATCGCATCGACGGCCTGGGCGCGCTGCTGCTGGTCGCGGCCACGGCCTTGCTGCTGCTGGCGCTCAACTGGGGCGGCAGCGAGTACCCGTGGCTGTCCGGCGAAATCATCGGGCTGCTGGCGGCGTCCGCGGTTTTCTGGGCGGCGTTTTCGCTGCGGCTGCTGCGCGCGGCCGAACCGCTCATCTCGCTTGAAGTGCTGAGCAACCCGATCGTCCGCGCCGGCACCTTGTCGATGTTCCTTCTGCAGGCTGCCAACATAGGCCTGGCGGTCTACCTGCCTGTCTACCTGCAGTCGATCGTCGGCCTTTCGGTCAGCGAGTCGGGTCTTGCGATGCTGGGGCTGCTGCTTGGCACCGTGGCCGGCGCGACATTCAGCGGGCGAACAATACCGCGCTTCGTCCACTACAAGCGGATCGCCATGGTGGGCGTGCTCTTCTCGATCATATGCCTCGGCCTGCTCGCCCTCGTCGCCGGACACGCTTCGCTGCTGGTTGTCGAAGTCCTGACGGTCTGCATCGGCCTGGGCAGCGGGACGACCTTCCCGGTCGCCACCGTATCGGTCCAGAACGCCGTCGACCGGGCGCATCTTGGCGTCGCAACCGGCGTGCTGACCTTCCTGCGTTCGCTGGGCAGCGCGCTGGGCGTTGCAATGCTCGGCGCCGTCGCCCTCGGCTATGGCCTGCCGCTGGCCGGCGAAGGCACGCTGGCCGTCGGCCAGGTCATATCCGCCGAGCCCTTCGTGATGATCTTCCTTGTCGCCGCGGCGACGCTGTTCCTGGCGCTGATCACGCTTGCGTCGATGCCGGAAAAACCGCTTCGCGGCCAGGCCGAGCACCCGCCGGTGATGGCCGAGTAGAGCCGGTCAGCCAGGTCACTCCACCACGCCGAGCTTCTTTTGCAGGCTCGTGGACGATGTCGTGTACTGGAACACGATACGTTCGCCGGGGCTGATGATGCGCTTGGCGGCCTGCGCCATCAGCGCCACCTCGTGAAAACCCGACAGGATCAGCTTCAGCTTGCCGGGATACCAGTTGATGTCGCCCACCGCGAAAATGCCGGGCACCGATGTCTGGAACTTCTCGGTGTCGACCGGGATCAGGTTTTCGTGGAGATTGAGCCCCCATTCCGCGATCGGGCCGAGCTTCATGGTCAGGCCGAAGAATGGCAGCATGCGGGTGCAAGGCACCTCGACATCGCCCTCTGGACCACCCTTGATCGTCGCGGATGAGAGCTGGCCGTCGGCGCCGGTGAGCCCGGTCACCTGGCCAACCCTGAATTCCAGCTGCTTCATCTCCTGCATGGCATACATCTTGTTGACGCTGTCCGGCGCCGCCCGGAATTCGGGCCGTCGGTGAACCAGCGTGACGCTCTTTGCCACCGGCTGCAGGTTCAGCGTCCAGTCGAGCGCCGAGTCGCCGCCGCCGACGATGACCAGGTCGTGGCCGCGAAAATCCTCCATCCGGCGCACCGAATAGAAGACGCTCTTGCCTTCATAGGGTTCGATGCCGGGGATCGGCGGGCGCTTCGGCTGAAACGAGCCGCCACCGGCGGCGATCACCACCACCTTGGCCTCGAACACCTCATTTTCGTCCGTGGTGACGCGAAAGCTGCCATCCTCCAGCTTCTCGAGGCTGGAAACCATGCGGTTGTAGGTGAAATCCGGCTTGAACGGCGCGATCTGCTCGAGCAGCTTGTCGACCAGCCCCTGCGCCGAGATCGAAGGCCAGCCGGGAATGTCGTAGATCGGCTTCTCCGGATAGAGTTCCGCGCATTGGCCGCCCGGCCGGTCGAGAATATCGATCAGGTGGCACTTCATGTCGAACAGGCCGAGCTCGAACACCGAAAACAGGCCGACCGGCCCTGCCCCGACAATGAGGACGTCTGTGCTGATGGTGCCGGTCATGCGCTCTGCCTCGCTGCTGTGTTGGCGTGAGACTGCATGACCACCGGCTCGCTGCCAAGCGGCAGCGGGAAAAATCGGCTTTTCAGCCCTGGCGCTCCGGCACCCGCACGATGAGGCCATCGAGTGCGTCGCGCACCTTGATCTGGCAGGAAAGCCGCGAATTCGGCTGGACCTCGTAGGCGAAGTCCAGCATGTCCTCTTCCATCGCCTCCGGCTCTCCGACTTCGGCCGTCCACGCCTCATCGACATAGACATGGCAGGTCGCGCAGGCGCAGGCGCCGCCGCACTCCGCCTCGATCCCAGGCACGGCGTTGCGGATTGCGTTTTCCATCACCGTCGAGCCGTTTTCGGCATCCACGTCGAAATGTGTGCCGTCATGGGCGATGAAGGTCAGCTTTGTCATTTGTCACCTGAGAGTTTCCGCCGAGATAATCACTCCGGCAGACAAGTCAACTGCCGCGCGAAAGCGCCGCTCGGTGACGTTTTTCCGCAAACCGGGATCAGCGATTGATGGCGGCGATGAAATCGCGCACTTCGTCGATCAGCGTGCCAAGCCGTTTGAGTGTCTGACCGTCCTCCGGACGACGCTCGATTTCGGTGGCGCAATCGGCGATGGCGAAGGCGCCGACGCCGCGCGCCGAGCCTTTCAGCCCATGCGCCAGCAGAAGCCGGCCCTTGACGTCGGCGTCGACTATTTTGTCGCGCACAGACAGCGCCTGCTGTACAAACAGCGCCAGCACCTCTTGCTCGAGGGCGCGATCGCCCATCGTTTGCCGGGCAAGGTGTGCCAAATCGACCGGCCGGGACTGCCTCGTTCCCGATACGTCGCCCCCGGGCATTGAGAAGGCAATGCCGCTTTCGCCACGCATGAACTCGAACTCCGTTTTCTTCGGTCGCCTGAAAAACTAGGCGAATCCAGTGGACAACGAGTTAATGAGTGGCCCGGAAAAATGTTGCGAAAACGGCACCGGAATCACGCTTCTGTTAACCTTATATTTAAAGTTTTACGTATCCCACGGAATGCATGTTTTCTTTACCCCCCTGTGTCATTACGATACGAGGGGTCCATTTTCAGCCTCCTGCGCGGGGTACGACAAAGACAATTATAAGCCCGCGGCAGCTAGTACAGGGTAGCGAAGGCATGGCGAAGAAACCAACGACGACGACGAGAACTCTCGACAACGATGTAGCCAGGGAACTGGAAAAAGCGCTCGATATCGACCTCAGCAGCGACAGTGACGGCGATCTCGATATCGCAGCTTCGATGGAAGATCTGGAAGCACAGATATCCCAGGCCGCCGATGAATTGGCACGAGAGGGGCGCAACCAGAAGCCGGAGCCCATCGTCAGTCAGGCCCAGCCCGCCAAGCCCGCGCCAAAGGCCAAGCCCGCCGAACTGCGCCCCGTTGAGACGCGCAATGGCAATGGCAATGGCACACAGGCGACGGGCTTCGGCACACAGGCGACGGGCTTCGCCCCGGCCAATGACGATCGCCAGAAGGATTACAAGACACTCCTGCACAGCCTCAACCGGCGCGCCTCCAACACCGTCTATTGGGTCATTGCCTTTGTCTCGCTCGCCTGGATCGCGGGCGCCGGCGGATTGGCCAACCTGCTTTTCGGACCGAGCATCTGGCGAATCCGCACGCTCGACCAGTTCTTTGCCCGCCCCGAACTGATTGGCCTCGCCGTCGCGGCGATCGTGCCGGTCATCCTGTTCTGGGCCTTCGCGGCGATGATCCGTCGCGCCCAGGACATGCGCATTGCCGCCCAGTCGATGACCGAAGTGGCTTTCCGCCTGACCGAGCCAGAAAACCTCGCCCAGGATCGCGTCATGATGATCGGCCAAGCCGTTCGCCGCGAGGTCGCGGCCATGGGCGAAGGCATCGAACGCACGCTCGCCCGCGCCGTGGAACTGGAAACGCTGGTCCATAGCGAAGTCAACCAGATCGAGCGCTCCTATTCGGAAAACGAGACCCGCATCCGCTCGCTTGTCGACGGGCTCGGCAGCGAGCGCGAGGCGGTCGTCACCCATGCGGAGCGTGTCCGCGCCTCGATTTCGGGTGCGCATGAAACGCTCAAGGAGGAAATCGGCGCCGCCAGCGACATCATCCGCGACTCGATCCTCAACGCGTCGACCAAGCTGTCGATGACGATCACCAATTCCGGTGACACGCTCATCGACCGCATCAATGAAAGCTCGATGTCGATCTTCGATTCGGTCGAAGGCCGCCTCGACACCATTACCGACAGGCTGTCGACCTCCGGCGAGGCTTTTGCCTCCCTGCTCGACACCCGTATCGCCAAGTTGACGGACACGACGGACGGCCTGACCCGGTCGCTGACCGACCTGCTCGACGATCGCACCACCGGGATGGTGTCGCTGCTTGGCGGCGCCGCCCGCACCCTCAATTCGGAATTCGAAGCCAGCCTCAACGGCATCGAGCGCACGCTCGCCGAACGTGGCCAGGCGCTGATCAGTGAATTCCAGACCCGCGCCGAGGCGCTCGACACCGGCACGCAGAAGCTCAACGCGGCGCTCGAGGCCCGCGCCCGCCAGATCAACGAGACACTGGTCGAACGCGCCCGCGAAATCGCCCACACCTTCGCCGAAAGCAAGGATACGTTGTCCGCGATGATCGATCAGGGCAAGACCCAGATCGGCGCCGACATGGCCGACATCGTCAACTCGACATCGACCATGCTGGAGGCTCGCGCCAGCGACTTTGCCGGACGCATGGAAGCGGCGCGTCATGTCGTCTCGCGCTCGTTCGATTCCGATATCCAGCGCCTTTCCGATGCCCGCGTCGGCATCGAGGAAGCCGTCGAGAACCACAGCCGCAAGCTGTCCGAAAGCCGTGAGCGCATGGCGGCCGCCATGCAGGAGGACCTGGCGAAATTCGACGAGAGCCGTGCCGGCATGGATGCCGCGGTGACCAACCAGGTGCAGAAGCTGGCCGAAGGCCGCAGCCTGATCGCGCGTGCCCTCGAAGAGGATCTGCGCAAGGTCAACGAATCGCGCGCTGCCATCGATGCGTCGCTCGGCAGCCATCTCGAAAGGCTGGAGGAAGGCCGCAACCGGCTCTCCCTGGCTCTGAACGAAGACTCCGGGAAGCTCGTGCAAGCTCGTACCATTATTGATGAAATGGTTGCCGGACATGTCGGCAAACTGGCTGAAGGCCGCAACATCCTGTCGCGTGCCCTGGAGGCCGATCTCGGCAAATTGTCCGACAGCCGCGCCGACATCGATGGCCTCGTCGCCGGTCAGGTCGAGAAGATCGCCGAAGGCCGTGCCGTGCTCGCCAAGGCGTTGGAAAGTGACATCGCCGGCATCAAGAGCCTCATCGAGTCGCACTCGGCAAAGCTGGCCGAGGACCGCAGCCTGCTCGGCCGTTCGCTCGAGGACGACCTTTCGGGCATAAGGAACCTGATCGAAGATCATTCGGGACGGCTCTCCAACGACCGCAGCCTGCTGTCGCAGACGCTCGAAGCCGACCTTGCCAAGCTGGCCGAGAGCCGCTCGAGCATCGACGGCCTCGTCGCCGGCCAGGTCGAGAAGCTGGCCGAAGGCCGCGACATCCTCAAGCGGGCGCTGGAGTCGGACCTCAACACCATCAAGGGCGTCATATCCAGCCAGTCGGAGAAACTGGCCGAGGACCGTGGACAGCTTTCTCGGGTCCTGGAAGCCGACCTGCAGAACGTGAACAGCGTCATCGCCGACCACATGAACAGGCTCGTTCAGGACCGCTCGACCCTGTCGAAGGCTCTCGAGGACGACCTTGCCAAGTTGGCCGAAAGCCGCTCCAGCATCGACGGTCTGGTCGCCGGTCAGGTCGAGAAGCTGTCGGAAGGCCGCGACATCCTGCGGCGCGCCCTGGAAGCCGACCTCAACACCATCAAGAACACCGTCGCCGACCAGTCGCAGAAGCTGGTCGATGACCGTGCGCAGTTCGCCAGGGCACTCGAAGCCGATCTCGAAAGCGTCAACAGCCTTGTCAACAGCCATTCCGAACGGCTCGTCCAGGATCGTTCGACGCTGTCGAAGGCGCTGGAGGACGACCTCGAAGGCGTCAACACCCTTGTCAACAGCCACGCGGACAGGCTTGTCCAGGAACGTTCGACCCTGTCCAGGGCACTCGAGGACGACCTTGCCAAGCTGGCTGAAAGCCGCTCCAGCATCGACGGTCTGGTCGCCGGCCAGGTGGAGAAGCTGGCCGAAGGCCGCGACGTTCTCAAGCGCGCGCTCGAAGCCGATCTTGCCAAGCTGGCCGAAAGCCGCTCCAGCATCGACGGCCTGGTTGCCGGCCAGGTGGAGAAGCTGGCCGAGGGCCGCGACATTCTCAAGCGCGCGCTCGAAGCCGACCTGCAGAAGCTGACCGAGAGCCGAGGCGACATCGACGGCATCATCGCCGGCCATGTCGGCAAGCTGGCCGAAGGCCGCGACATGCTGAGCCGCGCGCTGGAAGAGGATCTCGGCAAGCTCGCCGAGACCCGCAAGGACGTCGATCGCTCGCTGTCTGGCCACATCGATCAGATCGCGGCCAGGAGCACCGACATTTCCACCGCGATCGCGGCCGACGTGGAAAAGATCGAAGAGGCGTTCAGTCGCCAGACCGGGATCATCGAGGAACGCGCAGGCACCATGGAACGCGCGCTCTCGACCGGCGTCGACAACGTCCGCAACGTGCTCGAAAAGAGCGCCGTCTTCGTCGCCGGCGCTTTGCGCGAAAAGGTCCTTGAAGTCACCAGCGCGCTGCATGAGCAGGCTGGTGCGGCGTTCAGCGACGCCGATCGCAAGATCGCCGAGCGCGCCGAGCAGACGTCCGCCGCATTGCTGGCGCGGGCCGAAGACATCGCCCGTACCTTCGAGGATGCGGATCGTCGCCTCCATGCCCGTGCCGAAGACACTTCGAACGCCTTGCTTGCCCGGGCGGACGATACTTCCAGCACGCTGCTGGCCCGCGCCCACGAAACCGCCGACCAACTGGCTGCCCGTGCCAGCGAGATCGCCGGAACCTTCGACATGGCCGACCAGAAGCTTGCCGCTCGCGCTCAGGAGACCGCCGATCAGCTCTCCGCCCGCGCCAACGAGATCGCCGGCACTTTCGACGCGGCCGACCAGAAGCTTGTCGCCCGCGCCGTCGAGACGGCACAGTCGCTGGCCGCCCGCGCCGGCGACATCCTGCGCAACTTCGAAAGCGCCGACCAGCGGCTCGGCGTGCGCATCGGCGAATCGGCCGAAGCGCTCGCTGCCCGCGCATCGGACCTCGGCCGCATCTTCGATGCCGCCGACCAGCAATTGGTGTCGCGCATCGCGGAAGGTTCGGACGCGCTGTCCAACCGCGCTTCCGAGATCGGCCGCATCTTCGAAGAGGCCGACCAACGCCTGGTTTCGCGCATTGCCGACAGCACGTCGACGATCGGCGAGCACGCGCAGACCATCGTCGGCGCCTTCGCCAACACCGAGCAGAGGGTCGCCGATCGTGCGCGCCAGACCGGCCAGGAACTGGCCGTGCATGCCCGCGAAATCGAGCAGGCGCTTGCCGGCGCCGACGAGCGTCTCGCATCGAGCGCGGCGGCCGCGGCTGCCCGTGTCGAGGAGCAGGTCGCCAGCGTCGAGAACCGGCTCGCCTACACCGCCGAGACGATGGGCCAGAGGCTCAACGAGCAGGTCTCGAGCGCCGAGGCACAACTGGTGTCACGCGCCAATGTGATCGCCGAGACCTTCACGGCGGTCGGCCAGCATATCGGCCAGAGCACCAACGACGCCGCCAAGACGATCGGCGCCAACACCCGTGAGCTCAACACCATGCTCGCGGCGCGCTCCGCCGAGATGTCGAAGATCCTCGACGAAACCGCCCGCCCATTGGTCGAGCGTTTCGCACAGGGCGGCTCGGAGTTGCAAAAGAGCATGGAAGAGGTCACGGAACGCGCCACCGAGAAGCTGCGCAGCGAGAATGCAGCCCTTGTCAACGCGCTCGCCAGCCGCACCGCCGAGACCTTGTCGGCGGTCGAAGGCGCGCGCTCGTCGCTGTCCGACAGCGTCGCTGACCTCATCGGCCGCATGACCAAGTCCAGCTCGCAGCTCGGCCAGCTGATCGAGCAGGCCGCGGTCAATCTCGGCGAGGTCGACGAACGCCTGACCGGCAGCACGCAGAGCTTCGCGGCCACCACCGAAAAGGCGGCACAGACCTTTGCCAGCTCGGCGCGCCTGGTCGATTCGAACACGACAAGGCTGACGGACCTGTCCTCGTCGACCTTGCGTGAAGTCGCCTCGATCGCCACCAAGTTCGACGAACACAGCCGTCTGCTGGCCAGCGCCTCGGACCTGTTGAGTTCGGCCCAGAGCAACCTCGAACACACGCTCGAAAGGCAGTCGTCGCTCGAGGATCTTGCCGTCGGCCTGGTCAAGAAGTCGGAAGATCTCGAAAGGGTCATGCGCTCGTTCGAAAACCTCGTCGGCCAGACGCTGCAGAACGCCGAAGGCAAGACGATGGAGTCGGCCGACAAGATCCGCAACGCCATCACCGACGTCGTCGATTCGGCCACCAAGCGCTTCGCCGATGCGACCGAGGAGATGCGGCGCACGGCGGGCTCGATCAAGAGCGAGCTCGACCTCACCCGCGCCGAGCTCAAGAAGGGCGTCATCGAGATGCCGGAAGAGGCAAAGGAATCGACCTCCGCCATTCGCCGCGCCGTTTCGGAGCAGATCAACGCCCTGAAGGAGCTCTCGGATATCGTTGCCAAGTCCGGTCGTGGCGGCGGCGATGGTTCGGAGCAACGCCCCTTGCGCCCGGCGCCGCAAGCACCGGCGGCACGCCCGGCCGAACCGCCGCGTCGCGCCCCGGCCCCGCAGCCGGAACTGCGCACGCCTCAGGCGCCGCTGGGTGGAACCGCGCTGCGTGGCACGCTCGACCTCGATCGTCCGGCCGAGGCGGCACCGCGCCCTCGCGCTGACGCCAATACCCGCACGCCGCAGGGCGGCTGGGTACGCGATCTCTTGACCGCGGCGTCGAACGAAGGAGACCTCAGGCCCACGGCGCCTTCGGCGCCCGCGGAAGCACCACGCGCGGCCCCTGCCCAGCGCTCGCCGTTGCACGTCGTGGAATCGCTGAACTCGCTCTCCGTCGATATCGCACGGGCCATCGACCACGATGCCTCGATCGAGTTGTGGAACCGCTACCGGCGCGGCGAGCGGGACGTGTTCACGCGCCGGCTCTACACGCTGAAGGGCCAGCAGACGTTCGACGAAATCCGCCGCAAGTACCAGGCCGAGGCCGAATTCCGTGCCGCCGTCGACCGCTACTGCGACGACTTCGAAAAACTGCTCAAGGATGTCTCGCGCAACGACCGCGATAACATCATGGCGCAGACCTACCTGACGTCGGACACCGGCAAGGTCTACACCATGCTGGCCCACGCCAGCGGCCGGCTGCACTAAGCCAGGAATCGAACAGGCGGGGCCAAGGTCCCGCCTGTTCGATCTCCAAACCTCCGGCACGCGCTTAACCTGCCAACAACGACTGTTGCGAGCCGATGGATGCGTCGGGGACCGTCCAAGGTTCGACTTCCCCCACAGCGCGGAAATCCGCCGGAAAGCCGCAGCCCTGACGCTCAAAGGGTGTGATCGTGAAGACGGCAATCATATTCGACTGCGAGTTTCTTTGCCTTGAGGGCTCGCAACGCCGATTCTGGTGCGCGGCCCACGATCCCGACCCGGTCATCGCGCAGATCGGCGCGATCAAGCTTGGGCTCGAGGACGACTTTCCGCTGCTCGGCACGCACAAGGCCTATATCAGACCGGTCGACCGGTTTGGCCGGAGATACGCCCTCGACCCGTTCTTCACCAAACTGACCGGCATCACCGAGAAGGACGTCGAGACCGAAGGGGTCGTGCTGGGAGAAGCCCTCGCCGAAATCGATCGTTTTTCCGGTGGCGCGCGATTCTGGTCCTGGGGCAAGGACGAACTGAACATGATCGCCATCAGCTGCTATGTCGCGGGCATTCAGCCTTCGATCCCGGCCACCCGGTTTGACAATGCCGTCAAGCTGCTGATCGCGGCCGGGATGCCGATCGAGGACCTGGCGAGGACGCCGAGCAACAAGCTCGCGGACTACTATGGCGTCGAGCACCCGCCATTGCATGGGCATGACGCGCTCGACGATGCGCTGTCCGTAACCTACACGCTGCAGCATCTGATGCTGACCGGAAAGCTGCGGCCGGATGTCTTCGAGCGCCTGTAGCTTGAAAGCGTTGGCGAGATTTAGCTAACGAGACCGGCGCTCAGATCACCGAATCCGTCCAGCGAACGATCTGCCTGGCGGCATCGCCGAACGCATTGTCGAGCGCACCGACATAGGCGGAGTTGCCTTTGCCCGAAACGGGTGCGGATGCGTTGAAGCTCTTGGAGGCGCGCACCTCGCCATTGCGGTCGTTGAGCAAGCGCACGAACAGGTCGACCTCGGCGTGTTCGCCACCATCGACGCGCACTTCGAAGGACCGGACCTCGACGATGACCTGGTAATCGATCGCCAGACCCTCGCCCGGCTTGCCGACACCGGCAAAGCTGCCCGAGCGCTGGAACGTCTCGGCTAGCCGCGCCTGCACGATCAGCGGCAGGCGATCGGCCCATTGCGCGCCCTTGAGATACTGGATCGAGCGGTCGGAGGGTTTGATGACGATGTTCTGGCTATCCAGCGCCTTGAGCGCCGAAGGCTGGGCGATCAGGATCTGCTTGCTGCTATGGCCATGCGCGTCGACCGAAGGCGCAGACAGCTCAAAGGTGTCGAGCGGCGCAGGCTTGCCGCCTAACGCCGCGCAACCCGCCAGCGTCAGGACAAGCAGTGCCGCAGCCGACGTCAACCCGCCCGTTCTCACCCACACAGACTTCACGCGCGATCCCCGTTGTCCCCGGATCGTAAGATCAACCCGCTTTTGCAGCTCATGTTTCTGAGGCGAGCCGACGCCGAAGTCAACGCCGCGCCCTGCCATCGAATTGCCGAACCTCGCCGTCGCCACCCGAAAGGATGCGCTGCGGATTGCGGCTGAGATCCGTCACCGCTTCCTCGATGCGGTTGATCGATCGGCGGCTGTCCTGCACCAGCGCCTCGACATTTGTCAGGCCTTGGCCCGAGAACCGCGCCAGATTGTCGGTGATGACGCCAAGCCGCGCATTCAGCGTGTCGGCGACCTGCTTGAACGATTTCAGCGTCGCCCTGGCGTCGGCCATCACGCCATCCGCCTGGCCGGAGCCGAGCAACTTGTCGACCCTGGCGAGGATACCGTCGACACGCACCGAGGCATCGTTGAGCCGCTGCGCCAATTGCTTGGCATCCTTGATCGTCTGGTCGATGTCGTCGGCGCGGTTGGCGAACTTGTTGGTCACGACAGCGATGTCGGCGGCGGCCTTGTTGGCGTTCTCGCTGGCCTTCTGGATGTTGGCCAGCGCCGTGCGCACCTGCGCCGGGTCGATGCCGTCCAGAACGCCGTCGACCTTGGCCAGCGTGCCCTGCGTCTGCTTGGCGAAGTCGTTGACGGAGCCGACCGCCGTGTCGACATTCTTGATGACGCCGTCGAGCTGCTGCGAGGTTTGTTTGAGGTTCGCGGTCACCGTGTCGACGTTGGCCACGATGCTCTTGATCTTGTCCTTGTCGACGGCATTGAGCAGGCCTTCCGCCGCCTTCAGCGTGCCGTCGAGCTTGCCGGACACGCCCTTCAGTTCGTCGGAGAGCGCGCTGACCGAGGACAGGAACTTGTCGATGCCGTCGGAATTCTTGGCCAGCGCGTCGGAGAATGTCTGCACATTCTTCACGGTCTGCGTCAGCGGCCCGCGAACATCCTTGGTGAAGCCTTCGAGTTCGCTCAGCACCTTGTCGGCGCGATTGAAGATGTTCTGCGCTGTCTGCAACAGATTGGTCACAGCGGATGGGTTGGCGACGATCTCGGCGACCTTGCCTTCCTTTTCCGCCTGGTCGAGCAGCTTCACTTCCTTGGGATCGGCGCCCTTGAGCTCGATGTTGGCCTGCCCGGTGAGGCCGGCAAGGCCGATATCGGCCTGCGTCGACTTGGTTATCGGCGTCATCCGATCGATCTCGGTGTCGGCGATGGCGACGGTCGGATTGTCGACGTCGATATAGACACGCTTGACGTCGCCGACCTTGACGCCGTTGAACAGCACGAAGCTGCCGCGGCCGAGGCCGGAAGCCGAGCCCGGGATGCGCACGCGCAGCAGCGTCGTCTCGCCCCTGTCACCGATCGCGGCCGTCCAATAGACAAAGCCGAACGCCGCCAGGATCGCAACCAGCGTGAAAATCCCGACAATGACGTAGTTGGCTCTGGTTTCCATTGCTTCACTTATGGCTATGCGCGCGCCGCAAGATCAAGTTGCCGGGCGCGTTTTCCGCGGAAATAGGATTTCACCCACGGTTCCTCGCTTTTCAGCATGTCGTCGATGCTGCCTTCGACGAGCACCTTTTTCTTGCCGAGCACCGCCACGTGGTCGCAGGCGGTAAACAGCGTGTCGAGGTCGTGCGTGACCATATAGACGGTCAGGTCCATGGTGTCGCGCAGCTTGACGACGAGTTCGTCGAACTCGGCCGCGCTGATCGGATCGAGGCCGGACGTCGGCTCGTCGAGAAAGACGATATCCGGGTCGAGCGCCAGCGCGCGCGCCAGGGCGGCGCGCTTGATCATGCCGCCGGAGAGTTCGGAGGGGAATTTCTGCGCCGCATCCGGCGGCAGGCCGACCAGCTCGATCTTGAGCAATGCCAGTTCATCCATCAGCTTTCTCGGCAGGTCGAGATATTCGCGCATCGGCACCTGCACGTTCTCCAGCACGGTCAGCGCCGAAAACAGCGCGCCATGCTGGAACAGCACGCCAAGGCGCATGTCGATGCGCAGCCGCTCGATATCGCTTGCCTTGTCGACGTCGACACCGAACAGCTTGATCGTTCCCGATTGCTTGGGCATCAACCCGAGAATGGTCCGCAGGAGGACCGACTTGCCGGCGCCCGAAGCGCCGACGAAACCCAGGATCTCGCCGCGTTTGATGTCGAGCGAGAGTTTGTCGAGGATCAGCTTGTCCTCGATGGCGACAGTGACGTCGCGCACCGAAAGCACGAGGTCGCCCTCGTCCTGCTCCTTCATCGCGACCCCATTACCCTCAGCCATGTCAGAACTCGATCGCTGCGTAGAACATGGCGAAAAGCCCGTCGAGGATGATGACGACGAAAATCGACTTCACCACCGAGGCCGTCACGTGCTGGCCGAGCGATTCGGCGCTGCCGCCGACCTTCATACCCTCGACGGACGCAATCGTGCCGATGATCATCGCCATGAACGGTGCCTTGATCAGGCCGGCGAAAATGGTGCTGAGATCGATGGCGACGCGCAGCCGGTCGAGGAAGGCGGCCGGCGGAATGTCGGAGTAGAGCCAGGCCGCGGCGATGCCGCCGCCGAGCGCCGCGAAATTGGCGATGATCGTCAGGCACGGCAAGGCGATCACGAGTGCAACCAGGCGCGGAAAGACCAGCACGCCGATCGGGTTGAGGCCGATGACCTTCAGCGCGTCGACCTCCTCGCGCATCTTCATCGAACCGATCTCGGCGGTGATCGCGCTGCCGGAACGGCCGGCGATCATGATTGCCGTCATCAGCACGCCGAGTTCGCGTAGGATCAGCACGCCGACGAGGTCGACGACGAAGATATCGGCGCCGAAATAGCTGAGCTGGTAGGCGCCTTGCTGGGCGACGATCGCGCCGACGATGGCCGACATCAGCACCACCACCGGTATGGCGCCGACGCCCATGCGATCGATCTGGTTGAAGATCGCCGCCGGATTGACGGCATGGCCGCGGCCGAGCTTCATCTGCGCGCCGCGGATGGTGGCGCCCAAAATATTCATCGAGGCGAGGAAATCGTCGCGCATCTCATAGACGCGCCGGCCAACCGCTTCGAGGGCGCGAAGGACGATGTTGGGCGGCCGCGCCGGTCCGGATTCGGGCTCGCGGCGGACGGCCTCGCCCACCGCATCGAGCAGGATGGACGCAATCTCGCTCTGGCCCTGCAGCTGGACCTCGACGTTCTTCTTCTCGAAAACACTGACCAGCCGGTCGATCAGCCAGGCGCCGGCGGTGTCGATCTTCTCGATCTTGGAAAGATCGAGGGCCAAGGTCTTGAAACCGCTTCGTTTCTCGATCTTGCGCATGTCCGCGTCGATCAGTGCCACGGTCCGTGTCGTCCAGACACCGGAGAACGCGCAGCCAAGAACGCCGCCCTCCTCGCCGATAGCCACGCGCGGCTGGTGGTCAGCCTCCGAGGCGGTCGTGCCGCTTGCGTCGCGCTTGCCTATGGTCAACATGGCGTCCTGTTTAGCCTGATGGGTCCGACCTTGTCGATTTGCCGACAACCCTTCTCGCACAGCCGGAGCAGAAAAATATGGCGCGTGTCATTTCGGTCGAGGCCGAGCGTTTCCCGATCGCCGGCACCTTCACCATTTCGCGCGGCTCCAAGACCGAGGCCGAGGTCATCACCTGCACAATCAGCCAGGATGGGCATGTCGGGCGCGGCGAATGCGTTCCCTACAGGCGCTACGGCGAGACCATGGACGGCGTGCACGCGGCGATAGAGGCCATGCGCGGGCGGATCGCCGGCGGCATCGACCGGATCGCCCTGCTCGATGCGATGCCGGCTGGCGCGGCCCGCAACGCCATCGACTGCGCCCTGTGGGACCTCGAAGCCAAGATCAGCGGCATTCCGGCGGCGAAGGCAATCTGGCCGGCCCCGCTGCATCCGCTCGAAACCGCCTACACGCTGTCGCTCGGCGAACCCTCGGCGATGGCGGCACAAGCCAGCGCCAATGCCAGCCGGCCGCTGCTGAAGGTCAAGATCGGCGGCGACAACGACATCGCCCGGATCCAGGCGGTAAGGCAGGCCGCGCCCGAGAGCCGAATCATCCTCGATGCCAATGAGGGCTGGACCGACGACAACATCGTCGCCAACCTCGCCTTTGCTGCGGAACAAGACATCGCGCTGATCGAACAGCCGCTGCCGGCCGGCCATGACGGCATCCTGCGCCACATCGCGCATCCGGTGCCGATCTGCGCCGATGAAAGCGTACACGAGGCGAAAAACCTGGATTTGCTTGTCGGCCTCTACGACGCCGTCAACATCAAGCTCGACAAGTCCGGCGGGCTGACGGCGGCGCTCGTCCTGCGCGACCGCGCCCGGGAACTCGGTTTCGGCGTCATGGTCGGCTGCATGGTCGGCACATCGCTGGCGATGGCGCCGGCGGTGTTGCTCGCCCAGGACGCCGATTTCGTCGACCTCGACGGTCCGCTGTTGCTTGCGCGCGACCGCGAGCCGGGCCTTGCCTACCGGGGTTCGCTCGTCTCACCCCCGGACCGGGTGCTTTGGGGCTGAGCGCGCCGCAAGCCCGATCAGCACAAGGCCGACGATCGCGATCGGAATCATCGCCAGGAAACCATCGACGCCGAGACGGTCATAGAGCGGACCGGACGCAAGCGTGACGGCCGCCATGAAGAAGCCGTTGAAGAAATAGGCGATGCCTTGCGCGGCACCGGTGCGCTCTTCGGAAACGGTCTCGCCGATCATTTTCTGCAGCCCGATCAGCACCATTGCGACGGACACCGAATGCAGCGACTGCACGGCGAAGAAGCCGGCGACGCCAAGGCCGAGCGGCCATACCAGTGGAAAGACGATCCAACGCACGATCGAACCGATGCCGGCGATCACCATCACCTTGACCACGGATACGGAGGCGAAAATGCGATTGAAAAACAAAAACATGCAGACTTCGGACACCACGCCCCAGGCCCAAAGCAGGCCAACGACGGAATCGCTGATGCCGATCGATTTCCAGTAGATGGAAACAAAGCCGTAGAGGAAGGCGTGGCTGGCGGTGATGATGCCGACGCCAAAGGTGAAATAGAGGAAATAGGCATTGAACAGGCTCGGTGCCGCGTGCTGGATTTCAGTGGCCGACAACGGCGAAGCCTTGCGCGGCCGCCCCATGCGCGGTGCAAACAAGGCCGCGGCAAGCGCTGCGGCTAGTGCTGCGAATATGATCACCGGCACGGCCTTGGCTCCGGCCGCCGCCAGGATGAAGCCGCCCACGATATTGGCGCACAGATAGGAGATCGAACCCCATTTGCGCATGGCGGTGTAGTTCGAGCCGAAGCGGCGCACCCCGGACAATGCAAGCGAATCGGCCATTGGCGAATGCGGTGTCCAGACGATCGTCAGAATCAGTGATACGGCCAGCACGATCGCGTAGGTCGCCGGCAGGAAATAGCCTGCCGAAATGACCATCGTTGCCGCGACCAGCACGATGTAGACGTCGGCGCGGTCCTTCGCCCGGTCGGCAAGTGCCGTCAGCATGGGCGTCGTCAGGACGCGCAGGAACATCGGCGCGGCAAGGATGACGGCGATTTGTTCGGCGCCAAAACCTTTCGCCTGCAGCCAGAGCGGAAAATAGGGCAGATGCGTGCCTTGCGACACGAACAATGTCGCGAAGATCAGGCTCATGCGCAGCTCGAAATGGCGCGGCTTGACGAGTTGTTCTGGCGAAAGCGGCGGCAGGGACATGAATCGATCCAATTACGCCGCGCTCGGCCGGCTGGCGATGTAGATCGATCCCTTAACATGGCGGAAAACCAGGCGAAACCGGCTGGACTAACCGATTAACGCTGAAAGCCGCCGTGAATTCCGTGTCAGGCCGCCTGCCCGACCCGATCTTCGATCAGCATCGGGATGAAAGGCTCGTCCGGCGCTTCAGGCAGGACATGCGCCCAGATCAGGATTTCCATGCGGCCGTCGAAATGTTCGACCACCGCCGTGCAGCTCTCCACCCAGTCACCGGTGTTGATGTACTGCACATCGCCATAGTTCTCGATCGCGGCGTGGTGAATGTGGCCGCAGATGACGCCGTCGACATGCGAACGCCGCGCTTCCTCGCTGAGCACGGTCTGGAACGAACCGATGAAGTTTACCGCTTTCTTGACCTTGACCTTGGCCCAGGACGAGAACGACCAGTAAGGCAGGCCGAGCAGCTGGCGCAGACGCGTGATGACACGGTTGACCTGCATGGCCGCGTCGTAGGCATGGTCGCCGAGATAGGCGAGCCAGCGCTGGTTGTGGACGACGGTGTCGAACTGGTCGCCATGGATGACCAGCAGGCGCCTGCCGTCGGCGGTCTCATGGATGGCACGGTCGGCGACGACGATGCCGCCGAAATGCACGCCCTGGAACTGGCGGGCAAACTCATCGTGATTGCCGGCGATATAGGTGATCGAGGCGCCCTTGCGCGCCTTGCGCAGAAGTTTCTGCACCACGTCATTGTGGCTTTGCGGCCAGTGCCAGCTCCGCCGCAGCCGCCAGCCGTCGACGATGTCACCGACCAGATAGATGATGTCGGCGTCGTGATAGCGAAGGAAATCGATCAGGAATTCCGCCTTGGCAGCCTTCGAGCCGAGATGGACATCGGAAATGAACATGCTGCGGAAGGTGCGGGGCTCTTGGCCGGACATCGCGTTTTCACCGTTGCTTTCGCGCAGCCTATGCCCCGATTCATGCAACAACCGTATGACGGTTGCGATTGGGCCAGCCTAAGAGCTAGCCTGCCGGCCAAATCACAGGAGAAATCGTCATGGATCTCGGTATTCGCGGCAAGAAAGCCATCGTCTGCGCTTCGAGCAAGGGACTTGGAAAAGGCTGCGCCATGGCACTGGCCGAGGCCGGCTGCGACATCGTCGTTAACGGACGAAACGCCGAACTGGTGGCGAAAACCGCCGCCGAGCTGCGCGAGCGCTACGGCGTGACGGTCTCGGAAGTCGTCGGTGATGTCTCGAAACCCGAAGTGCAGAAGGCACTGCTTGCCGCCTGCCCTGAGCCCGACATTCTCGTCAACAACAATGGCGGCCCGCCATTGCGCGATTTCCGCGAACTCGATCGCGGCAAGATCCTCGAAGGTGTCACCCAGAACATGGTCACACCGATCGAGCTGGTGCAGGCCGTCATCGACGGCATGGCCAAACGTGGCTTCGGCCGCATCGTCAACATCACCTCGCTGTCGGTCTACGTCCCCATCCCCGGCCTCGATCTGTCGTCGGGCGCGCGCGCCGGCCTGACCTCGTTCCTCGCCGGCGTGGCGCGCACGGTGATCGACCGCAACGTCACCATCAACAGCCTGCTGCCGGGCAAGCTCGATACCGATCGGCTGCGCGGCCCGCATGAGGCAGGCACCGTCGAGGATCCCGCGGCGGCGGCGGCGCGCAAGACCCGCATCAGCGCCGACGTGCCGGCCAAGCGGCTCGGCACGCCCGAGGAGTTCGGCCAGATCTGCGCCTTCCTGTGCTCGGTCCATGCCGGCTACCTGACCGGGCAGAACATTCCGGTGGATGGCGGCCTCTACGTCAGCGCGTTCTGAGCCCCGACAATCGCAACGCGAAAGAAACCCTGTCCAAGCGGCTGAAATAAATCAGCTATTCCTGTCTCGCCAATGTGATCCGCGATTGCGTCATTTGGCGTCTCGAAAAACCGCGGCCGCATGCTAAGAAGGGTCGCAGGCAGAGCGCAGGGAGGGCCGGAATGACTGGCGAGAACAAGAAAACGGTACGTTCGGACCTCGACGAAGCCGCCCTCTACTTCCACAAGCATCCGACGCCTGGAAAACTCGAAATCCAGGCGACCAAGCCGCTCGGCAACCAGCGCGACCTGGCGCTCGCCTATTCGCCCGGCGTGGCGGCCCCTTGCCTGGAGATCCGCGACGATCCGGCGACCGCCGCCGACTATACGGCACGCGCCAACCTGGTCGGCGTCGTTTCCAACGGCTCGGCCGTGCTCGGCCTCGGCAATATCGGCCCGCTGGCGTCGAAACCGGTGATGGAGGGCAAGGCGGTTCTGTTCAAGAAATTCGCCGGCATCGACGTCTTCGACATCGAGATCGACGCGCCCGAAATCGAGCGCATGGTCGAAACAGTCGCCGCCCTGGAGCCGACCTTCGGCGGCATCAACCTCGAGGACATCAAGGCGCCTGAGTGTTTCGAGGTCGAGGAACGGCTCAAGGCGCGCATGAAGATACCGGTGTTCCACGACGACCAGCACGGCACCGCCATCATCGTCGCCGCGGCCGTGCTCAACGGGCTGGAATTCGCCGGCAAGACCATTTCGGACATCAAGGTCGTCACCTCCGGCGCCGGTGCCGCGGCCCTCGCCTGCCTCAACCTCCTGGTCTCACTCGGCGTGCGCGTCGAAAACATCTGGGTCACCGACCGTTTCGGCGTCGCCTACAAGGGCCGCACCGACGAGATGGACCGCTGGAAAGACCCCTATGTGAAGGATACCGAGGCGCGCACGCTGGCCGACGTCATTGCGGGCGCCGACGTCTTCCTCGGCCTTTCGGCCGCCGGTGTGCTGAAGCCGGAACTGCTCCAGCACATGGCGCCGAAGCCGCTGATCCTGGCGCTTGCCAATCCCAATCCGGAGATCATGCCGGAGGTTGCGCGCGCGGCGCGCCCCGACGCCATGATCTGCACGGGCCGGTCCGATTTTCCCAACCAGGTCAACAACGTACTCTGCTTCCCCTACATCTTCCGTGGTGCGCTGGACTGCGGCGCCAGCGCCATCAACGAGGAGATGAAGATGGCGGCGGTCCGCGCCATCGCGGCCCTTGCCCGCGAAGAGCCTTCGGACGTCGCCGCGCGCGCCTATTCCGGCGAGACGCCGATCTTCGGACCCGAGTTCCTGATCCCCTCGCCCTTCGATCCCAGGCTCATCCTGCGCATCGCACCGGCGGTCGCCAAGGCGGCCTGCGACACCGGCGTCGCGACACGGCCGATCACCGATTTCGCCGCCTATATCGACAAGCTCAACCGGTTCGTCTTCCGCTCCGGCCTGGTGATGAAGCCGGTGTTCTCGTCCGCCAAGGCCTCGAGCGCCAAGCGCGTCATCTACGCCGACGGCGAGGATGAGCGCGTGCTGCGCGCCGCCCAGGTGGTGCTCGAGGAAGGCATAGCCGAACCGATCCTGATCGGCCGTCCGCATGTCATCGAAGTCAGGCTGAAGCGCTACGGCCTGCGCATCAAACCGGGTGTCGATTTCGGACTGATCAACCCGGAAGACGATCCGCGTTATCGCCACTATGTCGACCTCCTGATCGAGCTCGCCGGCCGGCGCGGCGTGACGACGGAGGCCGCGCGCACCATGGTGCGCACCGACAATACGGTGATCGCCGCTCTGGCGCTGAAGCGCGGCGACGCCGACGCCATGGTCTGCGGCCTCGAAGGGCGCTTCGAGCGGCATCTGCGCAACGTGACGCTGATCATCGGGCCGCGCGCCGGCATCAAGGATTACGATTTATCGACGCTGTCGATGCTGATCTCGCAGCGCGGCATCATCTTCCTCACCGACACCCACGTCTCCGTCGACCCGACCGCCGAGGAGATCGCCGAGATGACCGTGCTGGCGGCCGAGGAAATCCAGCGCTTCGGCATCGAGCCGAAGGCGGCACTGCTGTCGCATTCGGATTTCGGCTCGCGCGATTCGCCGAGCGCGCTCAAGATGCGGCAGGCAGCGGCGATCCTGGCGCGCATCGCGCCGGAATTGCAGTGCGACGGCGAAATGCATGCCGATTCCGCTTTGTCGGAGCATCTGCGCCAGCGCGTCTATCCGCATTCGCGGCTGAAGGGCGAAGCCAATCTCCTGGTCTTCCCGAACCTCGATTCGGCCAACATCACGCTGACGGCGCTGCGTGCCATGATGGATGCGCTGCATGTCGGGCCGATCCTGCTCGGCACCGACAAGCCGGCGCATATCCTGACGCCTTCGGTCACGTCGCGTGGCGTGGTCAACATGACCGCGCTGGCCGTCGTCGAAGCCGCGCACAAGGCACAGGCGATCGTCGATCTGGGCGGAACGCAGCTTTCGCAGTAAATTGCGGTTAACCGCGAATACGATAGCCTTGCGGACGATCAGGCGGAGTTGGACGGATGACAGTCGGAGGGTTGAAGCAGGCGCATGCTGCCGTGCTGCTTGGCCTTTTGCTGTCCGGCGCCACAATCACCGAGCCGCAGGCTGCCTCTCGGGTTTGCCGCCAGTTGGAAGCCGATCTTGCCGCTGCCTCGCGCGGCGGTGGCGGCGGTCCGGCAATGATCCGCAAATACGACGCCGCGATCGAACGGCAGCGTGAGCAGATTTCAAAAGCCCGCGGCCAGGCGAACGGCGCCGGGTGCGGGTTTTCGCTGTTTTCCCGCAACGTCAACCAATGCGCCGGCCTCAACGCCACCATCGACCGCATGAACGCCAATCTCGACAGCCTGCAGGCCAAGCGAGCACAGCTCGCCGGCGGCGGCGGATCGCGCCGTGACCGTGGCCGCATCCTGGCCGCGCTCGATGCCAATGGCTGCGGCGACGACCCGGTTGCGCCGCGCCGGGAACCCTTGCGGGAAGCAAGCCGTGAAGACGGCAACGCAAACCTGTTCGAGCAGCTTTTCGGCGGCGACAACCGGCAGGGCGGCAGATCGGACCAGCTTGACGATACGAGGGACCAGCCTGGCGATGCAGACGAGGAGCGCGGTGTAAGCCGCGTCCTGAACCGGCCCGGCATTCCGGACTTTCCGGGCACCGGCGGTGAATTCCACACCACCTGCGTGCGCACCTGCGACGGCTATTTCTTCCCCATGTCGAACGCCGCCTCGACCAGCGACTTCGAGCGCGACCAGAAGAATTGCGAATCGAGCTGCCCCGGCACAGAGATGCAGGTTTTCTATTCGCGCGGCATGGACGACGATTCGGCGTCGATGACGTCATCGGTCACCGGCAGGCCCTACAGCGAATTGCCGACCGCCTATCTCTACAAGCAGTCCAATGTGGCGCGGCCGCCGGCATGCGGTTGCAATGCCGCGCAGAATTTCCAGATCATCGGCGGCAACCCGCCTGCCCCCCAGCAATCCCAACCCGAGACCGAGGCGGCACCGTTCATCCCGGTTCCGCCTTCCAAGCCCGATCCGGGCGCGGATCCGGAGACCCTGGCGAATATGGAGGGCGGGCTCGACCGCGAGGCCATCAAGCGTCTCTCCGCCAAGCCGGTGACGTCGCCCGTGTCCGCCTTGCCGCCGGAGCAGCGCAAGATCAGGGTCGTCGGGCCAGCGTTCCTTCCCGACCCATCAGCGGCAATAGATCTGCAAGCTCCGGCCCCGAAGGCAGCCCGGTAAGGGCAAGCCTCAGCGGCATGAACAGTGCCTTGCCCTTGCGCCCGGTCGCTTCCCTGATCTTGCCCGTCCAATCCTTCCAGACCGTCCCGCTCCAGGGATCTTCAGGCAGGACATCAAAGGCCTGGTGAAGGAAATCGCGGTCGTCCGTGGAAAATTCGGGCTTCTCCTGCGGTCCCTCGCGCAGGATGCGCCACCAGCCCACCGCATCCGCCAACCTGTCGAGATTGCCGCGCACCGCCAGCCAGAACGGCTCGGCCTGCTCGCCTGAAATGCCAAGCACCATCAGCCGGTCGCGCGCTTCATCGAACGGCATATGGTGCAGCAGCACGCGGTTGAGCACGAAAAGCTCGTCCTGATCGAACTTGGCCGATGATTTCGACGTCGCGGCCGGGTCGAAGTGGCCGGCGAGTTCGCCGAGGTCATGCGCGGCAGCGACATTTTCCGAAGTGCCGACCAGCACGGCGAGCGAAGCGACCGCCATCGGCTCGATGCCATCCTCGCGCAGGCTTTCGATGGAGAGCGCGCCGGTGCGCTTCGACAGCCCCTCGCCCGAGACGGTGGTCAACAGATTGTGGTGGCCGAATACCGGAGGTTCAGCACCCAATGCTCGGAACAGGGCGATCTGGACGCCCGTGTTGGTAACGTGGTCGTCGCCGCGGATGACATGGCTGATGCCCATCTCGATGTCATCGACGACGGAAGGCAGCGTGTAGAGATAGGTGCCGTCCTCGCGCATCAGGACGGGGTCGGACAGCGAGGCCAGGTCAACCGTTTCCTCACCGCGCACCAGGTCGTTCCAATGGATCTCGGTACGCTCCGGCTGCAGCGGATCGCCGGAGAAATTGGGCAATAGGAAGCGCCAGTGCGGCCGGCGGCCGTCGGCCTGGTATTCGGCCACCTGCTCCTGCGTCAGCGTCAAGGCCTCGCGGCCATAGACCGGCGGCAGGCCGCGCGTGCGGCGCACCTTGCGCCTGAGATCGAGTTCCTCCGGCGTTTCGTAGCAGGCATAGAGAACGCCCGCCGCCTTCAGCCGCTCGACCGCCGCGTCATAGATCTCGAAGCGCCGCGACTGATATTCGGTGGCATCCGGGAAAATGCCCAGCCAATGCAGGTCGTAGAGGATGGCGTCGGAGAATTCCTGCTTCGAGCGGGCGATGTCGGTGTCGTCGAAGCGTTGGATGAAGCGGCCCTTGTTGTTGAGCGCAAACAGCCAGTTGAACAGAGCGGTGCGCGCATTGCCGATATGGATGCGGCCGGTCGGTGACGGGGCGAAACGAACGGTAACTGTCATGAGCGGGGCGTACCGGATGCCTTGGTGATTGACAAGATGCGCCCCCGCGCCGTGCGGCAGACATAGAACATGGCGCAAGCAATGAAAAGACCGGGGTGGCGTGCGCTCAAGCGGCACATAGGTCGCCTTTTCCTGCCGCGATAAGTCAACTCGTCGGGGCCGGCGCCGGCGAACGTGTCGTCGAAGCCGATCAGTGGCCGAAGTCGTCGGAACCGAGCCGGGTCCAGCGGTCGCCCATCAGCCCACCGATAAAGATGTCGCCGGAGCGGACCGCTTCCGTGACCTCCGCAATTCGAGAGCGGACCATCGCACCCGACTGGCCGGCAGGGTCGAGATAGATCTCCCTCATATACTCGGCCGTCTCTGCGATCGCGCGATCGCGGAGGTGACGCCGCCGGCGAAACTTGGCCAGGAAGAGTGCCGCGACCCGGTAGAAACGACATGTCGCGGCCTGCGTTATAAACAAAACGCCTCGAAACCGGGGCCGCAAAAAGATGCCGCGTACGTCGCTCCGGCTGACCGATGCCTGAGAGGGACCTCCAGCCGAAGCCGGAGGCCCCTTTTGGTCAAACGACCAGGCCCTTGGTCAGTTCAAGCGCCTGGCGCTCGAACAGGCGGCGGTAGATGCCGCCCTTCAGCCGGATCAGCTCGTCATGCGAGCCTTCCTCGACGATCTTGCCGCGATCGAAGACCAGCAGCCTGTCGAGCGCCCGCACCGTCGAGAGCCGGTGTGCGATGACCAGCGTGGTGCGGCCGACCATCAGCCGTTCCATCGCCTGCTGGATCAGCACCTCCGATTCCGAATCGAGGCTCGATGTCGCCTCGTCCAGGATCAGGATGCGGGCATCGGCGAGGAAGGCACGCGCGATCGCCACGCGCTGCCGCTCGCCGCCCGACAGTTTCACGCCGCGCTCACCCACCAGCGTGCCGTACCCCTTCGGCAGGCTGGTGATGAAATCGTGCGCGCTCGCCAGGCGTGCGGCATGCTCGATCTCATCCTGCGTCGCACTTGGCCTAGCATATGCGATGTTTTCGGCCAGCGACCGGTGGAACAGGATCGGCTCCTGCTGGACGATCGCGATCTGCCCGCGCAGCGATGCCTGTGCCACCTGCGAGATATCCTGGCCGTCGATCAGGATCTTTCCAGCGTTCACATCGTAGAGCCGCTGGATCAGCTTGACGAAAGTCGTCTTGCCCGACCCCGAATGGCCGACCAGCCCCACACGTTCACCCGGTCCGATGTCGACCGAGAAGTCGCGATAGAGCGGCGACCGGTGGCTGCCATAATGGAAGGTGACGTTGTCGAAGCTGATCGCCCCTTGCGTGATCCGGATCGGCCTGGCGCCGGGCCGGTCCTCGATGCCGAGCGGTTCGGACTGGAAATCGACCAGTTCCTCCATGTCGTTGATCGAGCGCTGCAGATTGCGGATATGCGTGCCGATATCGCGCAAATAGCCCTGCAGCACGAAGAACGAGGTCAGCACGAAGGCGACGTCGCCGGCACTCGCCTGCCCCCACGACCACAGCATCAGCGCCAGGCCGATCACCGCGGCGCGCATGACCAGCAGCAGCACTCCTTGCGTGGTGCCGTTGATGGTGCCGCGCACCCAGGTGCGCCGCGTGCGCGCACGCCATTTGGCAACCACCTTGGCGAGGCGGTGCTCCTCGCGCTCCTCGGCGCCAAAGCCCTTGACCACGGCGTTGCAGCTCACCGCGTCGGCCAGCGATCCGCCGAGGCGCGTGTCCCAAGTGTTGGCAAGCCTTGCCGCCGGCGCGACATAGCCGAGCGACAGCATCGCCGTCACCATGATAAACAGCACCGAGCCTGCCGCGACGACCGCACCCATCAGCGGCCAGAACCAGCCGAGCAGCAACGTCGAGCCGACGAGCATGACAACCGACGGCAGCAGCGCGATCAGGATCGTGTCGTTGAGCAGGTCGAGCGCCCACATGCCGCGCGTCACCTTGCGCACCGTCGAGCCGGCAAAGGAGTTGGCGTGCCAGTCGGTGGAAAAGCGCTGGACGCGATGGAAGGCATCGGCGGCGATGTCGGCCATCATCTTCAGCGTCAGCTCGACGATTCCCATGAAGGCCAGGTTGCGCAGCACGACGCCGGTCAGAGCGAGCGCCATCAGGACGGAAAACGCCGTCATCGCGGCATTCCAGGCAA
Source organism: Mesorhizobium sp. B1-1-7 (assembly GCF_006442705.1). Taxonomy (NCBI): domain Bacteria; kingdom Pseudomonadati; phylum Pseudomonadota; class Alphaproteobacteria; order Hyphomicrobiales; family Phyllobacteriaceae; genus Mesorhizobium; species Mesorhizobium sp. B1-1-7. The sequence continues at coordinate 20,919 of NZ_VFWQ01000001.1, read as the reverse complement.
TGGCATCCGCGCCGGCGCTGCTGGCGACGGCGTCGACCAGCCGGCCGGAATAGAGCGGCGTCAGCACGTCGGCCAGCGTCGACAGCAGAAAACCGCCCATGATGAGCGACAGCCGCCATGGCTGGCGCCGCCAATGAGTGAGCGTGAAGCCAAGAACGTTGCGAAAGGCGCTCGCGCGCAGATCGATCTTAAAACGAGCCATGATGTCATTCGGGCGCAAACGAGCCCGATCCCAGTAAGGTCGAAAATTGAAAAGCCGCGCTGGGGCAGATGGTGCCCGGGATGCGGAGTGGCATATTGGCGTCGAGCCCTCGGGAGGGCGGCGACCGGCATCGGCATAAGCCTGAGCTCGATCCGGCTTCGGCACGAGAGACAGACCCTCGCGGAGCGCCGGATGAGACCTAAGCTTCGCGGCCTCGCATTACCATTTGAAATACTGCCATTCGGACCTCCCGCAAATGAATCGCGGAACGGTCCTTATAGTGACAGCCCGACGCATCGCCAAGACCAGCCCGTCCCCAAAAGCGTATCTGGTCCAGCCACTGAGGTTATTTTGCAACAACGGCTGGTGAACGCTTTGGCCGCCTGCCCGTCGGCGCACAGTTTGCGCCCAATCTCGCTTCAGCGTAACGGCGGGCCGGATTATGCTGAAAACCCCCGGTTGGAGACCTTGCGGCATGGCCAAGCTCATTTTCAGGATGAACCAGTCCCTCGATGGCTACGTCGACCACCTGGCAATGCCCCCACGCCCCACGCTCTTCCGTCACTGGACAGAGCAAGTGCGCGACCTTGCCGGCAGCGTGTACGGTCGCGGCATGTACGAGGTCATGCGTTATTGGGACGAAGACCGTCCCGAGTGGAGCGCGGAAGGACACGAGTTCGCGGCGGCGTGGCGAAACCAACCGAAATGGGTCGTGTCGCGCTCGCTGACGTCAGTCGGCCCCAATGCCACACTTGTCCAGGACGACGTCGAGGCGGTAATCCGTGGGCTGAAGGCTGATCTCGCTGGGGAGATTTCGCTGTCTGGCCCCAACCTTGCCCGAAGCGTGACCGACCTTGGTCTGATCGACGAGTATCAGCTCTACTTCCACCCGGTCGTGCTTGGTCACGGCAAGCCGTTCTTCGCCGGCCCTCGGCCGCCGCTTCGCTTTGTGGCCAGCGATCTGATTGACGATGACGTGATCAGGTTGACCTACGTTCCTGCCTGATCCGCCAACACTCATCCAGCATCGATCCACTAGCCGCGATCCCGGAATCGGTTGGTAATGGGATAGCGGCGGTCGCGGCCGAAATTCTTCCTGGTGATCTTCACGCCCGGTGCAGCCTGCCGGCGCTTGTACTCGGCGATGTAGAGCAGGTGCTCGATGCGCGTCACCGTCGCCCGGTCATGGCCGCGTGCGACGATGTCGTCGACCCCCATCTCGTTCTCGACCAGGCATTCGAGGATGTCGTCCAGCACCGGATAGGGTGGTAGCGAATCCTGGTCGGTCTGGTTCTCGCGCAACTCCGCCGACGGCGCCTTGTCGATGATGTTCTTAGGGATCACCTCGCCGGAAGGCCCGAGCGCGCCTGGCGGCACATGGCTGTTGCGCCAGCGCGACAGCGCGTAGACCTGCATCTTGTACAGGTCCTTGATCGGATTGAAGCCGCCATTCATGTCGCCGTAGAGCGTGGCATAGCCGACCGACATCTCGCTCTTGTTGCCGGTAGTGACCACCATCGAGCCGAACTTGTTGGAGATCGCCATCAGGATGGTGCCGCGCGCGCGGCTCTGCAGGTTTTCTTCTGTGATGCCTTCCTTGGTGCCCTCGAAAAGCTGTGTCAGCGCATGCAGGAAGCCTTCGACCGGCTCGAAAATCGGCACGATGTCATAGCGGCAGCCGAGCGCGCGGGCACAGTCCTCGGCGTCCTTCAGCGAATCCTTCGACGTATAGCGGTAAGGCATCATCACCGCGCGCAGCCGCTCCTCGCCGAGCGCATCGACGGCAAGGGCGGCGCAGATCGCCGAATCGATGCCGCCGGACAGGCCAAGCACGACATTCTTGAAGCCGTTCTTGTTGACGTAGTCGCGCAGGCCAAGCATGCAGGCGCGGTAGTCTGCCTCTTCCCGTTCGGGAATCTTCGACATCGGCCCTTCCGCGCAGGCCCAGCCGTCGTCCGTGCGCTTCCAGGTCGTGACGTCGACCGCGTCCTCGAATTGGCTCATCTGGAAGGCGAGCGTCTTGTCGGCGCCGATGGCAAACGACGCGCCGTCGAAGATCAGTTCGTCCTGGCCGCCGAGCTGGTTGGCATAGATGATCGGCAGCCCGCATTCGATGACCTGGCGGATGACGACCTGGTGGCGGACATCGATCTTGGCGCGGTAGTAGGGCGAACCGTTCGGCACCAGCAGGATTTCCGCTCCGCTTTCAGCCAGCGTCTCGCAGATGCCGACTTCGCCCCAGATGTCCTCGCAGATCGGAATGCCCAGCCGCACGCCACGGAAGTTGACCGGCCCCTGGATCTCCGGCCCGGCCTGGAAGACGCGCTTCTCGTCGAACTCGCCGTAATTCGGCAGGTCGAGCTTGTAGCGCTCGGCGATGATCTTGCCGCCATCGGCGAAGACGATCGAATTGTGGGTGCCGCTCTTGCGCTTCAGCGGCGTGCCGATGATGACGCCGGGGCCGCCATCGGCGGTGTCGGCGGCAAAGTCCTGCGCGGCCTTCTCACAGGCTTTCAGGAAGGCCGGCTTCAGCACCAGATCCTCCGGCGGATAACCGGCGAGGAAAAGTTCGGTGTAGAGCACGAGGTCGGCGCCCTGGCGCGCGGCATCCGCCCTCGCCTCGCGAGCCTTGGCAAGATTGCCGGCGACATCGCCGACGGTCGGGTTGAGCTGGGCGATCGCGATGCGCAGGATGTCGAGCTTCTTGGTCATGCTTTCCGGTTTAGCGCGGCGGAATTGGCCTCGCAATGGCGTTCGTTTGGACCAATTCGGGCCAGGCTTTGGCGTTCAATCGTCGCCCACATACTCGCGCAACGACTGCGGCGAATGGTTCTCGCCGATCGACATCGCCAGGATGCGCGAAATGTGCCGGCGCGGCAGGCCGGTGTCCGCCACCCATCGATTGATCTGTGCCTGGATCTTGTCGAGGTCCCGCTTCGAGGTCGGACTATCGGCGATGTCGAGGCCGGCATCGCGAAGGGCTGCGGCCATATCGGCCGAAATGACGAAGGCGTCCCATCCCAGCCAGCGCAGGAAATACTGGCCGGTGTTGCCGCCGAGCCGGCTGCCGTGCTTGCCGAGATAGGCCATCAGCCCGACTTGATCATCGGCTGGCCAATCGGCGAGGAAATTGCCGAAGCCGCCATGTTCCCCGGATACGCGTTCGACGAAGGCCGCATTTTCCCGGACGGACCTGATCTTCTGCGGGTTGCGCACGATGCGCTGGTCGGAAGTCAGCTCGTGCCAGAAATCGTCCGGCTGGAACAACAGCCGCTTCGGCTCGAAACGCAGGAACGCTTCTTCGAAGCCCGGCCACTTCTGCTCGATGACGCGCCAGACGAAACCCGCCGCGAAAACGCGCTCTGCCATGGTCGAGAGAATGCGATCGTCCGATATGTCGGCCACGGCTGCATTGTCGGGCACAGGCCCCAGCAGTGATGCAAGCTCCGCCTCGCCGCCCTTGCGTTTCGCCGCGCGCAGACGAATTTTCTTGAAATCGGCCATCGGTCCCTCGCTGTCCGGCTGAATGTACCACTTCCCGTCAGGGCCGGCAGCCTCTACGTCTATTTCCACCGACGATGGAGATGGCCATGAACAAAACGATAGATGAACTGGCGAACCGCTGGCTCAAGCGTCGGCCGGACGGCCTCAGCCCGTTGGAAAGCCGGGTGCTGCAATCGGCGCTCGAGCGCACCACGATCTCCAGGGACACCAACAAGGCGGTGGCTTTCCACCAGACGTTCGGCGACCGCCTTGCCGATACGATCGCCCGCATCGGCGGCTCCTGGTCCTTCATCCTGGCCTTCCTGGCTTTTTTGGCCCTGTGGACCGCCGGCAATGTCTGGCTGCTGTCGCGCGACGCCTTCGACCCCTACCCGTTCATCTTCCTCAACCTGGTGCTGTCGATGGTCGCCGCCCTGCAGGCGCCGGTGATCATGATGGCGCAGAACCGCCAGACCGAACGCGACCGCATCGATGCCGCCCATGACTATGAGGTCAATCTGAAGGCCGAGATCGAGATCATGGCGCTGCACGAAAAGCTGGATGAGCTGCGCCACAGCCAGATCCTCGGCATGCGCGAAGAGATCGCGCGGCTGGCCGATCTCGTCACGCGGATCGACGAGAGGCTGTCGCAACAGTCGGCTTCATGACCGACGCGATCCATCATTTCATCGAACAGTATGGCCTGCTTGCCGTCTTTCTCGGCTGCGTTGCCGAAGGGGAAAGTGCTGCCATCCTCGGCGGCTTCTTCGCCCACCAGGACGTTTTCGTGCTGTGGCATGCCGTTGTCGCGGCAGCCCTCGGGGCCTTCGCCGGCGACACCTTCTTCTTCATCCTGGGCCGAAGTTTCGCCGACAATCGCCATGTCGTCAGGCTGCGCGAGCGGCCCGGTTTCCGCCGCGCTTACCGCCTGCTCAACACCCACCCCAACATCTTCGTGCTGTCGAACCGCTACGTCTACGGCATGCGCCTGGTCGGCGGCATCGCGGCCGGCCTTTCGACCATAGCCGCACCGCGCTTCGTCGTCCTCAATGCCATCTCGTCGATGATCTGGGCAGTGCTGTTCAGCTCGATCGGCTATGTCTTTGGACTGGGGGCCGAGCATTTGATCGGCCAGACGCTGATGCGCCACGAGCGGCTGTTCATCGGACTTGGCATTGGCCTCGCCGTGGCCGTACTTGCCTGGCTGGTCGCCCACCATATCGCCAAGCAGGAGCGCGGCCGCGAGCAGTGATGTCGCGGACGGCAGATGGGTCAGATGGGAAAGCCGGTGAGCCGCTCGATGAGCGCAATGCCCCAGACGCCGGCGACGATGACCACCGAAATCAGAACCGCCAGCGAACCGCAATCCTTGGCCAGTTGGATGTCGACATTGAACTCGCGGCTGAAGGCGTCGCAGGCCGCCTCGATGCCGGTGTTCAAGACCTCGACCATGATCAGCAGCAGAACCGCGCCGATCAGCAACGCGTAACCGCGCCACGAGACGGAAACGAACCACCCTGCCGGCAAGGCGAGCGCAAGGAGCGTCAGCTCCTGCTGGAATGCCTTCTCGTTGGCGGCCAGCTTGCGAAACGCCCGCACCGAATTGATAAAAGCGTCGATCAGCCGCTGCATGCCCAAATCCCTCTCCGAATCACCGGCACGGGATAAAGCAATGGCCCGATCAATGGAATAAGGCGCCTCGTCCAAAATTCATTCAGCGACAGGTATCGATGGCGTCGACTTCTCAAACTGCGGCAGCCCATCGTCGATCGAATAATAGTCGCCCTTGTCGCCAACGAAGATATGACAGTCGCCCTTGAGGCCCGTCGGCCTGTCGAACGATCCCGCCATGACCGAAATGTAGTCTTGATCCCCCCGCTTCCAGAAAAGCACCGACCCGCATGCCTTGCAAAAGCCACGCCTGGCGAAGGAGGAAGCCTCATACCATGTGATGCTTTCCGAACCTTCGATCACGATGTCGGCGTCGGCGACATTGGTCGCGGCGTAGAAATGGCCGCTCTGCTTGCGGCACTGCGAGCAGTGACAATAGACAACGCCGCGCAGCGCGCCGCGCGTCCGGAAACGGACCGCTCCGCACAGACAAGATCCCTGGTGACTGTCACTCATTCCAACCTCCTCCGAAAACGCGGCATCGTCCTCACCGCCAGGATTCCAGCTTTGCGGCGGCCGCACGCAAGAAAATGCGACATGCTCTGGTGCAGAAAATCCGAAATTTGGTTTCTCCAACAGCGTAACAGGCCTGCGAACTCAGGCTGCCGAACCGGCATTGTTGTTGGTGGCAGGATGAAGCCTTTACAGCCGCAGCCGGAGAAAACCTGCGGATTTTATGCGAATTAAGGAAACTTTAGCGCTGGCGCATCTATGGTCATGTCGTGTGAAGGTTGCGGGTGGGGACGCGCCTCTTCGCGTCTCGTTCTGGAATGTCGGTAGCATTCCCCCATGTCGGCGATAAGTGGACCCGCAAATCTTCGCCGGGATCCGAGGGGAAGAGTGGATCAGACATGCAGCCGGCAGCCACCCAGACCGAAAGAAACACCGATATCGCCAGCACCGTCGTCACGACCATGCGCCAGCTTGGCGTGCTCGGCCTGCCGCGCAACTACGAGATTTTCTACGAGGCGTTGAGCGGCACCAACCGGGAGCTCAGTCTCGCCGTCGTGTCGCTGAGCAGCCGGCCGACGCAGGATGAGCTGGATCAGATCGGGCGCACCTTCTTTGCCCACAACCATGGCCCCGGCATCGTTGAGCATGCGCGGGACGTCATCGCCAGGGAGCTCGAGGAAGTCGCATCACTCCTGCGGAGCGAGCGCAGCCACATCGAGAAATACGGCAGGATCCTCGACGAGACATCGAGCGGTCTGAGCGGCCGCAGCTTGCTGTCGCAGGACCTCTTGCAGAAGATAGCCAACGCCATGTCGGTCGCCACCAGTTCGACGATCGATCATGGCAGGCAGATCGCATCGACACTCCGTGACAAGACCGCCGAACTCGAGAGCGTCAAGTCGAAGCTCGAGGAATACAAGCGGCTGGCCGACACCGACCCGTTGACCCAAATCTGGAACCGCCGCGCCTTCGACAAGGAAATCACCAGAATCTACAACAGCAACAAGGGCATCCTGTTCAATGCCCTGATCCTTGCCGACATTGATCGGTTCAAGGACATCAACGACCGCTACGGCCATCCGGTCGGCGACAAGATCATCCAGATCATCGCCGAGATTTTCCAGACCAGCATTCGCGGCGACATGTTCGTCGCCCGCACCGGCGGCGAGGAGTTCGCGCTGATCATCGAGGGCGCCAGCGAGGACGCCACCTACGAGATCTCGGAGCGCATCCGTGCGCTGATCGAGCAGACGCCGTTCACCAGCAGCCAGACCGGCGCCAATTACGGCACCGTCACCGTCTCCATGGGCATCTGCATGGCATCCGAGGCCGATGGCCCCGAAGACCTCTATACCAAGGCCGACCGGGCGCTTTACCGGTCCAAGGTCAGCGGGCGCAACCGCGTCACCAGGCATTCGACGATGGCCGGCCGCGCCGGCAAGAGCTGGCTGCTCTACAAGAAGGACTGAAGCCTTCCATCCCCGCTCTGTCGGCTCGGCGGTCACTCGACCACAAACAGAAAAGGCGCCGGGATTTCCCAGGCGCCTTTTTTTCTGCGTGAATTCAGCCTGGCAGCAATCAGCCGTTGACAACCTGCTTGTGCCGCACCGGATGGCTCTTCTTCAGGAGATCCGACACCAGGAACGCCAGTTCGATCGCCTGGTCGGCATTGAGACGCGGGTCGCAATGCGTGTGGTAGCGGTCCTGCAGTTCCTCGGCGGTGATGGCGCGTGCGCCACCGGTGCATTCGGTGACGTTCTTGCCGGTCATCTCGACATGGATGCCGCCCGGATGCGTGCCTTCGGCGCGGTGCACCTCGAAGAAGGTCTGCACCTCCTTCAGGATGCGGTCGAAAGGCCGCGTCTTGTAGCCGGCGGCCTCGATGGTGTTGCCGTGCATCGGGTCCGACGACCAGACGACACTGCGGCCTTCCTTCTGCACCGCGCGCACCAGCTTCGGCAGATGGTCGGCGACCTTGTCGGAACCGAAGCGCGCGATCAGCGTCAGCCGGCCGGGCTCATTGTCCGGGTTGAGCAGGTCGATCAGCTCCAGCAAGCCGTCCGGCGTCAGCGACGGGCCGCATTTCAGGCCGAGCGGGTTCTTGATGCCGCGGCAATACTCGACATGGGCATGGTCGGGCTGGCGGGTGCGGTCGCCGATCCAGATCATGTGGCCAGACGTGGCGTACCAGTCGCCGGACGTGGAATCGACGCGGGTCAGCGCCTCCTCGTACCCGAGCAGCAGCGCCTCGTGGCTGGTGTAGAAATCGGTCTCGCGCAGCGCGTAATTGGTCTCCGAGGTGATGCCGACGGCCTTCATGAAGTCCATCGTCTCGGTGATGCGGTTGGCGAGCGACTCGTACTTCTCGCCTTGCGGGCTGTCAGAGACGAAACCGAGCATCCAGCGATGCACGTTCTCCAGGCTGGCATAGCCGCCCTGTGCGAAAGCGCGCAGGAGGTTCAGCGTCGCCGCCGACTGGCGGTACGCCATTTCCTGGCGGGCGGGATCGGGGATGCGCGACTTCTGATCGAATTCGATGCCGTTGATGATGTCGCCGCGATAGCTCGGCAGCGTCACCTCGCCCTTGGTCTCATTGTCGGACGAGCGCGGCTTGGCGAACTGGCCGGCAACACGGCCGACCTTCACCACCGGCTGCGCGCCCGCAAAGGTCAGCACCACCGACATTTGCAGGAAGACCCGGAAAAAATCGCGGATGTTGTCCGCGCCATGTTCGGCGAAACTCTCGGCGCAGTCGCCGCCCTGGAGGAGGAAGGCCTCGCCGGCGGCGACAGCCGCGAGCTGCTTCTTCAGCTTGCGCGCCTCGCCGGCAAAGACCAGCGGTGGAAAGGTGGCGAGCTGGGCCTCCGTGTTCTTCAGCGCAGCAAGATCCGGATAAGCAGGAACCTGCTTGATCGGCTTTGCTCTCCACGAATTCGGCGACCATTTCGTCATCGCTGCACCCAACGCTCTTTCCGGCAAGCACCCTCGCCCGCCATTTCCAGCCCCTATAGGGGTGGCGGCTCCATACACGAAGCCGATTTTCTATTCTAGACCGGAATTTCAGTGCTGGCGAATGATGGCCGGCGGCTAGGCGGCCTTCTCCACCAGCCGCGCCAGCTGCGTCATGACGACCGCGGAGCCCGCAAGCCGCTTCTCGGCCGTCGGCCAGTCACGGGTGAAGACGACACTGTGGTCAGGCCTGATCTTGGCCAATGACCCCTGTTCGCCAATGAACTTGACCAGACCGACCGGGTTGGAGAATTCGCGCTTGCGGAAATGGATGACGACGCCCTTCGGCCCGGCGTCGAGTTTTTCCACATTGGCCTTGCGGCAGAGCGCCTTGATGAAGACGATCTTCAAGAGATGCTTCACCTCGTCCGGCAGCGGGCCGAAACGGTCGATCAGCTCGGCGCCGAAAGCGTCGATCTCCTCGGTGTTTTCGAGATCGCCGAGGCGGCGGTAGAGCGCCAGCCTGAGCTGCAGGTCGGGCACATAGCTTTCCGGGATCATCACCGCGGTGCCGACGGCGATCTGCGGCGACCAGCCGCCATCCGGGACCTCGCCGGAATCCTTCACCTCGGCCACGGCCTCTTCCAGCATCTGCTGGTAAAGCTCGAAGCCGACCTCCTTGATGTGGCCGGACTGCTCTTCGCCCAGAAGATTGCCGGCGCCACGGATATCGAGATCGTGGCTGGCGAGTTGGAAGCCGGCGCCCAGCGTGTCGAGCGACTGCAGCACTTTCAGCCGGCGCTCGGCCGTGTCGGTCAGCTTGCGGTTGGCCGGCAAGGTGAACAGCGCATAGGCGCGCACCTTCGAGCGCCCGACGCGGCCGCGCAGCTGGTAGAGCTGCGACAGGCCAAACATGTCGGCGCGATGGATGATCAGCGTGTTGGCGGTCGGGATATCCAGGCCGGATTCGACGATGGTCGTCGACAAAAGCACGTCGTACTGGCCGTCGTAGAAGGCATTCATGATGTCGTCGAGTTCGCCTGGCGGCATCTGGCCGTGGGCCACGGCGACTTTCAGTTCCGGCACGGATTCACGCAGAAAATCATGGATTTCGGCGAGATCGCTGATGCGCGGAACCACATAGAACGAATGCCCGCCGCGATAGCGCTCACGCAGCAGCGTCTCGCGGATGACCAGCGGATCGAAGGGCGAGATGAAGGTGCGCACCGCCATGCGGTCGACAGGCGGCGTGGCGATCAGCGACAGTTCGCGCACGCCGGTCAGCGCCAGTTGCAGCGTGCGCGGGATCGGCGTCGCCGACAGCGTCAGCACGTGGACGTCGGTCTTCAGATCCTTCAGCCGTTCCTTGTGCTTGACGCCAAAGTGCTGCTCCTCGTCGATGATCAGCAGGCCGAGATTCTTGAACGAAATGGCGGACCCGAGCAGCGCATGGGTGCCGATGACGATATCGACCTGGCCCTCGGCAATGCCTTTCTTGGTTTCGGCCAGTTCCTTGGCGCCGACCAGCCGCGAGGCCTGGGCAACACGGATCGGCAGGCCGGAAAACCGCTGCGAAAACGTCTTGAAGTGCTGGCGCGACAACAGCGTCGTCGGCACCACCACGGCGACCTGGAACCCTTCCATGGCCGCGATGAAGGCGGCGCGCAGCGCCACTTCGGTCTTGCCGAAGCCGACGTCGCCGCAGATCAGCCGGTCCATCGGCTTGCCGGCGCCGAGGTCATCCCTGACCGAGTCGATCGCCGTCTGCTGGTCGTCGGTTTCCTCGTAAGGGAAACGGGCCGAGAATTCGTCATAGAGGCCCTCGGCCGGCACCAGCGCGGGTGCTGCCCGCATCTGCCGTTCGGCGGCGATGCGGATCAATTGCCGGGCCATGTCGAGCAAGCGCTTCTTCAGCTTCGCCTTGCGCGACTGCCAGGCGCCGCCGCCGAGCTTGTCCAGCGTTGCCTCGGCTGTGTCAGAGCCGTAGCGCGACAGGAGTTCGATGTTTTCCACCGGCAGGAACAGGCGGTCGTCGCCGGCATAGTGGATTTCCAGGCAGTCATGCGGCGCGCCGACCGCTTCGATGGTGCGCAGGCCGATGAAGCGGCCGATGCCGTGGTCGGCATGGACGACGATATCGCCGGCCGACAAGGCCGATGCCTCGGCTATGAAGTCGGAAGCGCGCTTCTTGCGCTTCGAGCGCCGGATCAGCCGGTCGCCCAGAATGTCCTGTTCGGCGACGACGACCAGCCTTTCGGTCTCGAAGCCGGATTCCAGCGGCAGCACGGCCAAGGCCGCCTGCCCTGGCTCAAGCTGATCGGCTTCGGCAAGCGTCTCGACCTGCTTGAGATTGCCGAGATGATGCTCGGCCAGGATCTGGCCAAGCCGGTCGAGGGAACCTTCGGTCCAGCCGGCGATGACGACGCGGCGACGGGCCGCGCGCTCATCGGCGATATGCCTGACGACGACATCGAAGACATTGACGTTCGGATCGGCGCGCTCCTCGACGAAGCTGCGGCCATGGCGTGATCCGGCGTGGTAGACCTTTTTGGCGCCGGCATCGGGCGCGTCGAACGGCGTGAAGTCGATCGCTTCGCGCGGCCCGAGCGAGGCGATCAGGTTTTCCGGCGAGAGATAAAGCAGATCCGGCGCCACCGGCTTGTAGGGCACGGCATCCTTCAAAGCCGCGTCCGCCTGCTTCTTGCGCGCCTCGTAGTGGTCGAGAATCAGCGTATGGCGTTCGGCCAACGCCTCATGCGCCAAGTGGTCGAAGACGACAGGCGTGTCGGGCAGATAGTCGAACACGGTCTCCAGCCGCTCATAGAAGAAAGGCAGCCAGTGCTCCATGCCGGCGAAACGCCTGCCCTCGCTGACCGCCGCATAGAGGCCGTCATCACGCTGCGGTGCGCCGAAGGCTTCGATATAGGCGCGGCGGAAGCGGCTGATGGTTTCGGGCGTCAGTGCCACCTCGCTCATCGCCTGCAGCGCCATCGACTTGCGCTGGCCGGTGGTGCGCTGCGTAGCGGCATCGAAGACGCGGATCGATTCCAGCGTGTCGCCGAAGAAATCGAGCCTCAGCGCCTCGGTCCAGCCCGGCGCGAAGAGGTCGAGAATGCCGCCACGCACGGCGAACTCGCCGATACCGCGCACCGTCGGCACGCGTTCGAAGCCCGACGTTTCCAGCCGCGACACCAGCGCGTTCATGTCGATCTGGTTGCCGGGCCTGGCATGAAAAGTCTGTGCCTCGACAAGCTCGGCCGGCGGAATGCGCTGCAGCAGCGCATTGGCGGTGGTGAGGATGACGGCGCGGTGTGGCTTCCTGGCCAGCGCGATCATGGCGGTCAGCGCATCGAGGCGCTTGGCCGCGGCATCCGAACCGGGCGAAACGCGGTCATAGGGCAGACAATCCCAGGCCGGCAGTTCGAGCACCGGAAGGCCGGGGGCCGCGAAGGACAACGCCTCGATGATTGCCGGCAGGCGCTGGCCGTCACGCGCCACGAACAATACCGGCTTGTCGGGCGCGATCTCTAGCGCGGCCTGCACCAGCGCGAAGGCTTCATAGCCATCGGCGACACCGTCGACGATGAACTGGCCGGCACGGCCTTTCGGCAGACCAATGGTGGGAATGAGGCTCATCAAATCACGGTCTTGTTGTCGCAATTCCGAACGGAAAACCGCTTGGCACTTTTCCTGGAATTGCTTGTGTTCAGAAAATCATGGTCCGGCGGGACGCCAGGATCTTTTGCAGGACGGCGCAGTCGATATCCTCCGGCACCGGGCGTTCGCCAGTGATCAGCGGCAGGAATTCGGTGTCGGGAATGTCGAGGAGTCTCTCATATTGGTCGATCTCCTCGGCCGTCAAGGCGCCGATCTCGGCATCGGCGAAGGTGCCGAGGATCAGATCCATCTCGCGCAAGCCGCGATGCCAGGAGCGGAACAAGAGCTTGCGGCGGTGGACGTCCAGCCCCTCGCTTGATCGTTTCGTTCCGGTCATTGTTGCGCATCCTCACTTGCTGCGGCGCATATAGCGTGGATAGAAGGGGCTGTCAGCCTTGCGCTGCTGCCGTCGCGACATAAGCTGACATCATGCGTCCTTCCATCCTCGACCCCCTCTTTGTCCCGATCACCTCGCTCGCCGGCGTCGGGCCGAAGGTGGGCGCATTGATCGAGAAAGTCGTCGCCGCCGATCTCGGCGATCGCGCGGCGCGCGCCGGCGACCTTCTGTTCGTGCTGCCGCACACCGTCATCGACCGCCGCAACCGGCCGGGCATCGCGCTCGCCGCCGAGGGCGCGATCGTAACGCTCGAGGTGCGCATCGACCGTCATCAGCCGCCGCCGCGCGGCAACCGGTCGGTGCCCTACCGGGTCTTTGCCCATGACGATACCGGCGAAATCGGGCTGACCTTCTTCCATGCCCATGCCTCCTATCTCGAAAAGGCGATGCCAGTCGGCGAGCATGTCGTGGTCTCGGGCCGCATGGAATGGTTCAACGGCCGCCCGACCATGGTCCATCCCGACCATATCGCCATGGCCAGCGAGGCGGAAAACCTGCCGCTGGTCGAACCGGTCTACCCGCTCACCGCGGGGCTGTCCGGCAAGGTGCTGCGCCGGGCGATCGGCCAGGCGCTCGGCCGCTTGCCCGAATTGCCCGAGTGGCAGGACAGCGCCTTCATGCGCCGGCACACCTTTCCGACCTTTGGCGATGCGCTCGCCCGCATCCACAACCCGGCCGATCCGATCGACGTCTCCATCGACGGCGCTGCCTGGCGGCGCCTCGCCTATGACGAATTGCTGGCGGGCCAAGTCTCGCTGGCGCTGGTGCGGGCAAAGATCCGCCGCTTGTCTGGCCGTCCCCTGGTCGGCGACGGCAGCATCGTAGAGAAACTGCGCGCAGCGCTTCCTTATTCGCTGACCGCTTCCCAGGAATTCGCGCTGGCCGAAATCAATGCCGACCTCGCCGACCCCGAGCGCATGCTGCGGCTTCTGCAAGGCGATGTCGGGTCCGGCAAGACGGTCGTCGCGCTGCTTGCCATGGCGCGCGCCGTCGAGGCTGGCGGCCAGGCGGCGTTGATGGCGCCGACCGAAATCCTGGCGCGCCAGCATCTGGCGACGATCGCCCCGCTTGCCGCCAGCATAGGCCTGCGCATCGCCATCCTGACCGGGCGCGAGAAAGGCCGCGAACGCGCCGACACGCTGGCCGGCCTGGCCAGCGGCGAGATCGACATCGTCGTCGGCACCCACGCGCTGTTCCAGGAAACGGTGACTTTCGACGACCTGGTGCTGGCCGTCATCGACGAGCAGCATCGCTTTGGCGTCCACCAGCGGCTTGCCATCACCGCCAAGGGCGATGCGCCCGACATGCTGGTGATGACGGCGACCCCCATCCCGCGCACGCTGGTGCTGACCGCCTTCGGTGACATGGACGTGTCGAAATTGACGGAAAAGCCGGCCGGCCGCCAGCCGATCCGAACCGTCACGCTGCCGCTGGAGCGCCTGGACGAACTGGTCGGCCGCATGGAGGACGCCGTCGCCGGCGGCCAGAAGATCTACTGGATCTGTCCGTTGGTCGAAGAGTCCGAAGAGATCAAGCTGATGTCGGCGGAAGATCGTTTCGCCTCGCTGAAGCCGCTGTTCGGCGATCGTATCGGCCTTGTCCATGGCCGCATGAAGGGTGCGGAGAAGGACGAGGCGATGCGCGCTTTCAAGCAAGGCGAGACACGCATCCTGATCGCCACCACGGTCATCGAGGTCGGCGTCGACGTGCCTGATGCCACCGTCATGGTCATCGAGCATGCCGAGCGCTTTGGCCTGGCGCAGTTGCATCAGCTGCGCGGCCGTGTCGGACGCGGCGACAAGCCGTCCTCCTGCGTGCTGCTCTACAAGGATCCGCTCGGCGAGACCGCTAAACGCCGGCTGTCTGTGATGCGCGAGACGGAGGACGGCTTCCTGATCGCCGAGGAAGACCTGAAATTGCGCGGTGAAGGCGAGCTTTTGGGCACCCGCCAGTCCGGCACGCCGGGTTTCCAGGTGGCGCGTATCGAGGCGCATGCCGATCTTCTGGAAGCTGCCCGCGACGATGCAAGGTTGATCCTGTCACGCGACCCCGAACTTCAGTCCGACCGCGGCGAGGCGCTGCGCCTGCTGCTTTACTTGTTCGGACGCGACGAAGCCGTCCGGCTCTTGCGCGCCGGTTGAGCCAAGGCGGCAACCGATGGGTTGGCAAGCATTCCCTCGATCGGCTCACCATTCACGACAACCATTTGCTTGACCTCGGGCGCCACCAGTCCGGCCGAAACGATCAGCTTGGCACCGTCCTCGATCGTCATGTCGAGCAGCACGATGTCCGACTTCGGCACGTACATCAGGAAGCCGGTGGTTGGGTTCGGCGTGCAGGGCATGAACACGGCAATCAGCGGATCGCCTTGCTGATCAAGCTTCTGGTTGATCTCGGTCTCTTTCTCGCTGGCGACGAAGACCAGCGACCAGACACCCTTGCGCGGATACTCGACCAGCCCGACCTGGCGGAACATGTCGCCCTTGTTCGACAGCACGGTCTCGAAAATCTGCTTCAGCGAGCCATAGATGCCGCGCACCAGCGGCATGCGGCCAAGCATGCGCTCACCGAAATTGACGATGGCGCGGCCGACGATGTTGGCCGTCAGGAAGCCGATCAGCGTGATCAGGATCAGGGCGACGATCAGCCCGAAGCCCGGCACAGGGAACGGCAGGTAGGTATCGGGGTTGTAACGCGCTGGAATATAAGGCTTTACCCAGGAATCGACCCAGCCGATGAACGACCAGGCGATATAGGCGGTGATCGCCAGCGGCGCGCAGACGACGAAGCCCGTGAGGAAATAGTTCCTCAGCCGGGTCATGCCAGAAGTCTTCGGAGCGTCGGACATGGTTCACCGGCCGTGGGTTGCAGCGCAACATTAGTGAACAGCAAGGCCGTTTGGAACTGCGAAGTTTTTAAAGGCGCCTGTTTAAAACCCCTACTCCACCGTCACCGATTTCGCCAGATTGCGCGGCTGGTCGACGTCGGTGCCCATGAAGACGGCGGCGAAATAGGCCAGCATCTGGATCGGCAGCGCATAGATGATCGGCGAGATGATTTCGGGCACATCGGGCAGCACGATCGTTTCCATCGTCTTCACGCTTACCTGTGCCGCGCCCTTGCTGTCGGTGATCAGGATGATCTTGCCGCCGCGCGCCGCCACTTCCTGCATGTTGGACACGGTCTTCTCGAAGATGCGGTCATGCGGCGCGATGACGATGACCGGCATGTTCTCGTCGATCAGCGCGATCGGGCCATGCTTCAGCTCGCCTGCGGCATAGCCTTCGGCGTGGATGTAGGAGATTTCCTTGAGCTTCAGCGCGCCTTCCATGGCCAGCGGGAAATTGGTGTCGCGGCCGAGATAGAGCACGTCCTTGTAGCGCGACAGTTCGCGCGCGATGCGCTCGATCTGCTCCTCGAGCTTCAGCACCTGGTTGGCATAGCGCGGCGCTTCCGAAAGCGCGCGCACCAGAGTTTTCTCCTGTTCCTTCGAGATTGTGCCGCGCGCCACGCCGGCGCGCACCGCAAGCGCGGCCAGCACGGACAACTGGCAGGTGAAGGCCTTGGTCGAGGCGACGCCGATCTCGGGGCCAGCAAGTGTCGGCAGCACGACGTCGGATTCGCGCGCCATGGTCGATTCCCGCACGTTGACGACGGCGCCGATCTTCATGCCGGCCTTGCGGCAGTAGCGCAGCGAGGCCAGCGTGTCGGCGGTCTCGCCCGATTGCGAGATGAAGAATGCGGCATCGTTGGCAGACAGCGGCATTTCGCGGTAGCGGAACTCCGAGGCGACATCGATATCGACCGGCAGCCGCGCATAGCGCTCGAACCAGTATTTGCCGATCAGGCCGGCGAGATAGGCGGTACCGCAGGCGGAGATCGCCAGCCGGTCGATCTTGGCGAAATCGAAAGGCAGGTCGAGCGGCTTGGAGACGCCGGAGACGAAATCCACATAGTGGGCCAGCGTGTGCGAGATCACCTCGGGCTGCTCATGGATTTCCTTCTCCATGAAATGGCGGCGATTGCCCTTGTCGACCATGAAGCTGGTCGACAGCGACTGCTGGCGCTTGCGGGCGACTTTTTTGCCGTCGATGTCGAAGATGGCAACGCTGTCGCGGCGCACCACAGCCCAGTCGCCGTCTTCGAGATAGGTGATCGAATTGGTGAACGGGGCGAGCGCGATGGCGTCCGAGCCCAGGAACATTTCGCCATCGCCATGACCGACGGCCAGCGGCGGACCGTTGCGGGCGCCTACGATCAGATCCTCGTCGCCCTTGAACATGATGGCCAGCGCAAAGGCGCCTTCCAGCCGCTTCAGCGCCTGATGGGCGGCCTCGACCGGCTTCAGCCCCTTGGCGAGTTCACGCGCCACCAGGTGGGCGACGACTTCGGTGTCTGTTTGCGACGAGAAAGAATAGCCGTCGCGGATCAGTTCGTCGCGCAATTCCGCGAAATTCTCGATGATGCCGTTGTGGACGATGGCGACGCCGGCGGAAAAATGCGGATGCGCATTGGTTTCGTTGGGCACGCCATGGGTCGCCCAGCGTGTGTGGCCGATGCCAATTGTGCCTTCGAGCGGCTCATCCTTGAGCCGGCGTTCGAGGTTGACCAGCTTGCCCTCGGCGCGCCGGCGGCCAAGCTCACCCTTCTCGATGGTGGCGACTCCGGCCGAGTCATAGCCGCGATACTCAAGCCGCTTCAGCGCATCGACAATGAGCGGCGCAACCTGCGAGTGGCCAACGATTCCAACGATACCGCACATGCAGACAGCCCCCAATTCCCCGTGGAAAACCAGCGTTATTTAGGGATGGCCGGTCCGCCGCGAAAGTCACATTGCATTTCGTCCGCTGTAACGGACGCTTCTGCACGCATGCATCATGACACAGCGCACTTGCAATCCGGTTACTGCAATCGTTCAGTTTTTGAAGGCCGGTCTTACTTCTTTTTGGCAGCCGCGGCCGAGGCAAAGCGCTCGCGCAATTCCTTGCCCTTGCCGGGGATCGTCTTCTGGCGCGCCCGACCGAAGGCCAGTGCGTCGTCGGGCACGCTTTCAGTGATGACGCTGCCGGAGGCGATGTATCCACCCTTGCCGATGGTGACCGGCGCCACCAACGAAGAGTTCGAGCCGACAAAAGCGCCCTCGCCGATGTCGGTGAAGAATTTCGAGTAGCCGTCATAGTTGCAGGTGATGGTGCCGGCGCCGATATTGGCGCCCGCGCCGACACGCGCATCACCGATATAGGTCAGATGGTTGACCTTGGCGCCCTCCTCGACAACAGCCTGCTTGACCTCGCAGAAATTGCCGACTTTGGCTTTTTCCCGCAGATCGGCGCCCGGCCGCAGCCGTGCGAACGGACCGACATCGCAATTCGCCGCTACAGTTGCGCCTTCGATATGGCTGAAGGCATGGATCTTGGCGCCGCCGGCGATTTTCACGCCCGGGCCGAACCAGATATTGGGCTCGACGATCGTGTCCGAGCCGATCTCGGTGTCGTGCGAGAAGAAAACAGTCTCCGGCGCGATCAGCGTCACGCCCGAAAGCATCGCCTCGTGCCGCCGGCGCTGCTGCCAGATGCCTTCGGCCTGCGCCAGTTCGGCGCGGTTGTTGATGCCGAGCGCATTTTCAAAGCTCGCCTCGGTCGCAACCACATCGAGGCCTTGCCCGCTGGCGATCTCGACAATGTCGGTGAGGTAATATTCGCCCTTGGCGTTCTTGTTGCCGACCGCGTCGAGCAGCTTCAGCGCCTGGCTGCCGGCCACCGCCATCAGCCCGCCATTGCAGAATGTGATCTTCTTCTCTTCCTCGCTGCAATCCTTCTCCTCGCGGATAGCGACCAGCTTGCCGCCCTTCTCGATCAGCCGGCCATAGCCAGTTGGATTGGGTGTACGGAAGCCGATGACGGCGACGGCAGCGCCTTCCGCCAGCTTCAGTCGCGCCACGGTCAGCGCCCCTGGATCGATCAGCGGCGTGTCACCGAACATCACCAGGACATCGTCGTAAACCCTTGATATCGCTTCGCGCGCAGCCAGCACAGCATGCGCGGTGCCGAGCCGTTTTTCCTGGACGAAGGTCTCTGCTTTAGGCGCGAATTTCGCCGCCGCCTTGCGCATTTCCTCCGCCCCATGGCCGATAACCAGCGCCTGGTCGCCGGCCCCGGCGGCTTCGGCCGCCTTCACCACATGCGCGACCATCGGCAGGCCCGCGATCTGGTGCAGCACCTTCGGCAGCGCACTCTTCATGCGCGTGCCTTCGCCGGCGGCGAGGATGATCGACAGGCAGGATCTCTGGCTCATGGAAGGACAACCATATGAAAGCGTTGGGAATCAAATCATGCTAGCAGTGGCGCCATGCTGGACCAATGCGGTTAAATTCCGGTGAGATGGCGGAGCAGATGACTCTTGATCAGCGGGGCTTGAGACGGAATCCGACAGTCAGCACACCTACAACAGGCCATGTTTCCTGAATGCCGCCTGCTCGTCACCTGATATCCAGCCAAACACCTTCAGCTTGCCGTCGCGCTTTTCGACGAGATAGTTGATCGCAAAGTCGATCGTCACGGGACTCCCGTCCTTGCGTTCATAATCACCGGACCAGCTTACCCCAGCCACGCAATGGTCCTGGTCGATAGGTGTCACAGAGACGTCCTTACAGGTCATCCTCTTGCTGCCGAGGGCACGATAGGCCTCAAAACCCTTTTTCATGATGGCCTTCAACTGCTGGCCATTCTCGCCGACCATGACCGCGGCCGGCGTCACCGAGACAAAACCAGCCGAATACATGTCCGCGACGTCGTTGGGATCGACGGTGTCGGCGATCGCGTCATTGTAGACCTTCTCATAGGCCTTGAAGAACTTTCGCACGTCCGCCTTGGCTACCATTCTCGCCTCCCGGCTCGAAAAAAGTGTCGGTCAATGGCACTGCAAATGCAGGCCGCCATGCATCGTTCCCGTGCTGAAGTGGACTATCCAAGCCGCCCCAGCACGGGGAAATTCTCCAGCAACCAGTAGGAGACGGCCTGCACGCCACCGGTGAGGAAAAACACGCCGGCGACGACCAGCAGCGCGCCGATCGCCTTTTCGACGCGGCCGAGATGGACGCGGAATTTGCCGAGGAAACGCATGAAGGCGCCGGAAAACAGCGCTGCGATCAGGAACGGTATGCCAAGCCCAAGCGAATAGGCGGCGAGCAGCAGCGCGCCCTCGCCCACGGTTTCGCGCCCACCAGCCAGCGTCAGGATCGGCCCCAGTACCGGGCCGATGCAGGGCGTCCAGCCGAAGGCGAAGGCCAGACCCATGACATAGGCGGCGACAGCACTTGCCGGCTTGCCCTGCGACTGGAAGCGCGCCTCGCGCGAAAACAGCGGGATGCGCAGGATACCGAGGAAATTCAGGCCCATCAGGATGATCAGCACGCCGGCGCCCATCGCCAGCGGCTCCTGCCAGACGCGCAGCAGCCGGCCGATGGTCGAAGCGCCTGCGCCGAGCGCCACGAACACGGTCGAGAAGCCGAGCACGAAGGCGATCGAGGAATAGAGCAGCGCGCCGCGCGTGCCTTCACGCGCCGTCGCACCCGCATTGCCGCGAAAATCGTCGACCGAGACGCCGGCCATGTAGCAGAGATAGGGCGGCACCAGCGGCAGCACGCAAGGCGACAGGAACGAGATGGCGCCCGCCCCGACCGCGCTGACATAGCCGATATCCAATGCCATTCCAAAAGCCCTACTGTTTCGGCGACGATACTGTTTTGGCGCCGGTATAGCGACGCCCTGGCCTGTGCGCCAATCACCAATGTGTGGCAACCGGTCGCTGTTCGGGCAATCTCCCTGGCCCCGAATTCAGCTGCGCCACGCAACTAGTACGACCGAACCGAGGGAATTGTTACCGGCAGCCAAGCCCCGGCTACCGATGTCCCACAAGCCCTTTCGGGAAGAACTTCCGGCCGGCAGGCGTTGACACAACGAGACCGCGATTTCCCGCGCGTCTCCACATATCAGGGAGGTTTCCATGAAAATCATGACCGCAGGGCTGGCCGCGCTTCTGCTCAGCACCGCCGCATCCTTCGCCGCCGAGGCGTGGAAGGAAGCCGATGTCGGCGGCACCAAGATCT